>JAQWGN010000003.1 GCA_029238215.1 Flavobacteriaceae bacterium
ATGTTATAGCTTTTTGGCACATCCTTCACGTTTTAGTTGGTTTAATTGTCTTACTGGTAGTTATTTATAATCATTTTAAACAAAAATATAATCCTAATAATATGATAGGTCTTGAATTATCAGCGACTTATTGGCATTTTGTGGATATTTTATGGCTATTACTATTTTTGTTTTTTAATTTCTTTACCTAAAGAAAATCATTATTTTTGTCAAAATTTTAATAAACCTATTTTATGAGTTCAACAGTTGCAAATACTGGAGTAGATAACCAAACTTGGGGTGGTGGAAATGCACCTTTGAAAGCTAGCTATGGGAAAATGATGATGTGGTTTTTCATCGTTTCTGATGCGTTAACCTTTTCAGGTTTTCTAGTCGCTTACGGATTTTCCCGTTTTAAAAATATTGACTCATGGCCAATTGCTGATGAAGTATTTCATCACTTTCCATTTTTACATGGCGTGAATGCTCCGATGTACTATGTGGCTTTAATGACATTTATTCTTATTTTTTCATCTGTTACTATGGTTCTGGCTGTAGATGCTGGGCACAAAATGGACAAGAGTAAGGTAGCTGTTTATATGTTTCTTACTATTATTGGAGGCGCCGTGTTTGTTGGCTCACAAGCTTGGGAGTGGAAAAATTTTATTAAAGGAGAATATGGCGCTGTTGAAACACGTGGTGGACAAATTTTACAATTTGTTTCTGCGGATTCAGGCAAGCGTATCGCTTTAGAAGATTTCGCTACAACACAACCTACAGATCGTACTCAAAACACTTCAGACAAGGGTATTTGGTTTGTTAAAGAGTCTTCCTTGCCATCTTTCACTGTAGCTGAGGTGCAACAAGGGTTTTTAGCAAATGCTGACTTACGCATCAAAACAGAAATGATTGATGCTGAAACTGGGCATAAAATAATACTTGACCGTGCTGCATCAGAATCAAAAGTTGCACAGGCCGTGTACGTAGTAGAAGGAGCAAATCTTATACGCAATGAATATGGCAACCGTCTTTTTGCTGATTTCTTTTTCTTTATTACAGGATTCCACGGCTTTCACGTATTTTCTGGAGTTGTCATTAATGGCATTATATTTTTTAATGTTTTATTAGGTACCTACGAACGTAGGGGACATTATGAAATGGTTGAAAAAGTAGGCTTGTACTGGCACTTTGTAGACCTCGTTTGGGTATTTGTATTTACATTTTTCTATCTCGTTTAATATGGCACATAAACTTTCAATTTTTCGCGGGCTTGTAACCTTTAAGTCAAACATTCAAAAAATTTGGGGGGTTCTAATTTTCCTTTCTATAGTAACAGCTGTTGAAGTTGCTCTTGGAATTATTAAGCCACCTATTTTACTAGCCCCTATCATGGGCATGAAAGGACTCAACTGGATATTCATCATCTTAACTCTTGTTAAGGCGTATTATATTGCTTGGGACTTTATGCACTTACGTGATGAAAAGCGCAGCTTTACATCATCTATTGTGTTGCCTTTACTTATCTTAATACCATACCTTATGTTTATTCTCCTCATTGAAGCGGACTATATATATGACGTAATGTTTAATGGGTTTTTAAGTTGGAATTTCTAGAAAATATTTTATGAAAAAATACATTGTTCTAGCTATACTTTTTGTTTTTCCGCTAGTTGTGTATTTATTTTTCGCATCTGGTGTAAACCATTTTGCCAAGCTTCCTGTGCTCACTCAAAACATTGATGAAATAGGCGCTTATTCCGAAGCTCAATTCAAAGATAGAATTACAGTACTTGGTTTTCTTGGCAATAGCTTAAACGATAAAAAAGCCTTGGCGTTAAACCTCAATCAAAAAATATACAAACGCTTTTATCAGTTTACCGATTTTCAGTTTTTAATAGCCTTGCCAGAAGGAACTGAAGTACAAGCAGCAGCCCTAAAGGCTGAACTTGGTGGTACTACTGGAACTGATATGGAACGCTGGACATTTGTGTTTTTAAACCCACAGCAACTTAAAGACCTCTTTAACAGCCTTAACCTTCCGTTGAACCTCGATAAAAACCTATCTAGCCCCTATGTTTTTATAGTCGATCGAGACGGAAACCTTCGCGGTCGTGACGATGATGGATTTGAAGGCTATGACGCTCGCTCTGTTGCAGATATAAACAACAATATGGTAGACGATGTCAAAGTTATTTTGGCTGAATACCGTTTGGCCTTAAAAAAATACAACCAACGCAAGCCATAGCCCATGCGCCGTTATTCTTATATCGCTGTATCTTTTATCATTTTGGTATTTGGTATTCTATTTGTACCCCGAATTATTCTTCGTTTTCAAGATTCCAGCGTTATAGATTCTAATAGATTGAGTAGCCCATTGCCTTTGGCATATATAGCACTCGACGGTGAGAACAAAAGAGTTCCCGACTTTGTGTTTACAAATCAAGATAATCGTATTATTTCAAATGAAGATTATTTAGGAAAAGTATACGTTGTTGAGTTTTTCTTTACCACATGCCCTACCATTTGCCCAATTATGAACGCGAACATGAAGCGTCTGGAGTTGGCCTTTGGAAATCGTGATGACTTTGGCATTGCATCATTTACTATTGATCCTGAAAAGGACACACCAAAACAACTTAAACGTTATGCTGAAAACATGGAAGTTTTTAGTCAAAACTGGCACTTTTTAACGGGCGACCGTTCTGCTATTTATTCCTTAGCGAATAGCGGGTTTAATATTTTTGCAGGAATCAATCCGAATGTTGCTGGTGGTTTTGAGCATCAAGGCTATTTTGCCTTAGTAGACCAAAAAGGCTATCTTCGTTCAAGGACGGATCGTTTTGGTAATCCTATTGTGTACTACCTTGGGATTTCAGAAGATGAACTTACAATCCAAGGAACGGATATGATCTTAGAAGACATAAAAAAATTACTTGACTATGAATACTAAATCGCTAAAAACTTACAACGCTATTATTGTAGCGGTTTCTATTGTAATTCCAATCGTTGTAGCAATTTTATTTACCATACGAATACCCAATACTGCATCGCTGTCAATGCTTCCGCCTATATATGCCACCATTAACGGCATCACAGCCATACTTCTTATTGTTGCAGTGCTGCAAATTAAACGTGGAAACAGAAAGGTACATGAACGCCTGATGAAGGTAAATATCTTTTTGTCCTTGCTATTTCTGCTTATGTATATAGCATACCACCTTACTTCTGATTCCACTCCATTTGGAGGTGAAGGCTTGTTGCGTTATGCATATTTTTTTATTTTAATAACCCACATCGTACTTTCTATTGCGTTAATTCCGCTTGTTTTGTTTACCTACAAACATGCGGCATTACGTAATTTCGAAGCACACAAACGTCTATCTCGAATCACTTTTCCCATATGGTTATATGTAGCGGTTACTGGAGTTGTTGTGTATTTAATGATTGCCCCTTATTACGGATAACATGCTACAACTAAAACTATTTTTAGGATTGGCAAATGTCCAATGCGCCATGTGTCGTGCTGTGTTAGAAACTGGCGCCAATGCCGAAACTGCTAAAAGCTTAAACGATGGAATTATATACCTTATGGTTGTTCCATATATTTTGGTAGGGGTTGTGGGCTATGCCGTTTACCGCCTGTTTTACAAAAAATAATAACTTTGTAACATATTCGTACTCTGTTCGTTAATGAGTAATGTGATATACCCAAAACAGTCTTGTTATGATAAAAATCGCCGATTTACATAAGTCCTATGCGATGGGCCAAAATTCACTTCATGTTCTTAAAGGGATAAACTTTGATGTAGCAGCTGGCGAGATGGTTGCCATAATGGGTTCTTCAGGCTCTGGGAAGTCTACCTTATTAAATATTTTAGGGATGCTTGATGTCGCTGATCAGGGAACATATAATTTAGATGGTGCAACAATCAAAGACCTAGACGAAACCAAAGCCGCCGTTTATAGAAATAAGTTTTTGGGCTTTGTTTTCCAATCCTTCAATTTGATTTCTTACAAGACAGCACTAGAAAATGTGATGCTTCCATTGTACTATCAGAAAGTTGCACGAAAGGAACGAATAGCTCGAGCGCAAAAGTTTTTAGAGCAGGTAGGGCTTGGTCCTTGGGCATCGCATCACCCAAACGAATTATCGGGAGGTCAAAAACAACGTGTGGCAATTGCACGTGCCTTGGTTTCCGAACCCAAAGTAATACTTGCTGATGAACCAACAGGTGCATTAGACTCCAAAACATCGTATGAATTGATGGACGTTCTACAAACCATTAACGATCAAGGAATTACTTTGCTTATTGTAACACACGAAGAAGATATTGCCAAAATGTGTAAGCGAATCGTGCATTTACGCGATGGTGTTATTGTTACTGATGAAAAAGTAAAGCAAGTAAAAGCCATTCAGCATGTGGAGTAGAGATCGATGGCAAGAAATGTTTTACACCCTGCGCAAAAATAAATTGCGCACAGCTTTATCGGGCTTCACTGTGGCTATGGGCATTTTTATTTTCGTACTCCTTTTTGGCTTTGGCAACGGACTCAAAAATTCTTTTGAAACATTTTTCTTAGATGACTCAACAAACACGCTTTGGCTATATCCAGGATTAACCGAAAAACCGTACAGAGGTTTTAAAGCAAAGCGGCGTATTATTTTTAGGAATGATGACTTAACAGACATACAGCAAAACTTCGCTTTTTTTATTCAATATATGACACCACGGATTAGCCGGGGTGCCTTAGTTAAACACGGAAAAGAAAGTAATAATTACACAATCAGAGGAGTTGCTCCTGGACACCAATTTGCAGAAAAAAGTATAATTACTAAGGGTCGGTATATAAACCAAAATGATATTATTAAAAAAACAAAGTATGCTACCATTGGGCGATTGGTAGAAAAGGATTTATTTGGTAATCGTTCCGCTTTGGGGCAAAACATCGACATAAGCGGGGTGTCTTTTAAGGTTGTTGGTGTTTTTGAAGATGAGGGTGGCGATAATGAAGAACGTCTAATTTATATCTCATACACTACCCGACAGCAACTTGAAAAAAGTAACGATAGGGTTGATCAAATTATTGTGGCATTTCGACCTGAACTTGGGCATGCAGGTGCTCTAGCATTCGAAAAGAAATTGAGTGCCTTTATGCGTAAAAAGCACGTTGTAGCCGCTAACGACCGAAGCGGAATCTATATGCGTAATGTTGCTACTGACTTGAAAGAGACCCAACAATTTGCGAGTATATTGCAACTGATTGTCAGCTTTGTTGGTCTAGGCACCTTACTAGCAGGAATTATTGGCATTTCAAATATTATGGTGTACGTTGTAAAAGAACGTACTAAAGAATTGGGCATACGAAAAGCGATTGGGGCTACACCCAAAGCCGTAGTTGGAATGATTCTTCATGAATCGGTTTTTATTACAACCATGGCCGGCTATGCTGGTCTTTTAGCGGGTGTTGGTACACTGGCCTTAATTGGAGATTCCTTAGAAGAATTTTTTATTATAAACCCATATATAAGTACCAATACTGCCATTGGCGCAACATTGGTCTTGATTGTTTTTGGTGCATTGGCAGGCTACATCCCAGCCCGTCGAGCATCTAAAATAAAACCTATAATTGCCTTAAGAGACGAATGATGTTTAGAACTCTTTTTGATCGAGATACCTGGCAAGAAATTTTTGGATCCATCCAAAAAAATAAGTTACGCACAGTGGTTACTGTAATTGGCGTATTGTGGGGGATCTTTATTTATATCACGCTTTCAGGTGCTTCAAAAGGATTGGATAATGGATTTGAACGCCAATTTGAGGAGGTTGCCATAAACAGCTTATTTGTGTGGGCACAACGAACAAGTATTCCATATGCTGGGTTTAGAACAGGACGCCCTATGCAACTCAAGCTCGACGATCAAGCGTATTTAATGCACCATATTCCAGAACTTCAATACATAGCCCCACGAGTAGCTCAAGGGGTTTTTGGGGATCAAGCGCCTTTAATTAAAAGAGGGTCCAAAAGCAATAATTACGCCTTATATGGTGACTTTCCTATCTTAGTTAAGATTGCTTCAAAAAACATCTATGATGGTGGTCGGTTTATTAATCAAGCGGATATTGATCAACAGCGAAAGGTATGTGTGATAGGAGAGCGTACGCAAGCAGAGCTTTTTGAAAAAAAGGAAGATCCTATAGGCGCATTTATCCAAATTAATAACGTCTATTTTCAGGTTGTTGGAGTTCATAAGTTTACTCCTGGTGGTGGATTTGAAAGCGATAGCGATATTTTTATTCCCTTTTCAACCTTTAAAATTTTATACAATACCGGGCAGAATGTTGATTGGTTTGCTATGGCTGCTTATGACAATGCAAATGTGATATTGGTTGAGGAAGACATCAAAACGGCATTAAAAGTTAAACATCGCGTACACCCCGACGACGCACGTGCTTTTGGTAGTTTTAATTTGGGGGAAGTTTTTAATAAAATTAAAGGCTTTTCTAGCGGAATGAATATTTTGTCATTGGTTGTTGGTATTGCTACTATTTTGGCAGGTGTAATTGGCATTGGAAATATTTTATTGATTTCTGTAAGAGAGCGTACCAAAGAGTTGGGAATTCGACGTGCCCTTGGTGCTACTCCTAGTGAAGTCCGAATGCAAATCATCATAGAATCGGTGTTTTTAACACTTATTGCCGGAATTTTAGGAATTATATTAGGGTCATTTGTTTTGGCAATTATCAACGTTATAACAGCAGAGGGAAGCTCTATTCCTTATACAAATCCAACAGTGCCAATAAAATTTATTTTTGGAGCACTAGGGCTAATGGTAGGTTTGGGCACCCTTATTGGGCTAATTCCTGCACAACGCGCCGTTAGCATCAAACCGATTGACGCACTTCGAGAAGAATAATAATGTAACACTAAACCTATGAAAATCACCAAATATTTTATTATCGGCCTTTTTGTTTTAGGCTTGCTTTTTTCTGCCACCTACTTTGTAAAAACCAATAGCAAATCAGCCATTACCTATAAAACGGAACAATTATTTAAAACCACAATAGAAAAAGAAACCGTAGTGACGGGCAAGGTTGTTCCAGAAGATGAAGTTGAAGTAAAACCTCAAATTGGGGGTATTATCGAGTCAATTTTTGTCGAAGAAGGCAATCAAGTCAGTCTGGGAGATCTTATCGCTCGAATCAAAGTCGTTCCTAATGAACAAAACTTAAATGCAGCCCAAGGACGCCTTAAGAAAACTCAAATCGCTTTAAATACCCTAAAAAAAGATTTTATTCGAAATCAAAAATTGTTTGAAAAAGGGATTATTGCAAGTGCCGAATTTCTTTCTATTGAATTGCAATACAATCAAGCCAAACAAGATGTGCTCAATGCAGAAAGTGACTTAAAGATTATCAAAGAAGGGTCTATAGGTGGATCTAAATCGGCAAACACGGATATTAGGGCTACTGTTTCAGGAACTGTATTGGAAATACCTGTAAAGGAAGGCGATCAGGTTATTGAATCCAATAGTTTTAACGCTGGAACTACCATAGCTTCTATTGCCGACTTGAACAAAATGATTTTTGAAGGAAAAGTGGATGAAGCAGAAGTAGCGTCTTTAAAAGTGGGTACAAGCCTGAAAGTAAGCTTAGGGGCTATTGAAGACCAAGAACTAAGTGCATCCTTAAAATTTATTGCGCCAAAAGGCACAGAAGAACAAGGAGCTGTTCAATTCAAAATTGAAGCAGATTTAGCATTAAATGACAGCATATTTGTACGTGCTGGTTATAGTGCAAATGCGGCTATAGTTCTTGAGCGTAAGGAAGCTGTATTGGCATTGCGTGAGGCTTTGATTCAGTTTGATCGTAAAACTCAGGACCCTTATGTTGAAGTCATGCTTTCCGATCAAGAATTTGAGCGACGTGATGTAAAACTTGGTATTTCTGACGGGGTTAATGTAGAGATTTTGGAGGGTGTTTCAGAAGAAGATGATGTTAAAGTTTGGAACCGTACCGAAGAACGTGAGAATAACAATAAAGAAGAAGATGATGCGTAGTTTATTAATAACTGTACTATTATTTACTCTCGGAGTTGCCCTAGGGCAGCAAGATGCACGTATTGTTCCATGGACACTTGACGCTGCAGTTACTCACGCAGTAAAAAACAGCGTTCAAATTCGACAAGCCTATTTGGATGTTCTAGATGCAGAAAGCTATAAAAGCCAAGCCGTTGGGAACTTTTTACCATCACTAAACGTATCCTTAGGCCATTCTTGGAATGTAGGCCTTAACCGGAACTTAACGACCAATGTATTTGAAGACATGACCAATCAATTTTCGAGCGGTTCTGTAGATTTAGGCGTTACCCTTTATAACGGAAAACGTAATGTTTACCAGCTTATGAGTGCCAATCTTGGCATCCTAGCCCGTAAGTATCAACTTGAAGACATGAAAGATGATGTTCAGTTACTTGTTGTGAATGCGTATTTACAAGTGGTTTTTGGCAAGGAAAATCTTGCCATACAAAAAGCCCAGCTACTGGTTACGCAATCTGAACTAAATGAAGCCCAAGCTATGGTAGATGCGGGTGTCATCCCTGATGGAGAGCGCTACGAATTAGAGGCGAACCTTGCCGCGCAAGAGCAACAAGTAGTTACAGCACAAAATAATGTTGAAATTGCCCGGATTTCATTAGCACAATTGTTACTTATATCTGATTATGAGCAGTTTTTTATCGCTGATGTAGACTATGACATGGTTTCATCGCTTATTTTAGACAAAAGTGCAAAAGAGTTATTTGAAAAGGCTGTCTCTAGCCGAAATGATATTTTATTGGCTAAAACCAATGTAGATATTGCTGAGGCAAATTTAAAAATTGCGAAATCCGCCTATCAGCCAAGCTTATCGGGATACTATAGTTACAGCTCTCGGGTTTCATATGCCGACAGACTGGAAGCAACAGGAAACTTTAATGATATACCTATTGGGACAGTTGCTGAAACTGGGCAATTGGTGGTCACACCTCAACCAGAAACAGCGATTGCATCACACATGTCTTTAAGCGACCAACTTCGACTAAACGATGGGCATAATTTTGGTGTAAGCTTACGCATTCCCGTACTCAATGGCCTGTCGGTCAAGAACAATGTTCGGCGCAGTAAAGTTGGTGTAGAACGCTCATCAACGTTACTTACCCAGCAAAAGCAAGACTTGGAACGCACCATTTATCAATCGTATGCTGATGCTCGTGGCGCTTTAGAAAGTTACAAAGCCGCACAAAAAACAACAGAAGCTAGAAAACAAGCTTATGAATATGCTTTAGAACGATTTTCTTTAGGCGCTTCCACTTCCTTAGAGTTTTCACAGACCAAACAGCGCTATGATGTTGCTGTTTCTACAGAACTACAAGCAAAATTTGACGCCATTTTTCGCGTTAAAATTTTAGAATTTTATTTTGGAATACCACTAAGCCTCTAAAGTAGTATTTTTGCCCCATGGCATACCTGCTACATTTAGAAACTTCAACCGAACAATGTTCTGTTGCGCTTAGTGAAAATCAAGCATTATTAGCCCATCGAGTAGAATTGGGCGAAGGCTTTTCACATGCTGCCAAATTACATGTCTTTATCGGTGAAGTATTGGAGGCTGCAGGAATTATTCCAAGTCAGTTAGCTGCAATTTCGGTAAGTGAGGGACCCGGATCGTTTACAGGATTGCGTATTGGAAGTGTAGCCGCGAAAGGATTGTGCTTTGCCCTAGATATTCCACTTATAACATTACCCACACTTGCTGTTCTTGCATTTCCGTTTTTAGGAAATGCCAAGATAATTTCTTTATTAGATGCTCGTCGTGATGAGGTATACACGGCTTCCTATACTTCTGAAGGAGTTGAATCTACTTCTGTCCAAGCACATATACTTACGGCAGACTCTTTTAATGAGCATGTTCATGAAACTTGTTGTTTTGTAGGTACAGCTGCCAAAAAAACGGAAGTAATACTGCCAGCAAACCCAAACTGGACTTTTGTCCATGCCCACCCCAAAGCAACCGCCATGATTACTTTGGCAAATACCGCTTTTGTAAATCAAAAGTTTACCGATCATTACGCATTTGTACCAACCTACATAAAACCAGTACGAATTACGCCTTCCAAAAAAGACGCCTTAGGCAGGATGGTGGATTAGTTTTAGCGAAATGTGCTAGTATTTGACCCTAGCTTAACCAAGACACAAAATAAATTAACTAGAAAAATAAAAGGGCTTACCCGTTTATTGCTACGACTTGCTCTACTTTTCCAGGAAGCATTTCGCGCATCATGGTTTCGATGCCATTCTTTAGGGTAAAGGTAGATGAAGGACACCCACTACAGGCGCCTTGTAGTACCACATGTACAGCTTTGGCGGTTTCATCAAACGATTGGAACACAATATTCCCTCCGTCAGAAGCTACAGCAGGTTTTATGTATTCATCTAGAATACGAACGATTTCTTGTTCTGTAGGACTGTATGTTGCGGCGGTTTCAGCCGCTTCTTTTTCTTGCGTGGGCGAAACAAAATCTGGCGCAAGAATTGGTTTTTTTGCAGCGATATATTCACGAATAAAGGTGCGAACTTGTTGTACAACTTCCTCCCAAGTTGTAATCTCATACTTGGTAATCGAAACAAAATTTTCGTCCATATACACCTCTTTTACAAAAGGAAAATGGAATAAAGCCTGCGCTAGCGGGGCACTTTTTGTAGTGTCTATGGATGTAAACTCAAGGCTTTCATCGACTAGCTTTTTATTCGCAACAAACTTCATCACCGCAGGATTGGGCGTGCTTTCGGCATACACACTAGCAGGTGCGGATTTTTTTTCTTTAACAATTTCCCCTCCATCTGCCAGGTATTTTTCGAGTTGCTCCTGTACTTCGTTTTGTACGTCGTTCCATTCTACAATAGGAAAACGTTCTAATGTAAGTTGGGTACTGTTAAGTGTAACAGCCTTTACGAAGGGTAAATAAAACAGTTGCTGAGCTAAAGGCACTTCCTGTGCTTCCGCAACATTATTAAAAGCATATGCACGCTCTACCAAAGGAGTCTCTGTTTCAAAAATGAGTAAATCAGGATTATCGGATGGTTGTATACGGAAACGATTCATGCGCTTTTTATGCAAAAATACACATTAACACACTCATGTGTCTATGCACACTTAATGATTTTTGTATTTTGCAGTATGCTTATAAAAACTATATTAGGTCATACACCCCAATACGGATCAGATTGTTTTTTTGCCGATAACGCAACGCTTATTGGAGATATTGTTATGGGGAATGATTGTTCGATTTGGTTTCAAGCCGTTATTCGAGGTGATGTAAATGCAATTCGAATCGGCAATCAGGTAAACATACAAGATGGCGCAGTTATCCACGCTACGTATAAAACATCTGCTACCACTATAGGAAACAATGTTTCTATAGGTCATAATGCGATTGTTCACGGGTGTACCATTCACGACAATGTTTTGGTGGGCATGGGCGCTATAATAATGGATGATGCAGTAATTGAGTCTAATAGTATTATTGCAGCTGGGGCAGTAGTTTCCAAAAACACGATAGTCCCCTCGGGGTCGGTTTATGGAGGAATACCCGCCAAAAAAATTAAGGACACTTCGCCTGAGCTAATTTCTGGTGAAATTGAGCGTATTGCCAAAAATTACAGTCTTTACGCTAGTTGGTTTAAAGATTAAACTTGAATCATTTTAATATTTTCTACACCAAAAGATTTCCAAAGGGTTTTATTGGGTGGCGCAGTACTGTAATACTGGATGCTTCTACTTGAAGAATTATTTAGAACAGTATCATTTAACAAACGTTCTGTTTGACGAGCAACAGCATCACTACAATCTACAATCCGAACGGACTGTGGTAGCACACGTTTTAAAGCAGGAATTAAAAAGGGGTAGTGTGTGCAGCCCAAAACTAAATGATCAATGGGGTGTTTTAGCATAGGTTTTAAGGCATTTTTAAGCTGTATTTCTGCCTCTATACTATCTGCCATACCGGCTTCTACCAATTGCACCAGACCCTTGCCTACTTGGGTAATAACCTGGATGTCTTTGGCGTGGTCGTTTGTGGTGTTTTGAAAAAGTTCGCTTGTGAGCGTCCCTTGCGTGGCAAGTACGCCAACAACAGCTGTTTTACTGCCTAAAGCCGCAGGCTTGATGGCGGGTTCTATGCCTACAAAAGAAACGGGAAAGTTTTCACGTAACGTACTAATTGCATTAGTAGTTGCTGTGTTACAGGCTACTACAATTAGTTTGCAATGTCGTTTAATAAGCCATGCAGTTATTCGCTCAGAACGGTTTATGATTTCTTCTTTGCTTCGTTTTCCATACGGTGTATACGCCTGATCTGCGACATATATAAAGTTTTCATGGGGCAATTTTTCTGCCAAAGCTCTGAGAACCGAAAGCCCTCCTACTCCTGAATCAAAAATACCAATGGGAACGTTGCGCATGCCTAAAAATAAAAAAACTGCTTCGAATAGAAGCAGTTTTTAAGATTTTATATAATGTGTGCTTTAAATACCTAAAGCTTTCTTTACGTCTGGCTCGAGGTCTTTTCCCTCAGCCATCATTACAGACCCGCCTAAACTTGCATCAAGGACATAGTCAAAACCTTGCCCTTTTGCTATTTCTTGAATTTTTGCACGAGCATTTTCAATAATAGGACGCAAGAGGTCAGCTTGTTTTTTTTGAATGTCTTGAGAAGCTGTTTGACGAAATTGTTGGATGTTTTGTTCCATGCCTGCTAATTCTTGTTGACGCGCTTGGTTGGTAACATCAGTTTGAGTTTCTGCTTCAGCAGAATACGTTTGAAGCTTAGTTTGATATTCTTTAATAGAAGCCTCAATTTCCGTTTGGTAGTCCTTTTCTAGTTTTTGTACTTCTTCCTGTGCGGCCAAAACGCTAGGCATTTCACTTATTAACTTTTGGAAGTCAATATGAGCGACTTTACTTTGAGCAAATGTTGCGCTGCTAAGGATTAAAGCAAGGGTTAAAACGAGTGTAGATATATATTTCATTTGATTAAGATTAATTGAAAATTACTTTTATTATTTAGTTTGTTTGCGTTTTTCTTCTAGTTCTTTTTTACGACGCTCTAGTTCTTCTTTGCGTTCTTGTTTACGTTTTTCTAAAGCTTCTGCTTGTTCTTTTTTACGACGAGCAAGTTCTTCTTCGCGTTCTTTCTTTTTTAATTCTATTTCAACTTTTCGTTCTTCTAGTAAACGTAGGCGTTCTGCCTTTCGTTTTTCAAGTGCTTTACGACGTGATTCCAACTGTGGATTGCTACTATTCTGACGCTCTTCTTTCTTGGTTTTAAGCAAAAATTCTTTTGCTTTTTTCTTGTCCTCTATCGTAATATATCGGATTACAAGGTCGCTAATATCGTATTTTTTTTCGGAATGTAATATTACAATGTCTGCCGTGCTGTCAAATACATAATCTAGTTTTCTGTCATCTGCAACTTCTCGTATAGCGGTTAAGATCTCGTCTTGAGCTGGCTGGGCCAATAAAACCTTTTGCTTTATCCAATCTCCTTCTGTGCCAAAACGTTGTTCAATGTATTGATCAAGTTTTTCTTGGTCAAATGTTATGTCTTCTGAACGCTCTTCAATGATTTCTTCCGTTAATAATGGACGTTCAAGTTCAAGAGCCTTACTGCGTTCATCAAGCGATTTTTGCCGCTCAGTAATTTCATTTCGCCATTCGGCGATCTTCCCTTCAAGTTCTTGGCTAGATGCTGCATAGCCTTTATGTGATTCTAAAACCTTATCTAGATTTAAAAAACCAATGCGCACATTTTTTTGAGCACTAAGTGAACTAGCGGCAAAAAATACAATCAATAAGGAGTAACTAACACGCACGTGTTTTTTTCTTAAAACTGTTGACCAATGATAAAATGTGTTTCCCATCCGTGAGGATTTAAGTCGTTTTGAAGCTCACTATCAAACCCATATCCAAAATCTATGCCTAACAAACCAAAAGCGGGCATAAAAATTCGAATTCCGAATCCTGCGGAGCGTTTGCTATTAAACGGATTAAATTCTCGAAAATTGTTGAAGCCGTTACCAGCCTCTAAAAAAGATAGTGCAAAAATAGACGCACTTGGCTTTAGTGTAATGGGATAGCGCAGCTCTAACGAAAACTTATTATAAATTGTAGAACCATCTTGATTTGAAAGCGATTGATTTTCATACCCTCTTAAAGCCACCGTCTCTCTGCCATCAAGAGCGTATTGTGAAAGACCGTCACCCCCAAGATAATAGCGCTCAAATGGGATAATGCCGCGGTCTTGATTGTAAGATCCTAAGAAACCAAACTCGGCATGTGTTTTTAGAATAAGTTTATCTACAAGGCGCGTGTACCAACTCCCCTCAAAATTAAGTTTGTAATATTCTAACCATCTAAATTTTTCCTGATCAATTTTTTCTCGGTCTGGATTGCCGTTAGCATCTTGAAACGCAGTTTGATTCTCCAAATCACCATAATCCACATTATTAAACAAGGAATAAGGGAATGTCACTTTTGCTCCTATTGAAAACGAGGAACCACCCACGGGGAAAATTGGGTTTGTAAAAGTGTTGTTTCTAGATAGTGCGATGGCATAAAAAAGATTGTGTGATACTCCATCGCCAAAAGTAAATAGCCCCGTATAATAATTATTTAAATCAAAAAACTGGTAACCAATGGTTTGTGATAATGTAAAATAATCATCGGGGACTTGAAGGCGTTTTGCAAGTCCAAAATTAATACCTCTAATTTTAAAGTACTGATTTTTATCAGCAAGTCCAGTTTGAAAGTTATATCGATATTGGGTTGTTTGCGAAATAGACGTAGAAAATCGAACAGGTTGTTGTCCGCCTAGCCAAGGCTCTGCGAATGAAAAACTGTAGGTTTCGTAAAACCTACTTGCTTGCAATCGTAGCGACAACTGTTGCCCATCACCCATGGGAACAGGCTTGTATTCCTTTTTATTAAAAATGTTTCGAATGGAGAAGTTGTTAAATGACAGCCCAAGCGTTCCAATAAAACCACCCCCTCCGTAGCCACCTTGTAATTCAATTTGACTAGCACCTTTTTCTGCCAAACTGTATTCAATGTCTACTGTTCCTGCATTGGGATCCACATTTTTAAAGTCAGGGCTGATTTGTTCAGGGTCAAAAAAGCCAAGCTGGCCTAGTTCACGTACAGAGCGTACAACCTTATCTTTACTGTAGATTTCACCAGGGCGGGTACGAATTTCTCTAAAGATAACATGATCATTCGTACGGTCATTACCACGAACGGTTATGCGATTAAAGTATGCCGGCTTCCCCTCAGTAATTCGAATTTCAAAATTAATAGTATCGTTTACAGCACTTACTTCTACAGGGTTAATACTTGAAAATAAATAGCCGTTATTTTGGTATAAGTTCGTAAGGTCTTCACCATCGGGTTTGGTTTGATCGGCAATGCGTTTCCGCAATAAAACACCATTATATGAGTCTCCTGCTTTTATTCCTAGAATTCGAGAAAGTTGGACATCGCTATAAACAGAATTTCCAATAAAATCAACAGCGCCAAAATAGTATTTGTTCCCTTCTTGTAACGCAATATCAATATCAATTTTATTTGCATCAATTTTAACGGTATCCAATACTATACGCGCATCACGATATCCCTTTTCTTTATAAAAATCCATCATGGATTTTAAGTCTTCTTCAAAGTCAGCTTCAATATATTTTGAACGTTTCCAGAAACGCCCAGGGAATTCGAGTTTGGTGCTTTTGAATTTTTTTCGAAGTTTTTTATCTTTAAAAATCTCGTTCCCGCTAAAAGAAATTGATCGAACCTTAACCCGATCACCCCGGTCAAGGGATACAAGCATTTTTTGATTATTTACCCCCGATGTGTCAACTTTGGTATCTATTGTAACTTTGGCGTTTAAAAAGCCATCTTTTTTGTACTTATTTTCAATGTAGTTTTGGGTAGTAGCTAAAAAGTTATTGCTGAGTTTTTTACCCTTTTTGATTTCTGTATCCTTAACAATATCCTCAATTTTCCCTTTTTTAATTCCTTTAATGGTATAATCAGAAAGAGTTGGAAGTTCTTGAATGTAGAGTTCTAAGTCAACAACATCGCCTTCAATTTTAGTGATGAAAAACTCAATATCACTAAAAAGTTCTAGTTTCCATAACTTGTTGATGGTAGCGCTAATTTCTTCACCAGGAATTTGAACTTTTTGTCCTTTTTGTAGTCCAGTATATGCAACGACTGTTTGGGCGCTAAAGCTTTTAACTCCTGTAACGTTTATATCTCCAATCTGGTAAATACTTCCTTTGTCAAAAGAATTTGTTTGTGCTTGAGTAAGATGGGAGCTTACTAACGCAACACACAAAAAGAAGCAGTAAATGAGCCGGTTATGTAAGTTGTTCGCTTGTTTTTCCAAATCGACGTTCTCTTTTTTGATAACTTAAAATTGCCTTATGTAATGATTGCTCATTAAAATCTGGCCACAATTCATCAGTAAAATAAAGTTCAGCGTATGCAATTTGCCACAACAGAAAATTACTAATTCGGACCTCTCCACTTGTGCGGATGAGCAAATCTACATCAGGCAGATTTTGCGTGTAAAGATGCTTATTTATTATGGTTTCATCAATACTTTCAACAGGAATTATATTATTTTTAACTTTTTGGCTAATCTCAATAACAGCCTGTTTAATTTCTTCACGGGCTCCATAGCTCAAAGCAAGTGTCAAGTGAGTTCCTGTGTTATCTTGTGTTTTTAGAATAACCTCGTTCAATTCGAGCTGTACTTTTTTAGGTAATTGCTCCAAAGAACCAATGGCACCTAAACGGATATTATTTTCAGTCATTCGCTCAAGCTCCTTTCGTAAGCTTCGCACCAACAAGCCCATAAGCGTTGTTACTTCTGTTTTTGGTCGCCTCCAATTTTCAGTTGAAAAAGCATATAGCGTTAGGTGTTTAATTCCCAGTTTTGCAGCCGATTCCACAGTTTTCCGCACCGCTTCTGCGCCAGCTTCGTGTCCACGGATACGCAGTTTTCCTTGTTTTTGCGCCCACCTACCATTCCCATCCATAATAATGGCAACATGTTGTGGTAATTCATTAGAATTAAGTTCTTTAGTATTCATGATAGCTATTCTCGGCAACAAGGTAAATCGCCAAAGGCGTAAGTTATAGAAATCCCAGTAAAAACAAGCCAATCACTACTTAAACTCGTAGAAAACTTTTGCGCAGCCGGCCGCTTGTCTACATTTGGAAAGCTTCCGTCTAAATTGTCTGAGAATGTTATTTGAGGTTGTACTTCTGCTGCTAAAACCCAAAATTGGCCAAGATTAAACTTGACTCCCGCTCCAAAAGGAATACTCATAGTGATTGCGTTACCTGATGACCTTGCGTCATCTTCAAAAGGCGCAAAAAATAAATCATCTGTTACCAGACGCTGTATCCCAGCATGTAGATAAGGCGTCCAGGATAGATCAAACTCCCCTATTTTGAGCGTTACATAATTTACTTCAATACCAACTCCTATGGCAGTGTAGGAGTTAGAAAACGAAAAATTACGATTTAGGCGCTCTAGGTCTGTAGCGTTTCGGTCATTAGCGCCGAACTTCCCTCTAGTATACTGAGCGCGTAAACTAAGCCGTTGTGTAAAGTTGCGTTTGTAAATGATGCCATAACCTAAATTCCTAGGATTAAAATATTGAGTATTTCCAACTTCTCCAATATAATTTACCCCACCAAGAATAATCCCTATTTCATGACGCTGTCCATACCCCAGTGTCATTCCAAAGTTCCATATAATACAACAAATCCAAATGTGTTTCATACAAGATTGTGTATGCTATAACTGACAAATAATATGATTATTGTTAGTTGCGTTTATCTTGCCCCCACAAAAGCTTGTTTCGCAAGGTGTCAAAGAAACTATGTTTACTGGGGCGAATAAAAATTATCGGCTTCGATGCTTTTCGAATACGGATACTAGTATTCATAGGAATAGAAAATAAACGTGTATCTAATGACAATAAGTGAGTTTCTCCCCGGCCTTCTACATGGGTTTCGATTTCTACATCGTCTGCAACAACCAAAGGACGTGCGTTAAGGTTATGAGGCGCAATGGGTGTTAACACCAAGCTTTTACTTTCTGGTGCAATAATAGGCCCACCGCTACTCAGGGAATAGCCAGTAGACCCTGTAGGTGTTGCCACAACAAGACCATCTGCCCAATACACATTTAAATATGCGCCATTTACTTGCGTGTGAATGGTAATCATGGAAGTAGTATTTTCTCTAGCAACAGAAATTTCATTCAGCGCTAAAGGAAAGCCTGCTAAATCTGGTAACGGAGGATCTGTTATGATTTCTAATATACTACGTGCCTCGGTCGTGTAGTTTTTGTTAAGAATGTCATTTAATATAGCATTTATTTCATCAGGCTGTACTGTAGCCAAAAAACCTAAACGCCCCGTATTGATGCCTATTACAGGAATGGTAGATTCTCGCACATAGTTTAACGCCCGTAAAACGGTTCCGTCGCCACCAACAGCAAAAAACACATCAGTTTCTGAGTCAATATCTGTATGGCTTTGAAAAGGAGTAGCCTCTAAGTTAGAAAAACGCCCTAAAAGAGCTTTTTCAACCTGAACCTCAATTTCTTTTTCGTTAAAAAAACGAATTATCTGAGAGGCAATATCAAGTGTTTCCGAATCATGAGCCAAACTGTATAAAGCTACTTTCATACTGCAAAGTTAGACCAAAATCGTTAAAGCCCCATTATGTTATACTTTTGTACAAAATTTGCAATGGTTAAGCTTAGTGTTAATATCAATAAAATAGCGACCCTACGAAATGCTAGGGGAGCAAATGAACCTAATATTTTAAGTGTCGCCCAAGATATACAAGCTTTTGGTGCACATGGAATAACGGTGCATCCAAGACCTGACGAAAGGCACATTACGTATCAAGATGTAAGGCAACTTCCCGAAGTGGTCACAACCGAATTTAATGTTGAAGGAAACCCCAACTCAAAATTTGTTGACCTTGTTTGCTCGGTAAAGCCTACGCAAGTAACCCTTGTTCCTGATGCTCCTGATGCGATCACTTCATCTGCAGGATGGGATACCGTCAAAAACCGTTCTTTCTTACAAGAGGTAATTCAAGAATTTAAACGCAATGGAATTCGCACCTCAATTTTTTTAGACCCTGATATTTCACAGGTCGAAGCTGCTTTAATAACAGGGACCGATCGTATTGAACTCTACACCGAGTCGTACGCTGCCCTATTTCCTAAAAAACCTAAAGAAGCTATTGCTCCTTTTATTACTGCTGCAACAAAAGCACAAGAAATTGGGCTTGGACTTAATGCAGGTCATGATTTAAGTTTAGAAAATATCCGCTTTTTTGCACAAAATATGCCTGGCCTGCTGGAAGTGTCTATTGGGCATGCACTTGTTTGTGAGTCACTTTATTACGGGATTGAAAACGTTGTTAATCAATACATATCCAAATTATCAAACCTTTAGTTCATAGTACTG
This sequence comes from Flavobacteriaceae bacterium, assembly GCA_029238215.1. Lineage (GTDB taxonomy): Bacteria > Bacteroidota > Bacteroidia > Flavobacteriales > Flavobacteriaceae > UBA7446. Next base: position 19,568 of record JAQWGN010000003.1, read on the forward strand.
TATTTGGCACAGGAAATCCATTGCTTATAATCCATGGATTTTTGGGGATGTCAGACAATTGGCAAACCCATGCTAAATATTGGTCTCAGTTTTATGAGGTTCATGCAATAGACCAGCGCAATCACGGCAAAAGTTTTCACAGCGAATCATTTAGTTACGCACTTCTTGCGGAAGACATAGTAACTTATATGGAAGCAAATGCACTTAAGGAGGCAGTTGTTTTGGGACATTCTATGGGTGGTAAAACGGCCATGACGCTTGCTCTTACATATCCAAATCGGGTGTCGCAACTTATCGTTGCTGACATAGCACCCAAAGTATATGATGTAGCAAGTAAGTTTGCCGCTATCATTGAGGGAATGCTTGACCTAAACCGTACAACCCTCACCGCTAGAAAAGAAGCAGATTCATTATTCCAAGCCTATGTTTCGGATATTGGGGTTCGGATGTTTTTATTAAAAAACATGAAATGGACTCCAGAACGTACTCTCACCCTAAAATGCAACATTGAGGTGCTTAGTGAAAAGTTGGATGAAATTGGCGCAGCAAATTTTAAAGGAACTTTTCAAGGGAAAACACTCTTTATTGCTGGAGAAAACTCAGATTACATAGCCGATACCGATACGCTTATAATCAAGCAGTATTTCCCTAACGCATCCATGGCAAGTGTTGCACAAGCAGGGCACTGGATCCATGCAGAAAATCCAGAAGGATTCACCAAAGTAATACATGATTTCTTGGCATAGGTGTACGCGCTTTTAGGCTTTGACCTTCCTGTAAAATAGCCTACTTTTGCCAGCTATTAAATTATAACAATGAATGTAACGCGAAAAGATGTAGATGCCCTCAATGCGGTTGTAACTGTAGAAATCAAGCAAGAGGATATTGCTCCCCAAATAGAAAAAGTACTAAACGATTACCGTAAACGTGCTGATATTCCTGGATTTAGAAAAGGTAATATCCCTATGGGCGTGATAAAGAAGCAATATGGGCAAGCCGTTTTGGTTGATGAGGTTAACAAAGCACTTCAATCTTCTTTAAACGAATATCTAAACAACGAAAAGTTAGACATTCTAGGAAATCCACTTCCTGTTCCTGTTGAAACAATGGATTGGTCTGCTGAAAGTTTTTCTTTTGATTTTGAGCTTGGATTAGTACCAAACGTTTCAGTAAAACTACCAAACAAAAAGGCTGTAACGCGTTATGAAATTGTAGCCGATGATGCCTTTGTTGCTGATCAGCTCGATCGTTTGCAAAAGCAATACGGGTCTCTCACGCCCACTGAGGTAGTGTCAAACAACACCGAATTTACTGTTGGAGTTACTTTTGATGGCTCGGAAGAAAATAAAAGCGCTACTTTTTCAGCAGATGAAATAAAAAGTAAGAAGGCTCTATCCGCTTTTAAAAATGCTACAATTGGTGAAGTTTTAACCCTAACTACTAAAGGATTATTCAAGGAAGATCATGTATTGCAACGTATTATGGGTACACTTCCCGAAAAAGCACAAGAGCTTTTATTAACCGTGCAAGAACGTAACGATCGTGGATTGGCCGAATTAGATCAAGAATTTTTTGACAAAGTTTTCGGGAAGGATACTGTAAAGAGCGTGACTGAATGCAAAGACAAGTTAAAAGCAGATGCATCTGGACATTTTGAAACCCAAGCCAATCAAAAGTTTGTTAATGATATGACAGAGGTATTGATTAATAATACCAAATTCAATCTTCCCGACACCTTCTTGAAAAAATGGATGCAAACCGCAGGAGAAAACCCTATTTCTGCTGAAGAAGCTGAAGCGGAATACACCAAATCGGAACGTGGGTTGCGTTATCAACTTATTGAAGCTAAACTTATTGAAGAGCATAACCTTCAAATCACTCGTGAAGAAGTCGAGCAATTTGCCAAAGAGTTATTGCAAAAGCAAATGGCACAGTTTGGTCGTAATGATGTCTCTGAAGAAGAACTCAATGATATTGCTGAACGAATCTTGGGGAATCAAGATGAAGTAAAGCGTATTTCGGATCAGGTGTTAACCGAAAAAATGCGTCAGCTATTTTTGGAAAAAGGAAACTTAAAGCTCAAAAAAGTAAATTACGACACCTTTATAAAAGAGGCATCCAAAAAATAATTATTATATTTATCTGTCAACACAAAGCTATGGATTACGGAAAAGAATTTAAAAAATACGCTACCAAACATCACGGAATAAACTCCATGTATTATGATGAAATCGTAAGTAGTTTAACGCCCTATATTATTGAGGAACGTCAACTTAACGTGGCTCAAATGGATGTTTTTTCACGGCTTATGATGGATCGTATTATCTTTTTGGGCACGGCTATTAATGACAGCGTAGCAAATATCATTCAAGCGCAGTTGTTGTTTTTGGAGAGTACAGATAAAAATAAAGATATTCAGATTTATATCAATTCACCGGGTGGAAGTGTCTATGCAGGTTTGGGTATTTATGATACCATGCAATTCATTGCACCTGAAGTAGCAACTATTTGTACAGGAATTGCTGCCTCAATGGGAGCTGTATTGCTTTGTGCGGGTCAAGCAGGAAAGCGTTCGGGCTTGCCACACTCTCGTGTGATGATTCACCAACCTTTGGGCGGTGCTCAAGGTCAAGCTTCAGATATTGAAATCACGGCACGTGAAATATTAAAGTTGAAAAAGGAGTTGTATGATATTATTGCTAAGCACAGTAATCAAACATATGATAAAGTACACGAAGATTCAGATCGTGACTATTGGATGAAAGCTCCAGAAGCCAAAGCATATGGCATGATTGATGAAGTACTAATAAGAAGCTAATATATTGGAAGAATTAAGTTGTTCGTTTTGTGGACGTAAAAAAGCCGAAACCAAATTGCTGGTTGCGGGGTTAGATGCGCATATTTGTGACCAATGTGTAGACCAAGCTATTGGAATTATCCAAGAAGAAAAAACACACATTGAAACGACTCCTGCTGCCATAGATTTTTTACTTAAAAAGCCAAAGCAGATAAAGGAATTCTTAGATCAGTACGTTATTGGACAAGAACGTGCAAAAAAGGTGCTTTCGGTTGCAGTATATAACCACTACAAGCGTCTGCAACAACCTGATTCTGACAATACGGTAGAATTACAAAAAAGCAATATTATTATTGCAGGACAAACAGGTACAGGAAAAACCCTGTTGGCTAAAACAATTGCTAAAATGCTTCAAGTCCCCCTTGCGATAGTTGATGCAACAGTGCTTACTGAGGCTGGATATGTGGGCGAGGACGTAGAAAGTATTCTTACACGCTTGTTGCAGGCAGCAGATTATGACCAAGAGAAGGCAGAAAGAGGCATTGTTTTTATCGATGAGATTGATAAGATTGCAAGGAAGAGTGACAACCCTTCTATTACACGTGATGTTTCTGGTGAGGGCGTTCAACAAGCCTTGTTGAAACTGCTTGAAGGTACCGTAGTAAACGTGCCACCAAAAGGCGGTCGTAAGCATCCTGATCAAAAGTTTGTAGAAATAAACACCGAACATATCTTATTTATTGCAGGTGGTGCTTTTGATGGAATAGAACGTCATATTTCCAAGCGGATGAATATGCAGGCTGTTGGGTACAGCACTTCTGCAAAGCGCACTGTTATTGACCCAGATGATTTGCTAAAGCATATCAACCCATCGGATTTAAAAGACTTTGGGCTTATTCCAGAAATTATTGGGCGACTTCCTGTCTTAACACACATGAACTCCCTTGATAAAGAGGCGCTTCGCGCTATTTTGGTAACACCAAAAAACGCACTTATTAAGCAATATCAACAGCTGTTTTTACTCGACGAAATTGAATTAACATTTACACCAACAGCCCTTGATTATATCGTAGAACAAGCACTAGAATATTCTTTAGGCGCTCGTGGCTTGCGTTCACTTTGTGAGGCGATACTAACCGACGCTATGTTTGAACTTCCAGGCACAAACACTACTGCGTTGAAAGTAACCAAACGCTATGCTGAGAACAAACTTAGCGTAGTTGCACTTAACCAGTTGAAGGCTGCTTCTTAACAGTTTACCTTTTTTTTACTAGCTTAGTTGATGAACAAACCCCCAAGTCTGTTTTTCTTTTAAACCTACATACTTACGTATTTCTGCGTTTTTTTTAGTTAGAACATATTGGGGAGTGACGTGGCGCAAATGCAGTGTTTTTTGTGTCCATACGGGTTTGCTGTTTGCAGCCCCGCATCATAACATAAAAACAAAATATAAAATAATAAAACAATGAAATACAGTAATTTAATAATTCGACTTGGTATCGGTCTACTCTTTGTTTGGGGTGGTCTTGAGAAATTTTTTGAAGGATTTCTAGGCGGTGTTGGTTTGCAAAATATGGCAGACTTCCTCAAAGATAGCGGTCTTGCCTTTTTAGGGGACAGCGGAACCTATGTTTTGGGTGTGCTATTAGCACTTTTTGAATTGGTAGCCGGTATTTTGGTTCTTACCAATAAAAAACTACAATATGCCTATGCTTTTTTAGCTTTTATCATGTTTGTAGCATTGGTGCTGGTTCATATTCCATCAGGAAATTGGATGAATATCATGATCCACATTACACTGTTTACAACACTGTTAGGCCTGGCCTTTGAGAATCTCATTAAACTTCGCAGTTAATACATAAATCATACACAAAGCGGTCGTGTTCAAATGCTACTGCTTTGTGTTTTTAAAGTAGGGGTGAATCAGATTCCTACTTAATATATTTTTGAAACTTTAAGATTTAAACCCCCAACAACTCCTCCAAATATTCTCTAGAATTGGATAGTCGAGGCACTTTATGTTGCCCACCTATTTTCCCTTTTTGCTTTAGCCATTTATAGAACGTTTTGGGCTTTGCTACATGCAGTTTTAATGGCATTAGGGTCATGTTTTTATAGCGTTTGGCTTCGTAGTCTGAGTTGATATCTTGCAACATGATATCTAAATCTTGTGCAAATGCAGTAACATCTTTGGGTGGGGTTTTAAATTCGATTAACCATTCATGTCCTCCTCTTTCTTTATCGGTCATAAAAATGGGTGCTGCAGTATAATCTACGACTTGTACATGGTGTTTTTTACAGATTAGCTCTAGAGCCTTATCGGCATTTTCAATGACCAATTCCTCTCCAAAGACATTGATAAAGTGTTTTGTTCTTCCTGTAATTTTAAAACGATAGGGCGCAATAGATGTAAAGCGAATGGTATCACCAATATTATAGCGCCACAGCCCCGCATTGGTGCTAATAATTACGGCATACTGTTCTCCAACCACAACTTCTGAAAGTGGGATTACACGCTCATTTTTTGTGCCATAGGTTTTCATGGGGATAAACTCATAAAAAATCCCATAATCTAGCATAAGTAATAGCTCATCGTTATTGAGCTGGTCTTGTACACCAAAAAACCCCTCCGAGGCGTTGTACAATTCAATGTAATTTATCGAATCGCTTGGAAGTAAGGCCTTAAATTGTTCTTTGTACGGTAAGAAGTTTACCCCTCCATGAAAATAAACCTCCATATTGGGCCATACTTCTAAAATATTCATTTTACCCGTTTCTTCCAGAACCTTTTGCAACAGGACCAGCATCCAAGAAGGAACACCTGCCATACTACGAATATCCTCTCGTAATGTTTCTGTTACAATGGCTTCCATTTTAGTTTCCCATTCACCCATTAAAGACACTTTTTGACTGGGCGCACTAACCAGTTCTGCCCAAAGCGGTAAATTATCGATCATAATGGCAGATAGATCGCCGAAATACGTATTATTTTCTTCGTACAAAGCCTTACTGCCACCCAGCCTAAGGGCTTTACCCTGAAACACAGATGAATTTTCGTAGTTGGCAAAATACAGGCTGAGCATGTCTTTCCCGCCTTTAAAATGGCAGTCTTCTAATGATTCATTTGAAATTGGAATAAATTTACTTTTAGCATTGGTTGTACCGCTCGATTTCGCGTACCATTTAATGGGTGTGGGCCAAAAGATATTTTGCTCCCCTTTTCGAGAACGTTCTATCATGGGCGCAATTTCCTCATAGGTTTGTACAGGAACACGCTCTGCAAAATCTTCATACCCTTGAATGTCATTAAAACCGTATTGTTTTCCTACCTCAGTATTTTTGGCGGTTTGTAGTAGCGCAGTCAGTTGTTCGCGCTGTACTTCGTTAGGGTATTTAATAAATAGTTGAATATCATGCACCCTTTTTTTGAGAATCCAGGAAACAACAGTATGCAGCAGCGGTATTGCCATTTTGGGTATATTGCTTCACGAAAATACAAATTATGTTTCAAGGGGTACTGACCAAAATGAAGACGGAGATTCACGCTCCCATTAACTACTACCTTCTTTTTGAAGATTCGTTTCTGCACGTAAACACCCTACTTGAAAAAAAAGTGCACATTGAGCTAAAAGGCACTTCGTGTTTAAACTGCCAACAACCCAAACCTATTTATCGACAAGGGTTTTGTCAATCTTGTTTTTTTGAAACTCCAAGTGCTGGCGAATGGATTATGAAGCCTGAGTTAAGCACCGCTCATTTGAATATTGAAGATCGGGATTTAGCTTACGAGAAACAGGTGCAGTTACAACCTCATGTAGTTTATTTGGCGGTGTCTAGTGGATTAAAAGTGGGAGTTACTCGCAAATCGCAAGTCCCCACGCGTTGGATCGATCAAGGCGCCCATCAAGCCATCCCCATTGTAGAAGTACCCAACCGCTATTTGGCTGGAATTACGGAAGTTGCATTAAAAGCATATTTCAACGATAAAACCAATTGGCGGGTGATGCTTCAAAATCAAGGGGATTTTCTAGATCTTGCAGCAGAACGTCAAAACTGTATAGATAAACTTCCTGCTGAGGTACTGCCATATCTTGCTAAAGAAGCTGCCATGCAGCTTGCGTTTCCTGTAGTACAATTCCCTGAAAAAGTAAAAAGCCTAAACTTGGGTAAAGTGCCGCAATACAGCGGCCTACTTAAAGGGATAAAAGGGCAGTATTGGATTTTTGAAGATGACACAGTATGGAATGTTCGAGCACACGAAGGACACGTAGTTTCTATTGCAGTAGATTAATCTTCGTTGGTTTTTTTTGAGTCGGCAACCAGTCGATTAATCTCAGCAAGCTCTTTTTTGGTTAAATGCCGCCATTTCCCCTTTCCAACGTCAAGCGTTACATTCATAATTCGCTCTCGTTTTAACGTTACAACACGATATCCCAAGTACTCACACATTCGTCTAATTTGCCGATTTAGTCCTTGGGTTAACACAATACGAAACGCAGTTTTGTGAGTCTGTGTTACTTTGCACGGGCGTGTTATAGTATCCAAAATGGGAACTCCTTGGCTCATTTTGGCAATAAATTGTTCTGTGATGGGTTGATTCACCGTTACCAAATATTCCTTTTCGTGATGGTTTCGTGCACGTAAAATTTTATTTACAATATCCCCGTCGTTGGTTAAAAAAATCAATCCTTCTGAAGGTTTATCCAATCTTCCTATTGGGAAAATTCGAGTAGGGAAATTGATATAGTCGATGATGTTATCTTTCTCAACACGGGTGTCGGTAGTACATACAATTCCAACAGGCTTATTAAATGCGATGTAAACGGGTTTAACTCCTTTATTTTCTACCGATACCCCGTCTACCTTAATGATGTCTTGAGGCGTTACCTTCATGCCCATTTCAACGGTTTTATCGTTAACCGTTATACGCCCTTGATCGATAAGTTTATCGGCAGCTCTACGCGAGCAAAAGCCCAACTCACTGAGGTATTTATTGATGCGTATGGCAGATTGATTTTGCATTAATTTAAGTGTATTTCTTCGCCTACAGCAAGTTTAAACCGCCGTCTAAATAAGCCCACAAATAGATATAAAAAAGGCGTATCAATGGCGGCAATCATAATCTTGAACACCACACTTGAAGTGACCAAGCCCCAGAACAAGCTCCATGGAAGCACATTAAAAGAACATAACAGAAGGATTACGGTTGTGGAATCAATGATTTGCGAGGCAAAGGTGGAAAAATTATTTCTCAACCAAAGGTGTTTCCCTTGAGTTAGGTTTTTCCAATAGTGGTAGATTCGAATATCAATGAATTGCGCAAATAAATAAGCAATCATAGAAGCCAATACCGCTAAGGGGGATAAAGCAAATACCTGATGAAAAGTTTCGTTATCGATTGGAGAGGAAGCAATAGCAGGGGCTACACCAGCAATCCAAAGAATGGCGATAGAAAAAAAAGACGCAAAAATCCCAGCAACCACCACTTGATTCGCACTCTTTCGCCCATAAATTTCAGAGATTAAATCTGTAATTAAGAAAGTGATTGGGTAGGGCAGGATACCAACAGAAAGTTCAAACAAGCGAATACCAAAAAACGAAATATCAAACGGATACCAAAAGAAAAACTTTTGGAAAATCAGGTTGGATACTACCAGTGATGTAATAAATAGCGCAGCTAAATACAGGTATAATTTTCGCGCTGGTGCAGATGCAACCATCTAGTAAATGTTTAGCGTGTAAGGCAGGCGTGCTTGAATTTGATTTGCAGGGTTTTTAAGCGATTTTGCACTTCCGATCCAAAGACTTAATTCGGGCGGTAATGCAGTTTTCACACGTCCAAAAGGGCCGCTGAATAATTCTCCCAAAAGGCTTTCCAAATCATCTTCGTAGCGCGGATACGTTGTAATTTTATAATTCTCGATTTCGGCCAATACAGCAGCTCGTTCTAGGGCAAGATCCAAACCGCCTAAATGATCTACGAGTCCAGCTTTTTTTGCGTCAACCCCCGACCAAACACGCCCTTGTGCTACTTCATGCACTTCGTTTCTTGTCATCTTGCGACCTGCAGCTACACGACTTAAAAAAGTTTCATAAACTTGGTTAATACCAATCTTAAATTCTTGTCTTGTGGCGCTGCTCACAGGCTCAAATGGAGAGTACTGTAAGGACTGTTTGTTTGTCGTAACTTGTTCTGCATTGATACCCCATCGACTTGCCAGTTTGTTAAAGTTTGGAAGGAGTCCCCAAACGCCAATAGAGCCTGTAATCGTTGTGGGTTCTGCCACAATCTCATCTGCACCTGCAGCAATGTAATAGCCTCCGGAAGCCGCTACATTGCCCATAGAAACCACTACTTTCTTGGTTTTTTTGAGGTGTTCAATTTCTTCCCAAATTAGCTCTGAGGCTAAGGCACTACCGCCTGGTGAATTAACACGTAGCACCACTGCTTTGATGTTTTTCTTTTTCCCAATCCTTTTTAAAGATTCAATAATTTTTTCTTGTCCAATGATGTCTTTACCACCTTCCCCATAGATGATTTCTCCTTGCGCATATACCACGGCAATTCGGTTGGGTCCTTTGCCTTTGTTTCTGCCAGCAATCCGCATATAGTCGGTGAAATCAGCAAACCCAGCTCCATCAATTCGTTGTTCTAGTTTTTCTTTAAAGGCTCTTCGTGTGGTTGTTCCGTCAATAAGAGTTGCTTGTTGTGCAGATGCTGCTGTAATGCCAGCAAGTGTATCTGCAAAGGCATTTAATGCATTCTCTTTTATACCACGACTTTTTGAAACCGCTGTTATTAGGCTTCCCCAAATACTTTCTAAGTATGACTTAATTTGTGTACGGTTTTCGTTGCTCATGCTGTCATCCAAAAAGGGCTCTACGGCACTTTTATATTTTCCATTCCTAATGACTTCCATTGAAATACCGGATTTCTCCTGCGCGGATTTGTAATAAAGTACTTCGGCGCTTAATCCACGAAAGTTTATTGAACCTTCTGGATGTACAAAAATGGAATCAGCAACAGAAGCGAGATAATAATCGGTTTGGGTAAAAAAATCCCCATAGGCGTATATAAATTTCCCACTTTCTTTGAATGCTTCTAAGGCTTCACGAACGGCAGTTAAATTGGCAACACCACCCATTGCAGCCATATTTTCAATACTAATTCCGGCGATGCGATCATCTGTTGACGCATGCGCAATAGCGGGTAAAATTGTATTTAAACCATAAGCTTCTTGGTCTAAGTCTAAAGCATCTGCAAAAGAAAAACTTTGGGGTTCACGATCTTGAATTGGGGTTTTCATATCAAAAACAAGAATGGTGTTTTCATCAATTTTAACGGCATCGCCCTCTTCTTCAAGTACGGCTATGGACCCCGCAATAAACACGAACATAAATACAAAAAGCAATCCTAAAGCAATAAAAGTCCCTAGGGCTGAACTGATAAGATTTTTAAAAAAATTCATAATTGGAGAATGTGAAAATCAAATATACAGGTTTCCCAATTCTTTTCCTCATTTTTGTTCCATGGCAACAGTGTACATTTCTACGGGAAGTAACATGGGAGGGCGTTTTGATTTTTTACAGTCTGGCTTGCATGATGTATCAGAACGCATAGGCGAAATAGTCTTAATTTCTTCGGTTGTGGAAACACCAGCTCTTGGATTTGATGGTAGCCCATTTCTTAATGCTTGCTTTGGCGTTGAAACATCCCTATTACCCGTGCAAGTCATGGAACAGCTGTTGCATATTGAAAAAAAGCACGGTAGAGAACGAGATACTTCAAAAGGCTACGTCAATCGGACGCTCGATTTGGACTTGCTTTTTTATGACGATAGCATACTTAACACCCCTTTTTTAACCCTTCCTCATCCATCGCTTGAAAAACGCCGATTTGTATTGCAGCCTCTTGCTGAAATTATACCCAATAAAAAACACCCTGCTTTGTTTCAAACCATTGCGAATCTGCTGCAAAACTGCCCCGATAACACCTCCATTCAAGTAGTTGAACAAAAGTTGATTCACCCGAGGTATCGAAAGATAAAAGAACATGCTTTTGTATGCGTTGAGGGGATTATTGGATCGGGCAAAACAACCTTAGCAAAAACCTTGGCAGCCGCCTTAGGCTATAAAACCTTGGAAGAGCGCTATGCAGAAAATCCATTTTTACCCAAATTTTATCGTAAACCCAAGCGCTTTGCATTTCCATTAGAATTATCCTTTCTGGCCGATAGGTTTAAGCAGCTTAATGAAGAAGCAGAACAGCTTGACTTGTTTCAGTCGGGGGTAATGGCAGATTATCATATGAGTAAGTCGTTGGTATTTGCCAAAAACACCCTAAGCGAAGATGAGTATCCCTTGTTTACACAGCTTTATGAACTAATGTCACGCAGCGCAAACCAACCCAGTTTGTGTGTTTTTTTACGGCAAACTCCTCAACGCGCAAAAATTAATATTAAAAATAGAGGACGTAGTTATGAGCAAAATATCGCAATTAACTATTTAGAACAGTTGGCAAAAGGCTACGATCAGCACCTCCCTTTTCTAAAAGCCCAAATGGCTGTTGCTGTCGTAGATGTTTCAGATTTAGATTTTGTACTTCAACAGCAAGACTTAAACACCCTAGTCGATCGAATTAATGCGCAGCTGGGCGCAATTGCGTAAAGAAATGCCATAATACTACTCCTGCCGTTGTGGCTACATTTAGGGAGTGTTTTGTGCCAAGCTGGGGAATTTCTATTGCAGAGTCACAAGCATCTAGAGCTTCTTGAGCAACCCCTTGCACTTCATTTCCTAATACCAATACGGCAGTTTGCTTGGGATCTATAGCAACCTTATCCAGAAACTCAGCGCCTTCAACTTGTTCTATAGCATATCGATGAACATCATGTTGATTAAACTCATTTAGGGCTTTTGTAGTGGAGGTAACATAACGCCAAGAAACACTTTCTGTGGCTCCTAGTGCTGTTTTTTGAATGTCTTTGTGAGGAGGAGTTGGTGTTATACCACACAGTATAATTTCAGTAATTCGAAACGCATCTGCGGTGCGGAATATTGCACCAACATTATTTCTGCTTCTAATGTTATCGAGTACCAAAACAATCTTCGTTTTGGGTGCAGCTTTAAACTGGTCTACATCCAATCGATTGAGTTCCTCCATGGTCCATTTACGCATAGGGCAAAGGTACGGATTGTGTTTGGCTAAAAATGGTAATTTAGCAGGAACTAAAATTACGCTTTGTCCGCTAAAAAATCAGCCAAAGAAACGCCGTTAATGAAACAGTACAACCAAATCAAGGTCAAGTACCCTGATGCGATACTGTTGTTTCGGGTAGGAGATTTTTATGAGACTTTTGGACAAGACGCGGTAAGAGCCTCACGGATTTTGGGAATTCTGCTCACCAAGCGTGGTGCAGGCAGTACGAGTGAAACAGAACTTGCAGGCTTTCCACATCATTCCTTACACACCTATTTGCCTAAACTGGTACGTGCAGGACAACGGGTTGCCATATGCGATCAGTTGGAAGACCCCAAACTGACTAAGAAAATTGTAAAACGTGGTGTCACCGAATTGGTTACACCTGGCGTGACGCTATCGGATGGTGTATTAGAAGACAAGTGCAATAATTTTTTGGGTGCTTTATTTCTCAAAAATCAATCGCTTGGTTTTGCTTACATGGATATTTCTACCGGGGAATTTCAATGGGCACAAGGGAGCACGGCAGAAATACGCGTACTCCTTCAGCAGTTGGAAGTAAAAGAGCTGCTTGTTTCTAAGCCGCAACGCAAAGCCATAACGGCACTGTTGGGTGAAGGATTGCCGTTTTTTGTTCTCGAAGATTGGGTCTTTCAAACAGAATATGCGGCTGATAAACTTATGCAGCATTTTGGTGTCAAAACATTAAAGGGTTTTGGGTTTGACGGAGCTGACTTAGGGATGATTGCATCGGGTGTGGTACTTTATTATTTATCAGAAACTGAACATGCCAAATTAGGGCACTTGGTGCACCTCAAGCATCACAATCCCCAGCAGCAGGTTTGGATGGATCGATTTACCATACGCAACTTAGAGCTTATTGCACCCAATGCTCCAGAAGCCATCACGCTTTTGGAAGTTGTCGACCACACCGCAACTGCCATGGGCGGGCGTTTGCTTCGTCGCTGGATTACGGCACCTCAAACCAATGAAGCACGTATTAATGAACGTCTTAATGCGGTCAATCACTTTGTGGATCATACCGCAAACCACGAGCAAGCCTACACTTGCTTAAAGCAAATGAACGACATCGAGCGTTTGGTTGCTAAAATTGCTACTGGGCGTATAAACCCTAGAGAAGTTAATGCCTTAAAGCTAGCTCTAACGCAAACCACGGCACTTATAGACCTTTTGGCAACTGCCACTCCGTTAGCGCCTTTAGTCGCTCAAATCCTAGACACCAAGGAATTGCAGGCGCATATTGAAACATGGCTACACGAAGACGCTCCAGCCCAGTTGGGCAAGGGGATTAGTATTGCATCGGGCGTTTCTGACGAACTGGACGAATTGCGAGAACTGGCACAAGGTGGTAGGGATACATTAGACGCCATGCTAGCACGAGAATCTGAACGCACTGGGATTCCGTCGTTAAAAATCGCCTTTAACAATGTATTTGGATATTATATAGAGGTGCGTAACCTTCATAAAGACAAGGTTCCTGAAGAATGGGTGCGCAAGCAAACACTTGTCAATGCAGAACGTTATATTACTGAAGAATTAAAAACCTACGAGACCAAAATTTTAGGTGCCGAGGAACGTATTTCGGCTTTGGAACTGCAATTGTTCCAAGCCCTAGTGCAGTTTTTGGTTCCTCACATTCAACCCTTACAACAGACAGCACATGCCGTAGCCCAAATAGACGTGCTTAGTGGTTTTGCAAGTTTGGCGGTTAAGTACCAATACTGCCGTCCAGAATTTGTCTCAAATGGATCACTTGAAATTATTGAGGGCAGGCATCCTGTCATAGAGCAGCAACTCCCTCACGAAAGTCCATACATTCCAAACGACGTGTATTTGGACAATGACGAGCAACAGATTATAATGATTACCGGACCCAATATGTCGGGGAAATCGGCAATACTGCGCCAAACCGCCTTGATTGTTTTACTGGCTCAAATGGGTAGTTACGTTCCAGCCAAAGAAGTGCGTTTGGGCGTGGTAGACAAGTTATTTACCAGAGTAGGGGCAAGTGATAATATTTCCAAAGGGGAATCTACTTTTATGGTAGAAATGCATGAAACCGCTGCGATTATGAATAATATCTCGTCGCGGAGTTTGATTTTGTTGGATGAAATTGGACGGGGCACGAGTACCTATGACGGCATTTCAATTGCATGGGCATTGGCAGAATTTGTACACGAACATCCAACCAAACCGAAAACACTTTTCGCTACGCATTATCATGAATTAAATGCCATGTCTGCGCAATTTGAGCGCATTAAAAATTATAATGTTTCTGTGAAAGAAACCACAGACGATGTATTGTTTTTACGGAAACTTGTACCGGGGGGTAGCGCGCATAGTTTTGGGATTCACGTTGCTAAAATGGCGGGGATGCCTAAATGGATTGTGGAACGCTCTAAGCAGATGTTACATCAACTAGAAGCATCACGACACGCAGCCGAAACAGGTGAAGAACCTTTGCAACTGAGTATGTTCCAATTGGACGATCCACTATTGGAAGACGTGCGTAAACAAATTTTGGCATTGAATATTGATGAATTAACGCCTGTGGAGGCTTTGATGCAGCTCAATGCATTAAAAAGAAAACTAGGCGAATAGTGTTGTATTAGAAACCGATATTTTCTTACATTTGCATCCCAATTGCGAAAGTAGCTCAGGGGTAGAGCATCACCTTGCCAAGGTGAGGGTCGCGGGTTCAAATCCCGTCTTTCGCTCAAAAGAGATTTAAAGTTGTTTTCATAATATCTTTAAGCCTTCTTTATTGAGCGGTTAAGTCGCGCCTGCCTGACGGTAGGCAGGGGTTCAATCCCGTCTTTCGCTCTTTATTATCTCCACGCTCGAGTGGTGGAATTGGTAGACACGTTGGACTTAAAATCCAATGAGCAGTAATGTTCGTGCGGGTTCAAGTCCCGCCTCGAGTACTACAAGGGATAAATATTTTTTTATATTTATCCCTTTTTTTATTTTTTCGATTTACGCTGTTAAATTGGGCTATTTTGTCTAAAATGGGGTTAATATCAGCGGTTCGATTTTTTTTATTTTCAAATTGAATTTTTTAACGACAAATCGAACAAATTTTGTTTTATCTTAAGGTAAAACAGAAAGTTAAATTTCGGAATAGCAAAGAAAACAAACAGCCATGTATTTGTGATTCTAGTTTAGATCAACCCATTCGGCGTTTGTGGAAGCATCTTCATAATGATCAAACGTAATTGATCCAATCCTAAAATTATCACTGCTTAGTGCCCTCAACGTAAACTTACTTATAAGTTTACCTGAGCTATCTCCTTCACCATCAATAAAATCAATTGTTACAGGTGTTCTTGATGAATCATACATTGGATAATCACCAATTAAATTACCACCAAGATCATATACAGTTATTTGCCTCTCACCAACTGCACCATTATATGGTGCAGACTGCCCCTGTGATGGTATAGAAACACGTATATTGAATACTCCATAATCATCAAAAAAATCTTCATCAATAAATTCAAAAGTAATTGACTCATCGTCACTATCGGTAGAAGCATCTCCACCATAATCAACAGAGTCTCCAGAAGATCCTCCAGTGATTCCTAGACCATTAAAATTTAATACATTAATGTCTCTAGGAGAACCTGTGATTTTAAGTTTCTTCATAAGCCCAAAGTCAAAATTCAACTCTGAAGAGGTGCTTGTACCAATATCATCAAATCTTATGGTTTCAGTTTCCGCATTAGGGTAAGAATAAATTTGAAGTTTTCTTGTGGTAGAGTTATATACAATATCTCCTATTTCAGGACTTAAAACATCAATTTCTATTTGAGAAAGGATTGGAAGATTAATGTTTGTAGCAGTTAAAGAACCAGAAATGTTGGTATTTCCATTAATTAATACTTGTGATATTCCAAATGGAATTACAAAAAGCACAAGCGTTAATGTTAGTATAATTCGTTTCATTGCTTGATGATTTTAAATGATTGCATTTTGTTAGTTTCAGTAGTTACGTTAAGTAGATATGTACCGCTACCAAGCGAGCTCACATCCAGTTGTTTTTGGGTTGTTTGTTGTACTTTCCTTCCCATAAGGTCAAAAAGCTCCGCTTTCAAAACATTGTCTGCTTGTATAAATATCCTGTTTGCTGTAGGGTTGGGATAAACGTAGATACTACCAGCAGCTGGGCTTAGATCTTCAACGGTAAGGGTTGCATCTGCCGCACTAGCGGTAACGGCTTTAAATGAAACAGGGTCATTAAACGTGTAGCTGACGGTATTGTTTACCTCATCTCTAATGCCCACATAGGAAGTCCAGCTGTCATCATCTGCTTGAAGCTCCAAAACAAGATTGGCTTCTTCAACACCATTAAGCTCCCCATCAAGATAGGAGAAGGTAAGTGTGCCTGTAAATCCTGAAAGCAAGGCAGTAGCGTTGTACACCCGGGATACAGAGCTGTTTTCAACGCCATTAATGGGAGAAGCAGCACGCGAGACATCATTGGCACCGCTAATGACGTAGGTGTTGGTAGGCGCAATTTCCAACCCGCCTAGGGTTACAGAGCTACCCGAAGCAATAGAAACAGAGGATCCAGAATTAATGGTTAATATTTGACTAAATAAAAAGGAGCTAAAAAAAAGCCCAAAGAAGGTGAGTGTAAATTTATTCATGTTTAAAGATACATGATTTTTAATTGCAAATGATATAATTTTAAAGTAAATGGGAGGTGTTGGTAAGCCGAAACCCTCTAGTTTGGAGAGTTTTTAACAGCTTGATGTATTTATTTAGGGGCTAAAATTTTAATTTATTGTATAAAAAAAGTCCGCAAAATTACTTGCGGACTTTTCTATACTATAAGGTTTTTTATAGCTTAAAACCTAAGCTTAACATGCCGTTAACACCTGGTTTTAAAGAAGTAGTTCCGTCTCCAATTGCTGCAGAAAAGTTGATTTCTGTACCAAGGTAAAGGTTGTTGGCAATGTAATAATTTGCACCAACAAACAGACCGCCAGAAAAAGCTGTTTCAGCATCACCTGCAATATCTGCATACAATAAACCAGCTTCCCAACCAGTATAAGTTGCTAATCTTGATGAACCAGTATGATGTTTTTCTTTACCATAGTAAAGGCCAAGTACCATATTGTCATCACTTACAGCGTCATCACTTGCATAAGAGAAATGAGCCTTCAATCTTGTAACAGAATCAGAATCAGTAAACGTTCTCTTTGTAACGTGACCAGCTAATGGGTTGTTAAGTCCAAACATAGCATTTCCATCTAAATTCGGAGAGAACATAACTTCATAGATTGTTCCCGAATCAGGCTTTTGTACTTGTGCAAAAGCAACAGTTGAAAATAAAATAACGGTAATATAAATTAGATTTTTCATTTAGTTTTTAGTTAATATTTAATCAAACTTATTTAAAAATTACTTTAAACGCAAAAAAAACAGCGTATATATTAAATAATAAACAGTTGGTTTGTTTAAAAGAATGCCATTTTTAATTTAAAAAAACCAACGGTTATTGTTGCCCCTAAAGTTGTATTAAATTATTCTTTAACCACTTTAATGACATCCATACGGTCGTATTGTTCATCATAGAATTCCAATAAATACACGCCTTTCGAAAGTAAGGAAAGGTCTGTTGTCTTTGTCCGAAATTCTTTTTGCAATTTTCCCGAAAGATCATAGAGCTTAGCAAAAGAAAAATCAGTTGTTATGTGGATTAAAGATTTGGTTGGATTTGGATATAACGTAACCCCACGACGCGGTTTTTCAACTTGTGGTGTAGTTAAAGTCTCTAGTTGATAAACACGTACGTAATCAATTTCCGTTACTGAAGATGTAAAACTACTGGGGATTCCACCGCCTAAATCTCCTCCCATTGCAATATTTAATAAAATAAAATGTTCATTATCAAAATAAGGATTTTCAGCGTTGTTAAGCGTGTGAAAAACTACCCCATCAACCATAATTTTAATGGTGCTTTCGGACCACTCCATGGCGTAAATATGCCAGGTGTTAGCGGTGTCGTTCACACTGATGTGATTAGTGGTATACGTATGAATACCATTTTCATTTGGAAAATGAAAGGCTCCTGAAGTAATGGATTTATTTGCATCTTGTTCCATGATGTCAATTTCTCCACAAGCTGGCCAACTTGTATCACCATACCCCAATGTTTCCCAATAAGCCCCCCTTTCCGTAATGTTTTTACCTAAGGTCCAAAATGCGGGCCAGGTACCTATCTCAGGAGATAACTTAGCGCGAACTTCCATACGTCCGTATTTAAATGCATATTTTGAATTGAGTCGTGCAGAACTGTACGGTTTTATTGATCCTGTATCAGGGTCTTCGTAGTCTTCTTTAATCGCTTTTATTTTTAGTGAACCATTGCTGACATACGAATTCGCCAATTTGTCGGTATAATGTTGTTCTTCATTGTTAAACCACCCACCATTATTTGGCGGATAGGTCTGGTGATGCCATTTTAAAGGGTTAACCGCACCTTCATAATTAAATTCGTCGTTCCAAGTCAAGGTATAAGTGCTTGATTGAAAATTAATCACATAATCTTGTGTAGCGGTTTGATCAGCAGAAGTAACGGTAATTCGCGTGCTCCCTGGAAGGGTTTGTGCATGTTGAATGCTGTAAGTAGCGTTTGTGTTTGCAGGTGTTACTTGCACTGTCGGTATACTTACAACGCCGGGATCTAGCACATAATTATAAGTAAACTGGTTGCTGGTAAAAGCACTAAGCGAAATATTGTTGATTGAAATATTTGATAGTAAAGCATTGTTGGGTTCTACAATTCCATATACCTCAAACTCATAGATGCTGTAACCGTATTGAGCTCCATTAATGGTATTGCGTTGTGTGCCATACATTCTCACATAGCGTGCACTTTGGGCAGTAAATGTATGCGTGTCCATTCCGCCATTTCCATTTGTAATATTTGCTACTGTAGTCCATTGTTGATTGTTAGAAGACAGTTGAATTTGATAGTCCTTTCCAAATGAATCTTCCCAATGAATAACAACACGATCAATGGTATAATTCGCATTCAGGTCTATGGTTAATGATTGTGGGTCTGAGTAGTCGCTTGCCCATCGCGTTGTGAGGTCTCCGTCTACTGCATTTTGCCCCATTTGGATGCTCGATTCCAAACTACTTACACTTACAGGTTTTTGGAAAGCAATATTTTGAGCAACTCCTATAAAAGACACCAAGAGTAGAATTGATAAACAAATTGTTTTTTTCATTACCACAAATAAAGCTTAAAACAGTTAATAAAACTCCTATTGTTTAAGATTTTCATTAACTGTTTTTCCAAACGAATTATGGTTTTCGAATATTTTCAACCAGCTTTTGGATTTCTGCAGATGGAGCAGGTGTTCTGCTGCTAATCACCACTGTTACTATAAAGTTTGCTATCATGGCTATTGTTCCGAAACCTTCAGGCGATATACCAAACCACCAATCTTCTTTTGCACCGCCACCAAACCAGCCAAACTTAAATTTTAGCATATAATACATCATCAATGAAACACCAACGAGCATACCACTTATAGCCCCCTCTTTGTTGATTCGTTTTGAGAAAATCCCCAATAGGATGGCTGGGAAAAATGAAGATGCTGCCAGGCCAAAGGCCAAGGCTACCGTTGCAGCTACAAATCCTGGCGGATTGATACCAAAATACCCAGCAAGGCATACAGCAGCAGTTGCTGCGATACGCGCAGCCATAAGCTCGCCTTTATCTGAAATATTGGGCATTACCATCTTTTTCAATAAATCGTGCGATACAGCCGATGAAATGACTAATAACAAACCAGCTGCTGTAGAAAGTGCTGCAGCTAAAGCTCCTGCTGCTAATAACGCGATTACCCAATTGGGTAAATCGGCTATTTCAGGATTAGCAAGGACCATAATATCCACATCTACATCTAATTCGTTTGTTGAAGCATCTGCAGTATATTGAATAAGGCCATCATCATTTTTGTCGGTAAACCCAAGTAGTCCTGTGGTTTCCCATTTCTCAAACCAATACGGCATTTGATCGTAAGGCTTGTCACTTACGGTTTCAATAAGGTTGGTCCGTGAAAATACCGCAATGGCAGGTGCTGTAGTGTAGAGTATGGCAATAAACAACAGCGCCCAACCCGCAGACTTACGTGCATCACTTACTTTTTTAACGGTAAAAAATCGCACAATAACGTGCGGCAATCCTGCGGTACCAACCATCAGCGCCATGGTGATGCAAAACACATCAAACATGGACTTACTTCCTGAGGTGTATTCGTGGAACCCAAGTTCTTTGTGCAAGCCATCGAGTTTGTCTAGTAAATAAACGCCATCAGCATCACTTGCTCCAAATCCAAGCTGTGGAATCACATTGCCAGTAACCAAAAAGGAAATAAATACAGCAGGCACCATAAAGGCAAAAATGAGCACACAGTATTGCGCAACTTGTGTATAGGTAATTCCTTTCATCCCTCCTAACACGGCGTAAAACAAAACAATACCCATTCCGATAAGGACACCTGTTACGATATCTACTTCCAAGTATCGAGAGAATACCACCCCAACACCACGCATTTGTCCTGCTATATAGGTAAACGAAACAATTAATGCACAAAAAACAGCGACCGATCGGGCCGTATTCGAATAATACCGATCCCCTATAAAATCTGGAACAGTAAACTTGCCAAATTTCCGTAGATAGGGAGCAAGAAGTAGTGCCAATAGCACATAACCACCTGTCCAGCCCATCAAGTAAACCGACCCATCGTAGCCACTAAACGATATAATCCCCGCCATTGAAATAAACGAGGCCGCTGACATCCAGTCGGCTGCCGTTGCCATGCCGTTAGCAATAGGATGAACACCGCCTCCAGCGACATAAAATTCTTTTGTAGAGCCGGCACGCGACCAAATCGCAATGCCTATGTATAGTGAAAAACTCAATCCAACAGCAATCAAAATCCAATATTGAAGTTCCATCTAGTTGTCTTTTTTTAATTGGTCATCTAACCGATTCATAAGGTAGATATACGTGAATATGATGGCTACAAAACCAAAAATAGATCCTTGTTGAGCAAACCAAAAACCGAGTTTAAAACCACCGATTTGTATGGTGTTTAACTGCTCTACAAACAAAATCCCACAGCCAAAAGAGATTATAAACCAAAAGGATAAGAGGATGCAAATGTATTTTATGTTTTTACTCCAGTATGTGTTTTTTTTCATGATGTCGTATAAAAGATGCTCGTTTTTATAGTTGTGTTATTACTTTTTGAGTCGTTGTCCCCAAACAGCAAAAACAAAAATAATTGCATAGCAAGGGACTAAAAGTATGTAATTTTCTTGAGCGGCAACCGCTAGCGCTTCTGCGGGATCGACCCCCGAGTTAATAAGGGCCTCTTTACCGCTGTCTACAAACCTGCCATACAAAGGTGGAATAATCGCCCCTCCAGAAATAGCCATAATTAGTAGCGCCGCTGCGGTTTTGGTGTGCTTCCCCAAGCCATCTAGAGTAAGTGGCCACACAGCAGGCCACACCAATGCGTTAGCAATTCCCAATGCCGCAACAAAGAGTACCGAAGTAAACCCAGATGTAGTTAGGATACACACACTAAGCCCTAAGCCCATTAAAGCACTGAATTGCAATGCCTTTTTTTGGCTTAAGTATTTAGGAATTAACACCACACCCAATGCATAGGTTGCTACCATTGCTAACAGCGTAAAAGTTGTAAAAAACTTTGCCTTAGCGGCTGATATTCCTAGAGCTAGTCCATAGGCTATAATGGTATCACCTGCAATAACTTCAGCACCCACATAGACAAACAATGTAAGCATGCCAAACCACAAGTGTGGGTATTGAAAAATAGTTTTTTTGCTAACACCATGTTGTTCTTGAATTCCTTCATTTTTAGTTTCTACGTTTGGCAGTGGCGCCTTACGTATTAATAACCCCAATACAAACAATACACCCGCCATAACCAAATACGGGACAAAAACACTATCGGCCATTTGGTCGAGGAGGGTTGCTTTTTCATCAACAGAAACCTGACTGACTAGAGCATTAACCTCGTCGATACCACTAAGTAATAACGCACCAAAAATAACAGACCCAAGAGCTCCAGCAACCTTATTGGCTATACCCATAATAGCAATGCGTTTGGCACCGCTTTCTATTGGACCTAAAATGGTGATATATGGATTGGCAGCAGTTTGTAAAATAGTCATTCCTGTTCCTTGAATAAAAATTCCCGCTAAAAACATCCAATAGGTTCTGGCTTCAGCTGCAGGGATAAACACCAATGCCCCAAGTGCCATAATAAACAACCCAACTGACATGCCTTTTCGGTATCCTATTTTTTGCAATAGATAAGAAGCAGGAAGTGCCATTACTACAAACGATATATACGAAGCAGAGGCTACCAAATAAGATTGGGCTTCGGTAAGCTCGTTAATGGTTTTCATAAATGGAATCAATGCACCATTTACCCATGTGATAAAACCGAAAATAAAAAAGAGTCCGGCAATAATTGCTATGGCAGTTTTGTTTGATTGTGTTGGTTTCATGTGCTTAAAAATAAGTTTTTATTTTATTCTGTTATAAATGTTTCATCCGTAGTGAGTTTACCATCCGAACGAATCGAACAGGTTATTTTGGTATTGGGGCTTGTTGTCCTCCAATATAGTTCGCCATTAATTTTTTTAACCGCCAAGGCAGTGTCTTAGTTAAAAAGTGGCGCACATTACTCAGAAGAAGGTTTTTTGTTTGAGGTTTCCAGCCACACCCTATAATTACAATACATTCACTGAATGAGTTCTACGTCTTTGGGTTGTGGAGGTGTAATTTTTTGTTCTGCGGGTGTTGCTTCAAAATAAACATACCCCCACTTTTCAGGCTGGTGCATATTTATTACCCGTTGTGGACTCCATATCCAGTTGTACTCGCTTAAAAAATTGTCTGAGCTGTCTTTTTTACGGCTGTATTTTCCGTTTGTAATATCGTAATCCCAATGCACCCTAGAAAAATTCATGCGCCAGAAATCATTTACTGGAATTTTTACCAAGGGGTTTCCTTTGGTCAATCCGGCCCAAGGGATGGCTATTTCTACAGTCCAATTCCTGTCTATGTCTATGGGGTTGTTTACAGATCTGCTACATTATACAGTCGTTTTTATAATATTAGTCAACAATAGCCTGATATATTAAGCTGCGAAGTTTTTGATGATCGTCTAGTGTAATTGGGTTAACTTGAGTAAAATAAACTACAACAAGGTTTTCAGTGGGGTCTACCCAGTAAGAAGAATGGTAAGCACCACCCCAGCCGTATTCGCCTAGGCTTCCAAGAACGCCACGATCTCCTGCATCGGTTGTTACCGAAAACCCTAACCCAAATCCTACGCCCCAATCCCATGGAAATTTGACATCTTTATAATGGTCTCCATCCAAATGGTTTGTAGTCATTAATTCAACCGATTTTCTCGATAAGATTCGTGTCCCGTTGTAGGTGCCGTTATTAAGCATCATTTGTAGAAAAATAGCGTAATCCATAGACGTACTTAATAAGCCTGCTCCACCAGAGAGACTGGTGCGCGGTCCTTCTAGATATTGCCCCTGTGTTTGATGATTTCCGACGCAGGTTTCGTTGTCTTTCCACATGAATTCGGGTGCCCCATCTTTCGGAGCTCTTAAGAGTCTGTCGTTACATTGGCTGTATACAATGCTAAGCCGAGAGGCTTTTGATTTAGGTAGATAAAAATAGGTATCTACCATGCCAAGCGGATTTAATATCTTGGTTTTAAGAAACTCATCCAGCGACTGACCCGAAACCACTTCAATTAAAGCGCCTAAGATGTCCGTGTTGTATCCATATACATAACGTTCTCCAGGATGCGCTTCCATGGGAAGATTGGCCATTTTTTTAACCGTTTCCAAAACAGGTTCGGTTCGATGTGCAAAATACCACCCTTGTATTTCCGCATTTTTCCATTTTTCGGCAGCTACTCCATAACCATAACCAATACCAGAAGTATGGGTGAGTAAGTCCCGAATTTTAATTTCTCTTTTTGCTTTCTCTACTTTATAACCTCCATCTTCTTCTTTGATGGCCACCGTAGTTTCTTTAAATTCTGAAATGTATTTGGATAACGGATCGGATAGCAAGAGCTTACCTTCTTCTTGCAACATCATAATACCCACACTAACAATGGCTTTTGTTTGTGAGGCAATTCTAAAGATGGTTTCAGTAGACATGGGTTTTTTATTTTCCATATCACGCATTCCAATGGCTTGGTGGTAAACTACTTTGCCATTTCTTGCGGCTAAAACAACAACTCCAGGAAGTTTTCCGGTAGTAACATAATCTGTAAAAACACTATTGATGGTCTCTAACCGTTCGGAAGACATGCCATTGTTTTCTGGTAGATCATCCGCTAGCGGTTGCCCAAAAACAAGCATAGTACCTATAGTAAAACAAAAAATAACATTGAATCGCAATAAATAGAAATACATAGAAGAATTTTTAATAAAAATACAGTTTTTAAACTTTTTATAAGCTATAAATCACGTATTTCTATCCCATTTCCAGCACAAAAAATAGGCGATAAAACTTTCGTTTTTTTCTGCTAATAGGTCACTCTTATTTCATTTAAGGGTAATTTTTTTTCATTAATTTTACATGGAGTTTGAAAATGTCACTTTTAAACCTACTAAAAAATTTTACCTATGTGTGGAATCGTTGGATATATTGGAAATAGAGAAGCTTATCCTATTATTGTAAAAGGATTGAAGCGGCTTGAATACAGAGGATACGATAGCGCAGGAATTACGCTGTTTGGCAAGGCTGGAAAAACGTTTAAAACAAAAGGCAAAGTAGCTGATTTGGAGCGTATAGCAGGTAACAATAACAACGCCGGAAACACGTTAGGTCTTGGACATACACGCTGGGCAACTCACGGAATACCCTCAGATCATAATGCACACCCGCACC
Organism: Flavobacteriaceae bacterium; assembly: GCA_029238215.1. GTDB lineage: Bacteria > Bacteroidota > Bacteroidia > Flavobacteriales > Flavobacteriaceae > UBA7446. The sequence goes on from JAQWGN010000003.1 coordinate 44,567, forward strand.
TGTCAAATACAGGGAGAATTTCCATCGTACACAACGGAATCATCGAAAATTACGCTTCGCTAAAGAAGATTCTTACTGAAAATGGCTATAGCTTTAAATCCGATACCGATACGGAGGTTTTAGTAAATTTAATTGAATACATTAAGCTTTCGCAAGACGTTAAAATAGGTCGGGCGGTACAAATTGCACTTAATCAAGTGATAGGCGCTTATGCCATTGCTGTTTTTGACTTAGACCGTCCCGAAGAAATTGTAGTTGCAAAGCTTGGAAGCCCGTTGGCTATTGGTCTTGGAACAGATGAATATTTTATTGCTTCAGATGCTTCACCCTTTATTGAATATACCAACCGTACCATATATCTTGATGATAATGAAATGGCAGTAATTTCTAGGGATAAAGGATTTAAAATGTACTCCATTACAAGTGATAAGGCATTAACTCCTAAGATTCAAGAGATCCAATTGTCGCTTGAAAAAATTGAAAAAGCCGGTTATGATCACTTTATGTTAAAAGAAATACATGAGCAACCCACAGCAATTACAGACACTTTTAGAGGACGCTTGCTTATAGATAAGCATACAATAAACATATCTGGCATTGAGCAACATTTAGATGTTTTTAAAAATGCTGAGCGGATTACTATAGTAGCTTGTGGAACTTCGTGGCATGCAGGTTTGGTAGCAGAATACCTCTTTGAAGATGCTGCTCGGATCCCTGTTGAAGTGGAATACGCTTCTGAGTTTCGTTACAGAAACCCCGTGATAAATAAGGGGGATATTGTTATTGCGATTTCTCAGTCGGGTGAAACGGCAGATACACTGGCTGCTATTAAACTTGCTAAAGAAAAAGGTGCTTTTGTATTTGGTATTTGTAATGTGGTGGGTTCTTCAATCGCTCGTGAAGCAGACTCTGGCGCATACACCCATGCAGGGCCTGAGATAGGAGTTGCTTCTACAAAAGCATTTACAACACAGCTTACGCTAATTACCATGATGGGGCTACGACTTGGACAGCTTCGTGGAACAATCTCAAGTCAAGATTTTGAACGTGTGGGGAAACAACTCACAAAACTTCCTAAGCTCATTGAAAGAGTCCTTAAATACGATTCGCTTATTCAAGAAATTGCTCGAGAATATAAAGACGCTACAAACTTTTTGTATTTGGGTAGGGGGTACAATTTCCCTGCTGCCTTAGAAGGCGCCTTAAAACTTAAAGAGATATCGTATATCCATGCCGAAGGCTACCCTGCTGCAGAAATGAAACATGGTCCCATAGCATTAATTGATGAAAACATGCCCGTGGTGGTTATCGCCACAAATAAAGGACATTATGAAAAAATTGTAAGTAACGTTCAGGAGATAAAATCTAGAAATGCAAAGATTATTGCCATTGTTAGCAAAGGAGATGAGAGCGTAAAATTGCTATCCGATCATGTGATTGAAATTCCAGAAATCACAGAATCTCTAGTGCCTATTTTAGCATCTGTACCTCTTCAGTTATTGTCATATCACATAGCTATAATGCGCGGATGTAATGTGGATCAACCTAGAAATTTAGCAAAATCCGTTACCGTAGAATAATGAATAAGAAAAAAGCAGTTATCCTATCGGGATATTTTAACCCCATTCACAAAGGCCACCTAGAGTATTTTAATAATGCTAGGGCACTTGGCGATGCACTTTTTGTCATTGTCAACTCGGACCATCAAAGGGAGCTTAAAGGCAGTAAAGCATTTCAAAACGAGGAAGAACGATTATATATAGTATCCAATATCAAAGCGGTTGATAGAGCTATTCTTTCTATAGACTCCGATAGAACCGTGTGCGAGACGTTAAAAAAAATAGCAGAAGATTTTGGAAGCGAGTATGAACTTGCCTTTGCCAACGGTGGTGACCAAAACAACGATACCATTCCAGAGAAACCTGTTTGTGAAGCCGTTGGTATTACACTTGTAGACGGTTTGGGCGATAAGGTACAATCGAGTTCTTGGCTTCTCAATAAATTGTAAATCGCCTGCTGTTTTGGTCGTTTAAACGCTGATCTTTTCAGACGGATATGTGTCCTTAATTGTGTTATTTCTCTTTTTAGAAGAATTAAATTAAAATGCGTAACTTTATGTTGTGAAACACTTGTTTCACATTCTATACTTGACCCGTGTGGACTGGGTTTATAATAGAGTCGCGGGTGGAGAGAACGCACCCGGATCAATCGTTACAATAAGTTTAACGCTAAAGACTAGAAATCATGAGCGATAAAATTATAGTAGCACTTGAGCATAATCAAGGTCACGCCGCAGCAATAGTTGCTGAGGAAAAAAAATGAGCCCTGAGTTCATTCAACATAAAACGGCTTTTTTAAAGCCGTTTTTTTTATGCCATCTTAGACCGAATAGCAAGATGCCTATATTTAATGCATTATATTCCTAAGAGTTTGAAAATCAATATGCTATTAAAAGCAGCTAATAGCGAAGTGCAGCTCATTATATTTGAATAAAAGAGTAGAATCTAAGCCCCTTCCCAAAAATTAGGCTACTTTTGCAAAATCTTATGACAGACTTTTCATCACTGGGTATTCAGCCCATGCTCCTTGAAGCTATTGAGGCTTTAGGATTCCAATCGCCAACTGAGGTTCAACAACAAGCCATTCCAATTTTATTGGAACAGGAAACAGATATTGTTGTCCTTGCACAAACAGGAACAGGTAAAACAGCAGCATTTGGATTACCGATGCTTCAACGTATCGATGCAAATAGCCGCACTACACAAGGAATTGTTATTGCACCAACTCGAGAACTGTGTTTGCAAATTAGTAAAGAGCTTACAAAGTATGCATCAAAAATAAAAGGGCTACAGGTTGTTGCTATTTATGGTGGTGCAAGTATAAGCGATCAAGCTAGAGCAGTAAAGAAAGGGGCTCAGGTATTGGTAGCTACACCAGGCCGAATGCAAGACATGATGCGTCGCAAGATGATAAATATCTCAGCTGTTGAGTATTGTGTGCTAGATGAGGCAGATGAAATGCTTAACATGGGCTTTAAGGAAGATATTACAAATATCCTTTCGCATACGCCTAATGAAAAATTAACATGGTTGTTCTCTGCAACGATGCCAAAGGAAGTAGCGCGTATTGCAAAAGAGTTTATGCGTAAGCCAAAGGAAGTTACCGTTGGGACAAAAAATTCAGCTTCAGCAAACATAAATCACGAGTACTATGTAGTAGCAGGGCGCGAACGTTATAATGCACTTAAGCGTTTGTCCGATACACATCCAAACATTTATTCTATTGTTTTTTGCCGTACCAAACGCGATACCCAACGTGTTGCTGAAAAACTTATCGAAGATGGCTATAACGCAGGTGCATTGCATGGAGATTTAAGTCAGAATCAACGTGACTTGGTAATGAAAGCCTTTCGTGCGAAACAAATTCAAACCTTGGTAGCAACTGATGTTGCCGCTAGGGGAATTGATGTGGATAACATCTCTCACGTGATACACTATCAATTGCCAGACGAAATAGAAACATACACCCACCGTAGTGGCCGAACAGGAAGGGCCAATAGTCTTGGTACTTCTATGATTATTATGACTAAGGGTGAGATTGGTAAGATTCGCAGTTTAGAGCGTATCATTAATGCTAAAATTGCTCATCAAAATCTTCCCGATGTAACGAATATTCTAAATCAGCAATTAAATTTCTTAGCGCAAAAAATAAAGGATTCAGAGATACATCCTGATGTCGACGCACACCTAACGGAAGTGACCAATATTTTAGCGGATTTTAGTAAAGAAGAATTGGTACAGCGTTTAATGTCTATTGAGTTTACACGTTTACATGCCTATTACCAAAAACAATCCAATTCTGTGACTGCTCAGGACTCGTCTGAATCGGGCGGTGGTAGGAAAGCTAAGGACACCCGTTACTCCATAAATATTGGGAGTAGAGACAATTACGACTGGAAAAAGTTAAAAGCGTTTTTGAATAATTTTTTAGAGTTTCAAGAAGGGGATATCTATCACGTAGACGTCATGGATAATCTTGCGTATTTCAACACGTCAACTGATAAGAAAGATACAGTTTTAGCAAAGTTTGAAGGGTATGCCATGGATGGTCGATCCATTAACGTACGCGTTACTGAAAAACGCGGACAGCACCTGCAAAACGGCGACGGATTCTCACGAGGGAAGAAGTCAAAAGGCGGATACGGAAAACGCTCTCAAGGTGGAGGAGACTCGTTTCGTTTTAAGAAAAAAGGCAATAGCCGCGGCAGAGGACGTTAATAATCCAATGCTGAAAAATATTAGATACTTTTTTTAGGCTTAATACGATAAATCCCTTCGTATTCTACAGCGATGTGTATAAAGCCATACGGCCCTATAATGACATCACGAACACGTCCAATACCATCGGCAATCTTTTCCCGAGCGACTACCTTGTTATCCTTAAGCGTAAGGCGTTCCAAGTACGACTTTTTTAGTGACCCAACCAACAGACTACCCTTCCAATCAGGGTATTTATTTCCAGTAACAAAGGCCATGCCTGAAGCGGCTATGGAAGGGACCCAGTAATAAAGCGGTTGTTCCATCCCGGGTAGCGAACGCTTTTTTGTAATTGTTGTTCCTGTATAATTTTTCCCATAGGTGATTTTTGGCCAGCCGTAATTTTTCCCAGCTTCAATAATGTTGATTTCATCCCCTCCCTTAGGGCCGTGTTCATGTTCCCAAACTTTGCCCGTATCAGGGTGTAAGATTAAGCCTTGTGGGTTGCGATGTCCGAAAGAATAAATGGCTTCTTTTGCGGCATCAACCCCAACAAAGGGATTGTCTTCGGGTATACTTCCATCATCGTTTAAACGATAAATTTTCCCATTATCTCGTGTAATATCTTGCGGATTGACATCGCGCTGACCACGATCTCCAATAGAAAAATACAGATAACCTTCGTTGTCAAAAACAATTCGAGACCCAAAATGCACCCCTTTTTTGGTATCGGGAGTAGCTTTGTAGAGCATGCGTACATCACGAAGCAAAGCACCTTTCAATAAGGCTGTATACAAGGCGGTATTTCCTCCAGAGGCATCATCATTTGGGGTAGCCATAGAGAAATAGAGACGGTTATTTTGTTCAAAATCAGGATGAAGCGCCAGCCCCATGAGTCCACCCTGACCACGTAAGTATGGCGTAGGAAGACCGGTAATTTCTTTTTTCTTTCCGTATTGGAATTGGATAAGCTTTCCTTCTTTTTCAGTGTATAACAGGCTGCCATTAGGCAGAAATACCATGCCCCAGGGAACTTCAACATCAGGAACTACCAGTTCTGTTGTGTATAACACTTCAGCAGGTGTTTTAATTGCGGGAGTGTTTTCTATCTGAGCGCAAGAAAGTTGCATCGAAAACATAAATGTGAAAGCAACAAGGGCAATCATATTCTTCATGACCAATAATTTCTAGCTAATGTAATTAAATTCAAAGTGCGTATTGCAGACGTACATAGTATTGACGTTCCGCGGCGGGTTCATAATATCGTCCTCCAAAGGCATTAATACGGATGTTGTCATAATATTTGGTGTTTGTAAGGTTAGAGGCACCAATTGTAAGCATAACATTTTTATAGCTCTGTTGGGCATACAAATCACTCTTCCAAAAAGATGGAACAGAAATGGTGTTTTCACTATTTGTAAAACGGCTTCCCAAATAATTAATATTTACAGATACTATGGTCTTGCCAAATCTTTTTTGAAAGCTTGTAGCAAATTGATTTTTAGGTACATTGGGTAAGTCTAACGCATTTTCCGTTTCGTAAATACCATGGCTAAACGCAACTGCCAGATGCGCTGTTTTTTCGATTGTCCAAAGACCTTCCAGTTCAACACCACGCCGTTCTACACGACCGATATTGGCGTAAAATGTTTGACTAGGGAATGCTGCCAACTCGTAAGGAAGAATTTCGGCTTTTGTTGTGGTGTGAAATAGCGTAAGCGTAGCCGTTACACTTCTTTTTTTAATGGTAAAGCCAAGTTCTAGTTCACTCGATTTTTGAGGGTTTAGCGTTGTGTTAAAGCCTGTTTCACCAGTTGGGTTCGCTGAAAGCTCATTGAGAGAGGGCGTTTCAAATCCTGTACTATACCTTAAATAACTGCTTATCGTTTTACTCAGTTGACGATGTACTGCAATCATAGGGGAAAGTGCGGAAAGATCGATCCTTCCAGAATTATTATCCAATAAATCAACTGACTCGATGCGGTGAATATCGCTACGAAGCGATCCTCTAAAGCGCCAAGCATGAAGATACATTTCAACAATTCCGTACGCCCCTAGGCTAAAAAACTGCTCTTTTTGATGGAGCGTTTGCGCTCCTTTGCTACCAAGTTCATTGTTAAACCGTTTTCGATTGTCTAGCTGTGCGCCTCCTTCAAAGCCATACTGCCATATCCAATGGTTTTTTCCACCATCCCTACGAGTTCCAAATCCAAAATAATTCCGACCAAGATCGATTTTCCCACTATTTGAAAAGGGAAGAAGTGCGTCTAAGTTTCTGTTGGCGTAAAAGGCATACGAATTCCAAGCCTGATGCTTCAATCGTACAGCGATGTAATGTTGCTTTACTCGTTCCCCAGACTGATACGTCATATTTGCCACACGGGCTTGAGATCTTTTCTCTTTCACTTGTTCTAGCGTTAGCCCGCCAGCATCTCTTGCCAAAGGACTTGAAAAGAAGGAATAATCAAGAGTTAGCTGCTTGCTATTCGATAAGAGCATCTCATTTGACAAAGAAACCAAGTTGTTTTCATAAGCGCTCCATTCGCGATAGCCTGTTTGTTTTTTGTGAGCAATTATGGCACGGAACTTATTTTTTTCGCTAGACTCACTTATGGATGCTTCTATAGTTTTCAAGTCAAAGGACCCAAGCGTTGCGATCAGTTTTTTTTTGTTTGTTATGGGTGCACTTTTCAGTAAGAGAACTCCGCCAGAAGCATTGCCGTACAAACCGCTCGATAGCCCTCGAATAACCGCAACGCCACCTAATTGCAATAATGGAATATGATCCAATTGGGCTTGTCCGTCAGGAGTGCTTATTGGAACTCCATCAAGGAGTACTTTTACCCCACGAATTCCAAATGCTGCTCGTGTACCAAATCCACGGATTGAAATCCGGGTGTCTTGCGTAAAGTTTTGTTGGCTGCTTACAAATAAACTGGGTACAATGCCGAGTTGCTCGCCTATTTCTTGTTGGAGGAGGCCGCCTAGACTGTCTGAAACAAGCGTAAAACTTAGAGGACTTATCGGGCTATTGATACGTTGCGCAGTTAAAACAACCTCGCTGAGTTGTTGTATTTGACTTTGTGCCAGTACGCTAGTGGCAAATAAAAGGAATCCAAGCCTACGCATCTTTGGTATATAGATCAATGAGTCCTGGAGGTGTTTCAACTTCTACAATACTATGCGTTCTGTCTATTTTAAAAATGATTTCATCAACAATGGGGATAAGCGCTGTATTCCCATTGACATCAACTTCCAACGTTGCTTGTGCCGTGTGTTCATTTACATTAGTTACTTTTCCCAAAACCCCTAAGTTTTTATCATTTACCGTAAAACCAATGACTTCATGGTAATAGAATTTATTTCCTGTAAGGGTAGGGAGTTCAGAAAGGGGAAGGTATGCTTTGGCTTTTAAAATAAAATTGGCATCTTCTTCTGTTGACATATCTTCAAGCCTAAGCCGAAGTAGCCCCGGTTTGTGCATACTACATTTTTCCACATAATAGGGAATCAATGCGTTATTTATTAAGAGGAATATGCTTTCTAAGGCAGCATAACGATCTGGCTCATCGGTGTCGAGTTTCACCAATACTTCGCCTTTAAAACTGTATTTACTAACGACTGTACCTACAAAAAAACAGTCTTCAATATGCATAGGGTGGATTACTCAGCAGCTTTCTCTGAATCTTCTTCTGTAGTTTCCTCAGCAGCAGGAGCCTCTTCAGCAACAGCTTCAGTAGCTTCTTCAGCGGCAGGAGCCTCTTCAACAACAGCTTCAGTAGTTTCTTCAGCGGCAGGAGCCTCTTCAGCAACAGCTTCTGTAGTTTCTTCAGCACCAGGAGCTTCCTCAGCTTGTGCTTCAGCAGCAGCAGCTTCTTCAGCTTGTGCTTCAGCGGCAGCAGCCTCGGCAGCAGCGGTATCTATTGCAGCTTGTGCATCAACTTTACGTTTTTCGCTAACTTCTTTTTCTGCAGCAAGAACTTTAGCTTTTTCATCGGCTTTAGATTTCGCTAAAGCGTCTATTTTGACATCATTTCGAGATGCTTTTTCAGCTACCCATGCAGTAAATTTAGTTTCTACATCTTCTTCTGTATGCGCTCCTTTACGCACACCGCTAACAAGGTGATTTTTTAAAAGTGCACCAGTCTCTGAAAGTAAATTACGAGCTGTATCTGTGGGTTGAGCTCCATTTTGAAGCCAATTCACAGCACGATCGATGTTAATATTTACTGTAGCAGGATTGGTGTTTGGATTGTAAGTACCTATTTTTTCGAGGTAACGACCATCACGTTTTGAACGAGCGTCTGCAGCTACTACCCAATAGAAGGGTTTTCCTTTTTTACCGTGGCGTTGAAGTCTAATTTTTACTGACATATCAAATTAAATTTTGGGGGTGCGAAACCCTGGTTATTAATGCGGAGCAAAAGTACACTATTTTTTGTTTTCACCAAACGTTAATAACTTCATGCTACTTCCTGTTTTAATTCGAGTACAACTTCGCTAAATTAGTAGGCTAATCCAAAGGCATGTTTTTAATCTTTGACACTGAAACAACGGGCTTACCGAAACGGTGGAATGCACCCATTTCGGATTCAGACAACTGGCCGCGTTGTATTCAAGTGGCTTGGCAATTGCACGATTCTAATGGAAAATGTGTCGAACACAAAGATTTTATAATAAAACCCGACGGCTTTGATATTCCTTATGAGTCAGAACAAATCCACGGTATTAGCACCAAACTTGCGCAAACGTCAGGTGTTTCATTGGCCGCAGTATTAGACAAATTTACAGAAGCACTTTCCCAAACCCAGTTTTTGGTAGGACACAATGTCGGTTTTGATATTAATATTATGGGTGCAGAATTGCATCGTTTTCAACGAGACACTGAAGCTTTTACCTCAAAAGCCGTTTTGGATACCTGTACCGAAAATACGGCAACCCTTTGCCAACTTCCAGGAGGTAGAGGGGGTAAGTTTAAATTACCAACCCTAAGCGAACTTTATAAGCACGTTTTTTCAACAGGATTTGGAGAAGCGCATAACGCAACTGCAGATGTTGAAGCCACCACACGTGTTTTTTTAGAACTCATACGACTAGGGAAGTTTAACCTTTCTAACCAAACTGATGCAAGTTTATTGGTTACAAGTGTACAAGAAACGTATCCCACAGAAGTGCCACTTTTAGGCTTAAAGCATCAGAATTTAAAAAAGGCATCCGCTACTTTGGTAGAAGCGGCACAGATTACTACGCCAATTCCATCTCAATCATCGCAGGCGGTTCGGAGTACTCCCTTTGCTCACCTGCATACTTTTTCACAGTTTTCTGTGTTACAGTCTACGATTCGTGTAAAAGAACTTGCCGAAAAAGCAGCACAGTTAGATATGCCAGCAGTTGCACTTACTGATATGGGTAACTTAATGGGGGCATTTCATTTTGTAAAATCCGTAAAAGAGGTTAATGCTAAATTAAAAGCAGCGGACGACAGACCTCCATTAAAACCAATAGTGGGAATTACACTAAACGTGTGTGAAAACCATCAAGACAGAAGCCGCCGAGACGATGGCTATCAAATGGTGTTTTTAGCCAAGAATAAAAAGGGATACCAAAACCTAACGAAATTATCATCTTTGGCATACACACAAGGGTTTTATTATGTTCCTCGAGTGGATAGAGCATTGGTTCAGCAATACAAAAGCGACCTTATAGTGCTTACTGGAAATGTGTACGGTGAACTTTCGGCAAAACTCCTAAATGTAGGGGAGAAGCAAGCTGAAGAGGCATTAATTTGGTGGAAAGGTCAGTTTGACAATGATCTTTACATAGAAATTATGCGCCATCAACAGGAAGATGAGAATCGTATCAATCCTGTATTGATTCAGTTTTCAGAAAAGCATCAAATTAAATTGGTGGCTACAAACTCGGTTTATTATCTCAACCAAGAGGAGGCCAATGCACATGATATTTTGCTTTGTGTCAAGGATGGTGAAAAACAAGCCACCCCTATCGGTCGTGGTCGAGGGTATAGATATGGGTTGCCAAACCAAGAATATTATTTTAAGTCACCAGAGCAAATGCAGGAATTGTTTGCAGATATTCCGCAAGCATTGGAAAGTATTGAAGAGATTGTTGATAAGGTCACTCCCTTTGATTTGGCACGGGAAGTACTCCTGCCAAAGTTTAGTATTCCAGCGCAATTTCAGTCTGAAGAGGATAAAAAAGATGAAGGAAAACGAGGTGAAAATGCGTATTTACGCCACATTACCTATGAGGGGGCTAAAGCCCGTTATGCAGAAATTGACGATTCACTTCGTGAACGGATTGATTTTGAATTAAGTGTTATTGAAAATACGGGTTACCCTGGATATTTTTTGATTGTTCAAGACTTTATCGCAGCTGCGCGTGACATGGATGTTTCGGTAGGTCCAGGGCGTGGTTCTGCGGCAGGATCGGTAGTGGCATACTGCCTGAAAATAACCAATATAGACCCGATCAAATACGATTTACTTTTTGAGCGATTCTTAAACCCCGATCGTGTGAGCATGCCCGATATCGATATCGACTTTGATGATGAAGGACGCTCCAAAGTAATGGATTATGTAATTGAAAAATATGGATCCAATCAGGTGGCACAAATTATTACCTATGGCACCATGGCGGCAAAATCGTCAATTCGCGATACGGCTCGTGTGCTGGATTTATCTCTTGGGGATGCTGATCGTGTCGCTAAATTAGTGCCAAACATGAAACTGAAAAAGATTTTCAGTTTAGAGAACAAAGTCCTCAAAGAGCAATTACGTGCCGATGAATATGCCAAGGTTTCTCAACTTAAATCAATTGCTGAAGGCGCAGACTTAGAAGCGGAAACACTTCGTCAAGCACAAGTACTTGAAGGGTCGTTACGTAATACAGGAATCCATGCATGTGGTGTAATTATTACCCCCGACGACATTACCGACTTTGTGCCTGTTGCTACGGCAAAAGATTCAGATTTATATGTGACACAATTTGATAATTCGGTTGTTGAAGATGCAGGCTTGCTGAAAATGGATTTCTTGGGATTAAAAACCCTAACCCTTATTAAAGACACGGTTAAGTTGGTCAAGTATAGACATAATATTGATCTGAATCCAGATGAATTTCCATTAGACGATGAACCAACGTATGCCTTGTTTCAACGCGGAGAAACGGTAGGTATTTTTCAATACGAAAGTGCAGGAATGCAAAAATATTTACGTGATTTAAAGCCAAATGTTTTTGAAGATCTAATTGCGATGAACGCTCTGTACCGCCCCGGACCTTTGGAATATATACCAAGTTTTGTGCGCCGTAAAAATGGACAAGAAGAAATCACCTACGATTTGCCTGCAATGGAACAGTATCTGAAGCAGACTTATGGGATTACGGTTTATCAAGAACAAGTGATGTTGCTTTCCCAATCATTAGCGGGTTTTAGTAAAGGCCAAGCAGACGTGCTTCGTAAAGCTATGGGGAAAAAGATTTTCGCCTTATTGGAAAAACTGAAACCTCAGTTTTTGGATGGCGGTGAAGAACGAGGTCATCCTAGAGAAATCCTTGAAAAAATTTGGAAAGACTGGGAGGCATTTGCTTCCTATGCGTTTAATAAGTCGCATTCTACCTGCTACGCATGGGTTGCCTATCAAACGGCCTATCTCAAGGCAAATTATCCTGCTGAGTACATGGCTGCCGTTCTCTCTAATAATATGAACGACATCAAGCAGGTAAGCTTTTTTATGGAGGAATGTCGCCGTATGGGTGTTTTAGTGCTAGGTCCAGATGCTAATGAATCCTTCTACAAGTTTACAGTTAATGATAAGGGGGCGATTCGTTTTGGCATGGGCGCTATAAAGGGCATGGGTCGTGCCGCAGTTCAAACTATCGTAACGCACCGGAATGAAAAACCCTATGCTTCCATTTTTGATTTGACGCAACGGATTGATTTACGCGCAGCAAATAAAAAATCGTTTGAAAGTTTGATTTTGGCAGGGGGCCTTGATTCCTTATCAATGGCACATCGTGCTCAATATTTTCATCATACTGGCGATGGTGTAACCTTTGTTGAAAAAGCACTTAAATATGGCGCACAGCACCAAGAGAATGAACAGTCATCTCAGGTGAGTTTGTTTGGCGCCGATGCTGCGGTAAGCATCCCAACACCAACACTTCCTGAGTGTGAACCTTGGGGCACATTACATGCCTTAAAACAAGAAAAAGAAGTAGTTGGCATCTATCTTTCGGGCCATCCGTTAGATGATTTTAAACCTGCAATGAAACATTTTTGCAACGCCAAAGTAGGCTTGTTTAATGATTTGGATCCTCTTGTTAATAAGGAGCTGAGTTTTGGTGGTATGGTCGGTGAGGTAGATCACCGTGTTTCTAAAAATGGTAAAGGATGGGCGATTTTCACTCTTGAAGACTTTGAAGAATCATACGACTTTAGAATATTTGGCGAAGAATATTTAAAGTTCCGCCATTTTTTGGTTACAGATAGTTTTGTTCACGTTAAGGCCTTAGTACGCGAAGGCTGGCTTAACAGAGAAACCGGCAAACGCGGAGAGCCTAGACTTCAGTTTACTGCATTTCAACAACTTCAAGACACCTTAGCAGCATATACCAAGAAGATTACGCTTAAAATGGATGTGGCTCGTATGGACGAAAACTTACTCGTGTTTTTAGAAAAACTATTCAGAACCCACAAAGGCGACCACAAACTGGATATGATATTCTATGAGGCGGAAGACCAAATAAAATTGGTTACTACAAGCCGTAAAGTTAAGATACAAGTTGATGAGCAATTTTTATCAGCTCTAGACGAATACCCAGTCGCATATAAACTTAATTAGGTATCAATAACAACAATGTTTAGATAGTAAACTCTGATACATTGCATTGCTTTTTTGAAAAAAAAGACACTACATTTGAACTTTATAACAAATTAATTATGGCACTAGAAATTACCGACGCAACCTTCGAAGAAATTGTTTTAAAGGCCTCCCAGCCAGTTTTAGTAGACTTTTGGGCAGAATGGTGTGGTCCTTGCCGTATGGTAGGGCCTATTATTGATGCGCTTAGCCAAGAATATGACGGCAAAGCTGTTGTAGGTAAAGTGGATGTAGATAATAACCAAGAATTTGCTGCCAAATATGGTGTGCGTAACATTCCTACAGTATTACTTTTTAAAGATGGCGAATTGGTAGATCGTAAGGTTGGTGTTTCTCCAAAAGCTGTTTACGCTACGGCTATTGAGGGGCAACTTTAGTCAAAACCAATTTTACCTTTGCGTATCCGAAAATGCGGTGTATATTTGCACGCACCTAACGAATTGGTCTGGTAGTTCAGCTGGTTAGAATACCTGCCTGTCACGCAGGGGGTCGCGGGTTCGAGTCCCGTCCAGACCGCAGTTAGAATTAAAAATACCTCTTGATTATCAAGAGGTTTTTTTGTGGATTTAGAACACGATATTTCAACTGGGATTTAAAGTAGGTTGGCTATATAATGCTTCAACAAAAAGGCGCTTCCAGTTTTATTAACAGTTTTGTGCCTATTTTCAATTAAGGTTTACTACTTTTGAAAAAAATTTAGGATTAAATAGTTTTTATTTCTTGTTTAATCTTCGAAGTACGCAAGTACTTTTTAACGCGTTGTGTTGCTTGCAAACATTGTTTGCAAGAGGTTCGTAGGAGAACCCATGAGAAGCTTTCCTGAATAGGAGGGCTTTTTTGTTTGATAGGATTTCCTTCATACATTTAGCATATGAGTTACTTAAGTGCCTTAGTTGAACTGCGCTGTCCAAAATGCCGAAAGGGTAAGATGTTTAAACATAAACCCTATAGCTTTAAAGGGGTTAGCGCGATAAATAATAGATGTTCAAACTGTAGTATTCCTTACAGACTAGAGCCTTCTTTTTTCTACGGATCCATGTATGTATCCTACGCTTTGGGTGTAGCCTTGGCTGTAGTAGTATATGTTTTGCTGTTTCTAGTAGGAGTCGGAAAACATTTAGTAATGTCATTCCTAATAATTTCAGGAGCAATTATTATTCTTTCTCCCTATATCTACCAATTGTCAAAAGTGATTTGGGCAAGCCTTTTCATTAAATACGACCCCAATAAATCTTGATGCTGTGATTATTTTTTAGCGAGCTGTTCAAATTCGAATATTGAAAGCCGAAAAAAGGAGACAGAAGCTATAATGTGATCAAAAATATCTGCAGAAATAACTTCGTGATTTTTCCAGGCCTTATCTTTTGTAAATGCATAGACCTCTAAAGGGATTCCATTTGGTGTAGGGGCCAGTTGACGGCACATCACAGTTAGGTCTTGATTGATGCTAGGATGTTGCTCCAAATAAGTTTCTATGTAGGTACGAAATAACCCTAGGTTTGTTAGATTACGTCCATTGAGTGGAACCGATGTATCTGTTTTTAATGATTCATTGTAGGCTTTTATGTCTGCTTTCTTTTCTTGAACCACGGACTTAAAGCGTTCTAGTTGTTCCATTACAGCAATCTCCTGTTCCGTTAGAAAACGGACAGACGAAGCCCGGATATACAACGGACGTTTAATTCGTCTTCCTTCAGATTCACTCATGCCACGCCAATTTTTAATGGAACTTGACAGTAATTTATAGGTAGGAATGGTCGTTATGGTGTTGTCAAAATTCCTAATTTTTAGGGTAGATAGATTTATTTCAATAATATCACCATCTGCGCCATATGATTCCATGGTAATCCAATCGCCAATTCGGACCAAATCGTTTGCTGCAATTTGAATACTAGCCACAAACCCTAAAATAGTGTCCTTAAAAACAAGTAAAATTACAGCAGACAGTGCA
The DNA here is from genome assembly GCA_029238215.1 of Flavobacteriaceae bacterium. Lineage (GTDB taxonomy): Bacteria > Bacteroidota > Bacteroidia > Flavobacteriales > Flavobacteriaceae > UBA7446. The sequence goes on from JAQWGN010000003.1 coordinate 59,674, forward strand.
CCAATTCCTGTAAGAAAATACACCAGTTCTTTCCCTGAAATGATAGAGAATGTAAGTAGCAAACCAATTCCCCACAAAAATATCATGACTACTTGGATATAACTATCAATTGGCTTATCCATAAACTGCGGGCGTGACTGCAATTCTTGACGTGCGGCTCGCAACAAGCTTCGAATGGTTAAAATTGTTACAAAAACCGCATAGATATCAATAACGACAACGAGCCAGTGGTTGATGATAGCATTGCCATTTGCCCACAAAGAAACCATAAGGGTTAAAAAGAAATAGGGAACAAAACGAGAGATGTTTTTCGGGAATTTATGTTGAATCAATGCATCGTCTAGTGTGCTATGCGTTGATTTGGCAATCTTATGAAAAACAGCAATTAAGATATAGCGGGCAATTACGCGTAATAGCCACGACAGAAAGAGAATTACTATTGTTACAGCTGTAAAATCAGCCCACCAAGCCAAAATATTTGACCATCCAATGCCAGTTAAAATATCATATAGTATATGCATGGGGCAAAATTAGTTAATTCTCAACGACAAATACTATATTTATAAATCCTAAAAAAACACCCACACCTAAAAAAGTGTGGGCGCCAAAACAATAACCAATAAAATGTTACGACATTTCAACCTACAAATACACGAATCGTGCCAAAGTATCACAAAACCATTTTTTGTTGTGTTTTTTGTAATGTTGAGCTGTTTTTTATCGTTTAAAGCATTTAGCCAACAACCCGAATTTGAAATTAAACTTACCCAGCTGGAGTATGTCGATGGTAAAACAAATCAAATTGTCTATTTAAATGAAGCATCTGTACCATCAACTCTTGTGCTATCTCGTGATTACAATCACGTTTATATACAGCTTAAAAAAGATGCTACCATTCAATATGCGTATAAAGTAACTGGAGAAACAGGGCTTCTAAATTGGAAGAATACCACAAATGAAATACATCTTTTGGGACTTACAAGGGGGGTCCATAAACTCTTTGTTAAAGGAACTCGTAATGGAATCAACTCTTCCAATACAATACAGTTCGACGTCTTTGTCCCTTCTCCAATTTACCTGCGTTGGTGGTTTATAACGAGTATCATTCTTATTGTTGTTTCAATATTTTATTTGTTTTTAACGCTTGAAGCAAAGCTTTTGAGGGAACGAAAAAACAAAAACCTTCAAGTTTCAAACCTTGAGGCAAAAGCCTATCGTGCTCAAATGAACCCACATTTTATTTTTAATGCTTTGAATGGAATGCAATCTGCTATGGTTTTGGGAGGGGAGCAAGAATTTAACAAATACATCACTTCCTTTTCTAAGCTAATACGCAATACCATTGAAATGAGTAGTGTAGATAAAATTACGTTAACAGATGAGATTGCATATATTACCAATTACGTAGCCCTTCAAAGCCTGCGCCTTGAAAAAGAAATAAAAATGAATTTAGATGTTGATGCGTCTATCGATCAAGAAGCGGCTTATCTTCCCTGCATGATGCTTCAACCTATCATCGAAAATGCGATTGTACACGGCATCATTCCTAAAAAAGTTAGCGGTACGATTACCCTTGCGGTCAAACATGTCGATGATATGTTGGTTGTTTCTGTTACAGACGACGGGATTGGAAGACAGGCCGCAGCAATGCTTAAAGAACGCTATCAAAAAACCCATCAGTCTTTTGCTACTCAAATTATGAAGGATAGGATCGATATTTTTAATTATTACAACAAGCGTAAATTAGCCTTTCAAATTGCAGATTTACACCATGATGATGGTACTGCCGCTGGAACAAAAGTGACGTTAAACGTGCCTGTTGACTTTAAGACGCGTCATAAATAAATGCCTCATAGGAAAAACATGTGGTATAGCCTTTTTTAGCAAAGTATGTAGGAGTGCGTTTGTCACCACATGCTAGAATAAAATCACCGCCCCAGGCCCCGAGACTTTTGATTGCTCCAGTGTAGTCCGAAAACAAGCGTTGCTGAACAGGGATGTTTTCAAGCATATTCCCAACAAGGTTTTCATGTTGACGCATAAGCTCCTGAAATAGTACTAAATCCGTTGCGTTTAAAAACGCAGCTGTTAGCGAATTAAAGGCATTAATTTTTTCTTTGGTAAGTAGGTTTCTATCAAAAGTAGCAACTGCTTTTTGGCTGTCTTGTTTTTCATTTAAATAAATAAAATAAAGCTGCGCCTTAAAAGGAGGATCAAAGTGAACATCCCTAAAAAGGGGATTGCCAACATCCTTTCTTTGATAAAGAATGGGACCTTGAGCCATAGCACAGGCAATATCATATCCACTTCCTCCAAATACGGCTTGTTGTATGGGATGCGGATTTATTCCCGCCCATTGTGCCAATAATGCTATTAGCGTAGATGAACTTCCCAGACCCCAACTGCGATTAAAATCGAGAGTTGTAGTAAACGAAAATCCAATGGCTGATTGCCAAATCGAGGGATTATGCTGCTTTAGTTCTGTAAAGAGTTGTTGCAAGCGGGTCGTTATCTCCGATCCGTTTTCTTTGGGAGTAAAGCTTGTTTTGTCAAAAGTATTTTGATACCAAACTACGCCATGTTCATCGATACTCTTCCATAGTATTACAGCTTTATCTAATGGAGTTACTTCCAAATGCTGCCCCAGTTTTGTAGGCATTGCTAAGGCTTCTGCTCCGCCCAATACTGCATATTCGGAGGTAAGTAATAGTTTTCCATGGGCAAAAAACCTCATTTTGCTCTAAGGTTTTCAAGTAGCGCAGTAACTGTGTGGTGCGACACGGGGTTGGTTTTAAAGTAGTCAATAGCAGCTTTCTTTTCTACTGCTGTGGCTTTTAGTTGATTGAGGATGTTGAGCAAATGCATTTTCATATGCCCTTGCTGAATTCCTGTGGTGACCAAGCTCTTTACGGCTGCAAAGTTTTGTGCAAGTCCTGCAACAGCAATAATCTGCATCAATTCTTCTGCTGTTGGAAAGCCCATAAGCTCATGGCTCCACTTGACCATGGGATGTAATTTGGTTAAGCCACCTACAGTCCCAACGGCTAGGGGTAGGGTAAGCGAAAAATGAAAAACGCCATCTTTGATGGTTGCGGTCGACAAACTTCGATACGAACCGTCTTTGGCAGCATAGGCATGCACGCCAGCTTCCACAGCCCTAAAATCGTTTCCACTTGCAATTACCACGGCATCAACACCATTCATAATGCCCTTATTGTGGGTTACGGCACGGTAAGGTTCTATTTCTGCAATACGTACGGCTTGCACAAATTTTTCGGCAAACAATGTGCTTTCTTCTGGGGTTTCCAGTAGGGTGTTAACCGGACATGAAACAGATACTTCTACCAAGCAGTTTGGCACGTAATTGGAAAGTATGCTCATGACCACCTCAATTTCTTTTTCAGCTTTGGAAAATGGGCTGTATTGTTTTGCCAATTCTTGTAAGCTGGCGGCCAATTGCTCCAAACACGAATTGATAAAATTGGCACCCATAGCATCTTGGGTATTAAAGCGAACATCCAACTGAAAATACCCCGCTAACAAAGGGGTTTTATCAACTAAAGTTACTGCAGTAATTCCGCCTCCTCGGCTGCGCATGTTTTGTGTTATGGCTTCAGTAGATCGAATTAAATCTTCTTTGTGTGCCTCAAAAAAGTGTTGAAGTTTTGCAGTGTCTCCATCAAAAATAATATGTACGTGCCCTACTTTTTCGACACCCAAAATACGGGCATGAAACCCTCCTTTGGTACTCCAAAACTTGGCGGCATTGGCTGCTGCTGCTACCACCGAACTTTCTTCAATGGCCATTGGAATGGTAATTACTTTATTGTTAATTAAAAAATTGGGAGCTACGCCAAGTGGTAAATAAAAATTAGCCACTGCATTTTCGATGAAGTCATCGTGGAGGTTTTGACGGCTTGTGTCAGCATGTGAATAGGCATTTAGGACTTCCTGTGCCGCTTCTTGTTCGGCAAAGTGTTGCGTCACCCAGGCGATTTTAGCAGCTTTGGTTTTTTTTGAAAACCCACTTACAAATTTATGGTTGCCCTTATTTCTCTCCATCCGCCAAAGATACGACTGTTGGTTTATAAATTGCTTTCTGGTAAAAATCCTATCTTAGCTTTATCTCAACAACAAGTATGGAAACTACATTTGGGGGCTCTGCCCTAAACCAACGTACAATTTTAAGCCACCCCATCGGGTTATTTGTTTTATTTTTTACAGAAATGTGGGAGCGTTTTAGCTACTATGGCATGCGTGCTATCTTGGTATTGTTCCTTACCTCATCGCTAATGAATGAGGGTTGGGCATGGTCTAGAGAAGACGCTTTGGTGCTGTATGGATGGTACACCGGCTTGGTGTATTTAACTCCAATATTAGGAGGTTACTTGGCCGATAAATATTTGGGGTATCGCAATGCTACCATATTGGGAGCTTTTATCATGACTTTGGGACATGCTTCCATGGCACTCGAAACGTTTACAGATTCGTTTTTTTACATCGGTCTATCGCTTATGGTCGTTGGAAATGGTTTTTTTAAACCCAATATTTCTTCTATTGTTGGTCAGTTGTATAAAGATGGCGACAAACGTAAAGATGGGGGGTATACCATCTTTTATATGGGAATAAACTCTGGAGCGTTTCTTGGAATTTTATTGTGCGGATACATTGGAGAAAAAGTAGGCTGGCATTTGGGCTTTGGTCTGGCGGGTGTTTTTATGTTTTTGGGGATGCTGCAGTTTATGTTTGCTCAAAAAATATTTGGTAACATTGGCTTGTCGCCAAAAAACCTTGCTGCTGCAACAAACAATACAGAAGTTGTTAAACCCAATAAAAAATTTACTACTAAGGAGAAAGACCGTTTGTTTGTAATTGTAATATTTTCGTTGTTTACTATTTTCTTTTGGTGGGCATTTGAGCAAGCAGGGGGTTCCATGACTATTTTTGCCGAAAGTTATACGCAGCGTAATTTGGTAGGCGAGGCATCAACCATATTTAAGGTTGCCAATACCATCATTACACTGGTTCCAATGGTTATTTTAACCATTGTATTGTTTGGTTTATTCAAAAAAATGATTGGAAGCTATTTGCTTTCAAATGTATTTTTAGGGGCTAGTTTTGTGATTATTTGGGGGATCGTTATTTGGATGATTAACCGTGAATTTTCGGCAACTGCCACAGAAATACCAGCATCTTGGTTTTCGGTACTCAATTCGTTGTTTATTATTCTGTTAGCGCCATTATTTTCAAAAATTTGGGAGTCTAAGCTAAATCCCAGCGGACCCATTAAGTTTGCCATTGGACTTATTTTATTAGGAATAGGTTTTGCGTTTTTATCATTAGGTGCATGGGGTATCCCATTAGGAGCTGAAGTTGCTAGTGTGAGCATTTTATGGCTGATTATGGCGTATTTGTTCCATACCATGGGAGAATTGTGTGTTTCACCTGTCGGATTGTCCTACGTTAGTAAGTTAGCCCCCATAAAGTTGGTAGGCCTTATGTTTGGTTTTTGGTTTGTATGTAGCGCTGTTGCCAACTTCTTAGGCGGTATTACAGGAAGTTATATTGACAAGATTTCGGAAGCCTATGGATTGTCTACCTTTTTTCTAATTTTCTTTGTGATCCCTGTCTTGGCAGGAATATTGATGATACTTCTAAAACAACTCCTACTAAAAAAGATGCATGGAATTAATTAAAAAAACTCCCTTATTTTTCTTTTTACTGCTTACCAGTATTGTTCATGGACAAGTCAATTGGATGAGTCTTGAGGAAGCCACAGTGGCTCAAAAGCAAGAGCCGCGCCCAATTATATTAGACGCCTATACCGTTTGGTGTGGTCCCTGCAAACTATTGGACAAAAACACTTTTGGAAATGATGATGTTAGCGCCTATATAAACAAACATTTTTATGCGGTTAAATTCAATGCTGAAGGCAATGAAAACATTCGTTTTAAAGGGGAAAACTATACCAACGAAAAGTACGATCCCAAGCGTGCCAATACCCGAAACGGCACCCATATGTTTACGCGCTATTTGAGTGTTTCAGGCTACCCGACACTCGTCTTTTTTGATGAAAAAGCAAATTATATCACACCTGTTGTTGGATATTTAAAGCCAACTCAACTCGAAATTTACTTAAAGTTGATTCATCAGCAAGATTATAAAAACATTAAATCACAAGAAGAATTCACTGCTTATATAAAAGACTTTGTGCCTCAGTTTAAAGAATAAGCACCACTTTCCGTTGTTGCGTAAAAGGCAACTCCTTTAACTGCACATGTCTTTTTCCATCGTTTAATAAATGAGGGATAATTACTTCCGTCAGCAATTATAACTTGCGGGCGTATAGAGTCAATAAGTGCTTCCAAATGTATTTTTGGACTTTCCCTTAGCCATACCGCATTATAGGGCTTTAGCCCCGTATAAACCCCCGTGTTATCTATTACTAGTAAATGGGTATAGGCTTGTTTAAGGGGTAGGATGTCTAGTGTGTTTAAGCGGTAGTGTTGTTGAATTTGATCGACTAGTTTTAGTGCTTTGGCTGTTTTATTAGCGATAAAAGCAATTCCCTTTTTATTGGCTGTAGTTATTAAAACTGAATTTTTATAAGTGTTTAGAATCAATGCTTTTGGTGGTTTCTTCCAATCCCAATACAGCTGTGCATGAAAGAGTAAACTTAAAACCCCAAACAACATGAACGTATTGGTTTTGGGGCGTTGTAAGTACATAAATAAAGCAATGATGGCACTGCCTAAGACTAGGGCATCCTCAGCTCTAAACGGAATGTTTGAAATAAAAAATTGCTCCCATTGAGCAATCCAAGTGACAATCCATTGGTAAGATTTCAAGATGACGGCTGCATATTTTAAAAGAAAATATAATGAAGGAATAAAGCTAATAACTACACATCCAATTCCAATGCAAAGTATAATTCCTAGCAATGGAACAAGGACCAGATTGCTTAACCAAAACAATAGTGGAAATTGATGAAAATAATATAAAGCCAAAGGCAATACTGAGAGTTGTGCGATTCCCCCAAGCCCAATAAGCGTAGCAATATAGCGCACCCCATATTTTTTTGACACAAAGATTCGCTGCCAGTATGGCATCATCCAAACGATACCAAAAACAGCAGCGTAGCTTAGTTGAAAGCCAACATCAAACACAAACCTGGGGTTTATAATTAATAACACGATAAAGCTTGCCCACACCCCCTGAATGGCAGCATTTTTTCGATTAAGGGCCAACCCTAATTGTAAAAATGAAAACATAGTAACTGCTCGTAATACAGAGGGTGACCCACCAGTAAGAAGTGCAAATCCCCACAGAAATAGTATAGGCAATAGACCAGCCAAAACAATCCCATATCGCAAGCGTTTTAATAGATTTACAACAAACCGAAGTAATACTAACAATACTCCAACGTGAAGACCGGATATTGCTAGTAAATGCATGGCTCCAGCTCGTTGGTATTGTGCAAGACGCTCTTCTGAAAGTTCATTTTTGTTTCCCAATACCAGGGCCATAATAAGGGCTTTATTCTCGCTGCTTAGTTGGGTTTTTTTTAGTTGTGATATTAAAAGTTGTTGGGTTTTAAAAGAAATTCGAAGCATACTTTTTTCGGGTGTAAGCGCTTTATAGTGATCTCCGAGAATATGAATTTTTTGTGATACTCCTTTGCGTAGCATATACTGTTTAAAGTCAAAATCTCCAGGGTTTTTTGGCGATGAAATTGGTACACAACTACCATAAACCAAAAAACGATCTCCAGGGGCAAAATGAAATTTTGTAGCGGTTTGTAACAAGGCTAATTCCTTATTCTTTAGGGAAACGATATAGTGATTCCCATAAGAATTCGTATTGTGCCGTTTTTTTATGGTGATGTAGTGCGTTTTGGGTGTCTCATCGGGAGTTACATCTAACGGACTAAAACGTAATGCCCCAAATAATCCAAAACAGCACATGGTGAATATCCAAAACAATAACTTCCAACGCTTTATATGGCAAATAAAAAGTAAGCCCAAACTTATTGCAAGTAGCGGATAGGGATTAATTTGAAAGGGACACGAGTTACTTAGTAAAACACCGCAACATAACGCTATACCAATAACGGCAAGAGGAAAACTGGGATGGGACATATCCCTAAAATACGAACATTTTTATTTTTTTAAAAGGCGTCGCGTTTGCGCATAAGCCTTTTTCCAATATGCATTATCAAGTGAAGAAATAATAACTCCACTAGAGCTTGAAGCATGAATAAATTGTGGAACTCCACCTTTAGTTCGTACTACGATACCAGCATGCGTTAATTTTCTTTTTCGTGAGGTTCGAAAAAATAGTATATCGCCTTTTTTAGCACGATCTACAGAAATCCGCTTTCCCTTTTTTCGAAGCTCGTTTACGGTCCTAGGAATTCGTACACCTTGTTGCTGGAAAGCGTTATAAATAAGTCCGGAACAATCAATTCCTTTTTTGGTAGTACCTCCATAGGCATAGGGTGTGCCTAAATACGCTTTGGCATAAAATACGACACCATCTCTGGGTTTCATTTTTTTGCCTTTTCGTAAACTCCCACAGCCCGAAATACTACATGCCAGAATGAATAAAAGAAGTTTACGCATGTGTACGTTCTGTGATGTGTTTTGAAACGGTATCACTTGCTCCGCTACCGCCTAGTTTGTTTTTTAAACGCCCATAGGCCTTACGTTGCTTCTCTGCTTCAGAACCTTTAAGTAAGGAAGCTAAGTCGGTTTTGAGCTGAGCTGCATTACATGAAGATTGAATTCGTTCGGGTACAGCTTCTTCGCCCAAAATAAGGTTTACTAATGAGATATGCGGAAGATTAATCACTCGCTTTCCAATAGCGTAACTCAATGCACTTGTTTTATAACATACCACTTGCGGCACCTCAAAAAGCGCTGTTTCTAAAGTAGCGGTTCCGCTGGTTACTAATGCAGCTTTTGCATGTGCCAATAATTTATAGGTGTCGTTTCTGACGACTTTTACGGGGAGATTTTCAAATAATGAATCTTTTAGATGTGGAGCTGCCGCGACAACAAAGCAATAGTCTGGAAAATCTGTTGCCACATCAACCATGACATTAAGCATTTTTTTAACTTCCTGGGTCCGACTTCCAGGCAGCAAGGCAACAATGGGTTTTTCTAAAGGAATTAGATGTGTTTCTTTAAATGTCTTTTCTGCTCCAGCATCAAAATTTTTAATTTCATCCAAAAGGGGATGACCAACAAAGTCTACAGGAAACTGATGTTTATCCTCAAAAAAAGATTTTTCAAAAGGGAGAATTACATACAAGTAGTCAATCACCGTTTTCATTAAATGAACCCGATTTTCTTTCCATGCCCATACCTGTGGGCTGATATAATAGTGAACGGGAATCTTATGTTCTTTTGCCCATTTAGCAATGCGAAGATTAAACCCTGGATAGTCAATAAGTATTAACGCATCAGGATTAAACGCAGTAATATCTTCTTTACAAAAACGGATGTTTTTAACGATCGTTCTTAGGTTTTTTGCTACTTCCCAAAAACCCATAAAAGCCAACTCGCGGTAGTGCTTAACTAGGGTTGCTCCTTCGGCTTGCATGCGGTCACCTCCCCAAGCACGTACTTCGGCTGTGGTATCAATTTTACATAAGGATTTAAGCATGTTTGCCCCGTGTAAATCTCCCGATGCTTCTCCTGCTATGACGTAATATTTCACAGAATAAAAGTGTGTTTGAAAGACTGAAGTCTAATTAATCTCATTTGTATCAAAACTTATTACCATCTTCTAAAACCTACTTACGTGGGTTTTATCCAAAGAGCTTTACACCAAAGGTAAGCAATGCCCACAAGATGCAACTACTCAATACGCCATAGGCAAAGGCCTCATTTTTTTTCCGTAGGGCTAAGAAAAAGAACAGTGCATTAGGAAGAACAGCCAACGCGATAAGTCCGGTCAACATATTTAGAGATACCACCTTTTCAATGGCGTCAAAACGAAGAAAGACAAATCCTAAGATAGCGGCAGGTATGCCTAAACCAATTAGAAAACCTTTGCGAACTTGGCTATTTAAAAATCCCATGTATTGAGTTTTTGAATGCTGTGATGCGCTGTCATATCAAAATGAACAGGGACAACACTAACATAACCATTTTCTAGAGCCCATTCATCGGTATCTTCTCCTTTGTCTTCATTAACAAATTTTCCAGTTAACCAATAGTATTCTTTTCCAGTAGGGTCTTTGCGTTTATCAAACTCTTCTACCCAATATGCCATTGCTTGACGACAAATACGGATTCCTTTAATTTCATTTTTCTGAAGTTTGGGAAGGTTTACATTAAGGACAACACCTTCAGGAATACCATTATTAAGTGCTGAAAGAGCAATACGCTTAATATAATCGGTGACTTGTGAAAAATCAGCTTCCCAGTCATAGTCTAAATAAGAGAATCCAATAGCGGGAATTCCTTCAATTCCTGCTTCAACAGCCGCACTCATTGTTCCAGAATAAATAACATTTATTGACGAATTGGAACCGTGGTTTATTCCAGAAACACACAAATCAGGTTTCCGTTTTAGAATTTCATGAACACCCATTTTTACACAATCGGCAGGAGTTCCAGAACAAGAATATTCGGTTTGAGGGCCATCGTCTAGCCTTACTTTGGTGCATCTTAATGTACTGTTGATGGTTATGGCGTGCCCCATCCCAGATTGTGGACTATCAGGAGCAACAACAAGCACATCGCCCAAAGTGTTCATCACACGAATGAGGTTTCTTAAGCCGGGTGCGCTAATACCATCATCGTTAGTTACAAGAATAAGTGGCTTTTTCATGCATTAAATTGAATGTTAAAAATACACATTGATATTTTTAAATCCACCTTTTTTTGGCACGGTTATGGAAGAGTTTTTAAAAAGTTAACAAAAAGCCTTAATTTTAGGCCTAGTTCCAAATTCATTTATGAGAAAAAAAATAGTAATCCCCGTTATTTTAGTTGCTTTAGTTCTAATTGCATGGACGCGTTTTACGATACCTGTATCTCAGAGTTTTTCTGAAAACACATCTAAAGATAAGTTGCTCATGGAGCTGATATCTTATTTTATGCAGCAAGGGCATTTTTCACCTAAAGAAATAGATGATTCCTTATCTGAGGAGTTACACAGCACTTTTTTGGAAATGCTAGACGGTCAAAAACGCTATTTTTTAAAAAAGGATATTGCTCAATTTGAACGCTATAAATATGCGCTTGATGATGAATTCCGTAGTTTAAAAACGGATTTTTTCGAAATAGTCTATGAGCGCTATTTGCTGCGTAGAAATGAAGCCGAATTATTTTATTCAGAGTTACTTAAGGTACCTTTTGATTATTCAAAAAAAGAGGAAATAGATCTTGACTATGAGGCACAAGAGAATCCAGTAAGTTTACGGCAACGCACAGAAAAATGGCGCAAACAACTAAAGTTTTCTACCTTAAACATTGTGTATAACATGCTTGACGAGGAAAAGAAAAAGGGAGAAAAAGACCCTGCCTATTCTCCAAAAAATTTTGAAGCCCTAGAGGTTGAAGCCCGAGAGATTACTCGCGAGAATTTGGAAAACTATTTTTCGTTGATGAATGATGTTCGCAAAGAGGACTGGTTTGGAAGTTATCTCAATGCATTTGTAGCACAATTTGACCCACATTCTGTTTATTTTGCGCCTGTTGATAAAGATCGATTTGATGCAAGTATGTCTGGGAAATACGAAGGAATTGGCGCTCGATTAACCAAGCGAAATCAAGTTATAAAAATTGTAGATGTGATTTCTGGAGGCCCAATTTGGCGAAATCAATTAATTGAAGTTGGCGACCAAATCATGATGGTCCGTCAAGAGGAAGGAGCCCCTGTGGATGTACAGTCTATGCGATTGGACGATGCGATTGAGCTTATAAAAGGCTCTGCAGGGACGATGGTTTACCTAACGATAAAAAAAGTAGATGGTACCGTCAAAGAAATTCCGATTAAACGGGATACTGTTGAGCTTGAAGAATCGTATTTGAAATCGGTGGTAATTAATAAAGGGGGACGTTCTTTTGGGCTTATTCATTTACCCAAATTTTATGTGGACTTTAAGGACTATAAAGAACGAAATGCAGCCAAGGATATGCAGCAAGAAATTATTCGATTGAAAGGACAAGGTGTTCAAGGATTGGTTATAGATCTAAGAAACAATGGAGGAGGTTCTCTACAAACCGTTGTAGATATGGCAGGTTTCTTTATTGATGAGGGTCCAGTAGTACAAGTTAAGTCAACTGCAGAAAGAAGTAAAGTGCTTAAAGACCGCGACGGGAAAACGTTATGGGAAGGTCCTTTGGTTATTTTGGTGAACGAACTTTCTGCATCAGCTTCTGAAATTTTGGCTGCTGCTATGCAAGATTACAAGCGTGCAATAGTACTTGGAAGTAAGCAAACATTTGGTAAAGGAACTGTACAAAACGTTCTTGAACTTAATCGATTTGTTTCTAAAAGCACCCATGGCGAACTAGGCGCGTTAAAATATACTACGGATAAATTTTACCGAATAACAGGAAAGTCTACCCAGCTCGAGGGAGTAAAAAGTGATATTGTTGCACCAGACAGATTTTCATATGTAAATATTGGAGAGAAAGATCAAGACAATCCCTTGGTATGGGATCAAATTTCCTCAACCCCATTCACAAAGTGGAACGGCTACGAAAATTATCAGGAAGTCATAAACTCTAGTATTAACCGAATATCCAACAACAAGCTATTTCAGTTAATTGATAGTAGTGCAAAGTGGGTTAGTGATCAACAAGACAAGAACAGATTTTCATTAAACTATAAAACGTACGCATCGACAATTGAAAAAGACGAATCTGTTGCTGAACAGTTTGAGGTATTGGATGATTATACAAATACCCTAACATTTACTTCCTTGCCCTATGAACGCACGAAAATGAAGACGGATACTATTTTGGCTGAAAAGCGTAAGCGTTGGAAAAAATCTTTAAATAAGGACATCTATTTGGATGAAGCAGTTCACGTATTGGAAAATCTTGAACTAAATTTTATCCCATCCAAGCCCTTGGCCCTTCAGCGGCAGTTATAGAGTTCTTTGATATTCCATGCGTAAATAAATCCCCAAGAATAGGCAAAAAGCTAAAAGGCTAGATCCTCCATAGCTAATAAAAGGCAAAGGAATACCTATTGTAGGAATTAGCCCAACCACCATGCCTATATTAACCGTTACATGAATAAATAGTGTACAAACAAACCCTAGACAAAATACCCTAGAAAATGTGCTTTTCTGTTTATAAGCAACATGAAGAATTCGTAACATTAATAATATAAAAAGCGTAATTATAGTTATTGTTCCCATAAACCCCCATTCTTCGCCTATCGTAGTGAAAATATAATCCGTTTGTTGCTCTGGAACAAAGCCTCCCTTGGTTTGGGTGCCTTGCAAATACCCTTTTCCAGAAAAACGGCCCGATCCAATTGCAATTTGAGATTGATTAATATTATATCCAATCCCCTGAGAATCTACTTCTTTGCCCAGTAAAATATTAAAACGGTCGCGATGTCTTTGTTCAAAAACTTCCTCAAAAATGTAGGAAACAGAGTAGGTGAAACCAATACTTATAAGAGCAATTAAAAAAGCCTTAAAAAAAAGAGTTTTTCGCTTGCGCTTCTTTTGACTAGTTAGATACATGATAAGGCTTAAAGTTATAAGTACATATACCCAACTTACACCTATCAATAGGGTTAACACAAACAGTAACGACGCGCTAAGTAATACGAGAATAAAAAAGTTTGGTAAGCCTTCGGCGTGTAAAACCAAGAAGAGGCTTAAAAGAATAAGCGCTGTTCCGGGATCGGGCTGTAGTAACACCAACACTGCTGGAATTCCGATTAGAATAAAAGCAACGAGATAATCTTTACTGCGTTGTATTTTAGTATTGAAGCTACCAAGGTGTTTTGCTACAGCAAGTGCAGCCGCCACTTTTGCAAATTCTGATGGTTGCAGGCTAAATCCACCTATGGCATACCAAGACTGTGCACCAGATATTTTGGAGCCAAACAACCACAAGCCTGCTAAGCTTGCAAGAGATATCACATAAATGATACTTGCATAACGTTCAAAAAATTTGACATCGATAAATTGTAGTATAAAAATAAAACCTCCCCCAATCAGAAGTGATATAAATTGCTTTTGAACAATTGTATTGGCCAATCCAACATTATCAACGTTATAAGCAGCGGAATAAATATTCAAAAGCCCAACGGAAACTAATGCCAAAAATAACAACATGCTGTACCAGTCAAAACGCGCAATCTTATTCATTGATTGTAAAGGGTTTATTGCTAGTCACTTTAGCATATTCATCCACTAGACTGCCTTTCATCATGCGTCTTTCCAACCATTTTCGTTTCACCTCACCTTTCAGGTATTTTTCAATAACCAATGAAGCAATAGGTGCAGCCCAACGCCCACCCCAATAACCGTTTTCTACAATAACTGCTAATGCAATTTTTGGATCATCTTTTGGTGCAAAAGCAATGAACATAGAATGATCTGTAAGCTGTGTTCTAACACCATTTATTTTTGTAAAATTTTCAATCGTCCCTGTTTTTCCACAAACTTCAAATCCTGGAATAGCTGCAATTCGAGCAGTCCCTTTTTTAACCACATTTGCCATTCCCTCAACTACAGGATTAAAATGTTCCTTTGAAATTGAGGTGTATTGCTTGGTTTTATAGCGTAAATCGATAGACCCATTTTGAATTTCTTTTGCAAAATGAGGCCTGTAGTAAAATCCACGATTTGCAATTGTTGCTGCGACATTGGCAAGTTGAATAGGAGTCATTAAAATTTCCCCTTGACCAATAGCATTTGAAACGATTGTTGATCCGCGCCAGCGTTGGTTGGGATACCACAGGTTATAAAAATTTGAGCTGGGTACGTAGCCTGCCTGACCTACTGGATGATCGTAGCCCAAAAAATCGCCTAAACCAAAGCTTTTTAAATGCTTATTCCATGTGTTAAGATTTTCTTGTGGGTTGTTATCGTTATCAATAATACGTCTGTATACGTTTGAAAAATAGGTGTTACACGAATTATGAATCCCGCGGTTTAGGTTGTTAACAGTTCCTGGCTTACACATACACGCCATAAATTGATTACGCGCATAGTAATGGCCGCTATAGCAAGTAAACTTAGTATTTGGTTGTATGACGCCTTCTTCTAAAGCTACAAGAGCGTTAAGTACCTTGAAAGGTGAGCCAGGAGCGTATTGCCCTTGAAGCGATCTGTCAAACAATAATCGATTTAGAGTGTCTTGTTTTAACTCGTTGAAATTAGCAGATCGCTCTCTTCCTACTAAGATTTCTGGCGCATAGCTGGGTGTGCTAACACTCATTAAAATTTCGCCAGTACTAGGTTCAATAGCTATAATACCTCCGCGTTTATTGGCCAGTAACTGGGTGCCATATTCTTGTAATGCAATATCTATCGTTAGTGTAATATCTTGCGATGGTGTGGGTAATGTATCTAAAGCCCCATCTTTATAAGGCCCAATAATTCGATTAAACTTATCTCGTTGGAGGTAGTGAACACCCTTAAACCCACGAAGTTCATTTTCATATGTTTTTTCAATTCCTTGTTTTCCGATTAACTCCCCCTTTTGATAGTATGCATCATTTTCTAAATCAAAATAATTTACCTCACTGATATAGCCAAGAACATTGGCTGCTACATCGGTTTGATATGCACGTACAGATTTTCTTTTGATATACAATCCAGGAAATTTCCACATCTTTTCTTGTAAAACTGCATAATCTTGTTTTGAAATTTGCCCTAATAAAACTGAGGGCGCACGAATAGAGTATTTTCTTGCTTTTAAGAGCCGCTTTTTGAGGTCTTCAGAATCTAAACGAAGGATATTGCAAAGATCTAAGGTGTCAAATGTTTTTACGTTTGCCGGTACCACCATCAAATCATACATGGGCTGATTAGAAACCAATAAATTTCCATGACGATCGAAGACATAGCCTCTTTCGGGGTAAATATGCTGTTTTAACACCGAATTCTTAAGCGATAAGTCGTTGTATTCTTCAGACACTATTTGAAGTGAAAATAAACGGAAAATTAGGATGAGACCAAACGAAAAAATAAGAAACGAAAAGAAATGCGTTCTCATGGTAAAACCTTTCTTGTTAGTATCAGTGTGGCCCCAATAAATAAGATGGTTATAAGGCTATTTGTTGCCCATGCATACAGAAACCATTCAATTTTATTTGAATTGGCAACGATAAAAGCTAACATAAAAAAGTGATGGACAAGTACCATCAATGTAACGTATCGCATTAATTGCCCAAACGACTCATGTTTAATTTTAAGTTCATCTGGAGATAAGGTGTCTCTAAAAGAGAATCGAATAAATAAGTTTCTTGTAAAACAGGCGATTAAACAGGCTGCTGTGTGTACTCCCCCTGAGAAAAACAAAAAGTCAACACAAATACCCGTAAAAAAGCCCATCAATAGAACGATCCAAGACGCCCAATTGTTAGGTAATAACATTAAAATTAGCACATATATAAAAGGAGTAAAAGCGATGCCTAATAATAGGGGGTCAAGCACAAATGTTTGAATAAACATAAGGACGATAAACCATAAAAGTAACCTCACAGATTTATTCATTATTGCTTCCGTTTTTCATTTCTTGGATTAATGCTGCTGTTGGAAAAACAACAGCATATACATGGTTCAAATTTGTAAGATCTTCAAAAAGAGAAACTGTTAAATCGTAGTAGTTATCATTAATTGGTACTTCTATATTTGAAACAACACCAAGTATTATTTCTGCGGGAAATACGGCCGACATCCCTCCAGTTACAATGGTATCCCCAACACTAATATTTGCTGCTAAAGGAATGTCTGACAAAGCCATTTTAAGGGGAGAGTCTCCCTCCCAATACAAGCTCCCAAAATGATTGGAACTCTTTAGTTTTGCGTTAATACGGAAGGATTTATTAAGTAAAGAGATGACACTACTTACTTTGTTGTTTGTGTTATTTACTACTCCTACAACCCCTTTGGATGTAACCAGACCCATTTCTCTTTGTATTCCATCCTTGCCACCTTTGTTAATGGTGATGAAATTGTAGTTTAATTGTGTACTGTTGCGAATTACTTGTGCAGGAATTACTTTAAAAGGCAAAGAATCAAGCAGCAAAGCACTGTTCTGTGATGTGGTTAGTTGCTCTAATAAGTATTGATTTTCTTTGAGTAGTTGTTGATTGTGTCCGCGTAGTTTTACATAGGAAAACAATTGATTACGGGCTGTAAAAAAGGGAGCCGTAATCATATTATTAAGCGCTAAAAATTTATTGCGTTGATAGTGTTGATGTTTAGAAATCAACACGAGTGTTAATCCGAATAAAAAGATGAACAACAATAGCGTTCCATTGCGCAATATGCTGTTCAGTAATTTTTGCATCAGCTAGTTTACTTTACCAAAACAGATTTATATCGCTCAATATTCTTAAGAACTGTCCCTGTTCCTCTTACAACAGCGCGTAATGGATCTTCGGCAATAAAAATAGGGAGTTCAGTTTTTTGAGATAAGCGCTTGTCTAGCCCGCGAAGCATAGAGCCTCCGCCAGCCAAATAAACACCAGTGTTGTAAATATCAGCAGCAAGTTCTGGGGGTGTTTGTGAAAGTGTTTCCATAACAGAATCTTCAATTCGAATAATAGACTTGTCAAGTGCCTTATGAATCTCTCTGTATGATAGAATAATTTCTTTTGGCTTACCTGTAAGCAAATCACGCCCTTGAATCGACATGTCATCTGGTGGGTTTTCTAATTCCTCTGTTGCTGAGCCAATAGAAATTTTAACACGTTCTGCTGTACGCTCTCCAATAAAAAGATTGTGTTGAGTACGCATATAATAAATGATATCATTAGTGAATACATCACCCGCAATTTTTACAGATTTATCACATACAATTCCTGAAAGTGCAATAACTGCGATTTCAGTAGTTCCTCCGCCAATGTCAACAATCATATTTCCCTTAGGCTGCATGATGTCAATTCCAATACCAATGGCGGCAGCCATCGGCTCATGAATGAGGTATACTTCTTTTCCGTTTACACGTTCTGCAGACTCACGTACTGCTCGCATTTCTACTTCCGTAATTCCTGAAGGAATACAAATAACCATACGAAGTGAAGGCGAAAAAAAACGTTTTTTTAATGATG
Source organism: Flavobacteriaceae bacterium (assembly GCA_029238215.1). Classification (GTDB taxonomy): domain Bacteria; phylum Bacteroidota; class Bacteroidia; order Flavobacteriales; family Flavobacteriaceae; genus UBA7446. Next base: position 77,941 of record JAQWGN010000003.1, read on the forward strand.
GAATGTTTTTTATAAACATACTAATCATCTGTTCCGAAGCATTAAAATCTGCAATTACACCGTCTTTTAATGGGCGAATAGTTTTAATGTTTTCGTGGGTTTTTCCCTGCATCTGATTCGCTTCTTGACCTACAGCAATAATTTTGTTGTCCCGTCTGTCCATAGCAACAATTGATGGACTGTCAACCACCACCTTGTCATTATGAATAATAAGCGTGTTTGCGGTGCCTAAGTCAATCGCGATTTCTTCAGTAAAAAAGTCAAAAAAGCCCATGGATAATATTCTTATGTAATATTACGAATTAATGTTTAAAGTGGCGTACTCCTGTGGTTACCATCGCCATATTATTTGCATTACAATAATCAATGCTTAGCTGATCCTTGATAGACCCACCAGGCTGAATCACAGCACGTACTCCCGCTGTATATGCAATTTCTACACAATCAGGGAAAGGGAAAAACGCATCACTAGCCATCACTGATCCTTCTAAGTCAAAACCAAAATTTTGTGCTTTTTCGATAGCTTGTTGTAAGGCATCCACTCGTGAAGTTTGTCCCGTTCCAGAAGCGATAAGTTGCCCATTTTTGGCTAAAACGATAGTATTTGATTTTGTATGCTTGGCAATTTTTGAAGCAAAAAGCAAGTCATTTTTTTCTGTTGAAGTAACTTTTCTGTTAGAGACATCGGTAAGTAAATCGGCATTATCTGTAATGCGGTCAACATCTTGTACCAAATGCCCATTTAAGCACGATCGCACCAGTGTTTCTGGTTGTGGGTATAGCTTTAATTCAAGCAATATGCGGTTTTTCTTCTGCTTTAGAACAGCAATAGCATCTTGGTCATAACTTGGAGCAATTACTACCTCACAAAATAGGGAGTGAATCAATTCTGCAGTAGCTAAATCGATAGGTTTATTAGCAATAAGGACTCCTCCAAAAGCAGAAACAGGGTCTCCTGCAAGGGCAGCTGCATAGGCTTCTGACAGCGTATCACGAGTAGCAATTCCACATGCGTTGTTGTGCTTTAAAATAGCAAATGTTGGCGCATCGTTTATGAATTCGCCCATAAGTTGCACAGCTGCATCCACGTCTAATAGATTATTGTAAGAAAGCTCTTTACCCCAATGCTTGGTAAACACATCATTGAATTCACCAAAGAATTGTCCTTTTTGATGTGGGTTTTCACCATAGCGTAGACTTGTACTTGAGTTGTAACTTAGCTTTAGCACCTCAGTATCATCATTAAAAAATGAGAATATCTGGGTGTCGTAGTGCGATGAAATATGGAATGCATTTCTAGCAAATTTCTTTCTGTCTGCCCTTGATGAACTCCCATCTTTTTCAATTAGCAACGACAAAAAATCTGCATAATCATCTACTGAAGCTATGCAAAGTACATCATTGTAATTCTTCGCTGCCGCGCGTATTAGTGAAATACCACCAATATCAATTTTTTCAATAATAGCGGCTTCATCTGCACCCGAACGAACCGTATCTTCAAAAGGATATAAGTCAACCAACACAATGTCTAAGTGAGGGATTTCAAATTGCGTCAATTCTTCTTGATCTGTTTTATTTGATCTGCGATTTAAAATACCCCCAAATACTTTGGGGTGTAATGTTTTAACACGCCCTCCCAAAATGGACGGGTATGACGTTAAATCTTCAACATGTTTTACAGGAATATTTTGATCCTTAATAAATGCAGCGGTGCCACCAGTAGAGTAAAGTGTAATGCCCAGCTCATGCATTTTTGTTACGATAGGGGCTAACCCCTCTTTATTGTATACAGAAATAAGGGCTGATTTGGCTTGGATAGCGTCTTGCATGTGATGAAAATTATAAAGAGCAAAAGTAGGAATTTTCTATCACTAAAAAGTGCTATTGTTGCGTTTTAAAAACGCAGCAACAAGTGTATTTACACGAACTAAAAATACTTCATCAGCTTTTGAAAATGCATGTGCGGTATTTGAATCAATATCGATTTGTCCAATGTTTAAACCATCCATAAACAGGGGAACAACAATCTCAGACTTTACATCTAAACTACAAGCAATGTAATTGTCTTGCTCACGAACATCATCAACTATAAAGTTTTGATTACTGAGCGCTACTTGTCCGCAGATTCCCTTCCCAAAAGGGATTACAGTATGCGTTGTGGGTTTTCCTGCGTATGCTTTAAGATGTAACTCTTTTTTTGTGTTGTGATGAAAATAGAAACCTACCCAATGGTACGCAGGAAGTGTTTGTTGGATTTTCTGGCATACCTCGTTAAGTCCATCAGTAACACTAGGGTTTGCGTTAAGGACTTGTTCAATAGTTGAAAGTAGCGTTGTATACATAAAAAAACTGCCCCAAAAGGGGCAGTGTGTTTAATGATTACATCATCCCAGGCATGCCGCCACCCATTGGAGGCATAGCAGGAGGTGCATCTTCTTTAATGTCTACAAGGGCACATTCAGTTGTTAGAATCATTCCAGCAACAGATGCTGCATTTTCCAATGCAATTCGTGTTACCTTTTTAGGGTCAATGATTCCTTTCTCTTGCATGTCGCCATACGTATTTGTTTTGGCATCGTATCCGAAGTTTTCAGGACCTTCTAGAACCTTAGCAACAACCACAGAGCCCTCGCCACCAGCGTTGGCAACAATAGTACGAAGTGGTGATTCTACAGCTCGCGATACGATTTGAATTCCTGTTTTTTCATCAGCATTTACACTGTCAATGGAAGCAAGGCTTTGCAAAGCTTGTAATAGCGCAACACCACCACCAGAAACAATTCCTTCTTCAACAGCAGCACGAGTTGCATGAAGTGCATCGTCAACACGATCCTTTTTTTCCTTCATTTCTACTTCAGAAGCAGCTCCTACATATAGTACAGCAACACCACCCGAAAGTTTGGCTAAACGCTCTTGTAGTTTTTCCTTATCGTAGTCAGAAGTTGACGCTTCTATTTGCGCCTTGATTTGGTTGACACGTGCTTTAATATCATCTTTGTTACCAGCGCCATTTACTACGGTAGTATTGTCTTTGTCAATGGTTACCTTTTCGGCGGTTCCCAACATGTCAATCGTAGTGTTTTCTAATGTAAACCCACGGTCTTCAGAAATAACAGTTCCACCAGTAAGGATTGCAATATCTTCAAGCATTGCTTTTCTTCGGTCTCCAAAGCCTGGAGCTTTGACAGCAGCAATCTTTAAAGAACCACGAAGTTTATTAACTACCAAAGTAGCCAATGCTTCTCCGTCAACATCCTCAGCAATTACCACTAAAGGTTTTCCACTTTGTGCTACAGGCTCCAATACAGGGAGTAAGTCTTTCATGGTTGAAACCTTCTTGTCATACAATAATATGTATGGGCTTTCCATGTCGGCTTCCATTTTATCAGAATTAGTAACAAAGTAAGGAGAGATGTATCCTCTATCAAATTGCATCCCTTCTACAATATCAACGGTCGTATCCGTTCCTTTAGCTTCTTCAACAGTAATCACACCTTCTTTTCCAACTTTTTCAAAAGCAGCAGTAATAAGCGCTCCTATAGCCTCATCATTATTAGCTGAAATTGAAGCAACTTGTTTGATTTTATCAGAAGAATTTCCAACTTCAACAGATTGTTTGTCCAAGTTTTCTACAATAGCATGAACCGCTTTGTCGATACCACGCTTTAAATCCATCGGATTTGCACCAGCAGCAACATTTTTTAGACCTTCTTTAACAATAGCTTGAGCCAAAATTGTAGCCGTAGTCGTACCGTCTCCAGCTAAATCATTAGTCTTTGAAGCGACTTCTTTAACCATTTGAGCGCCCATATTTTCAAGAGCGTCTTCAAGTTCTACTTCTTTTGCAACGCTGACACCGTCTTTTGTTACTTGAGGGCCACCAAACGATTTTCCAATAATTACATTACGTCCTTTTGGACCTAAAGTTACTTTTACTGCATCTGCAAGTGCATCTACACCGCGTTTTAGTCCGTCACGCGCATCTACGTCAAATTGTATTTTCTTTGCCATTTTTTAAATTTATTAAGAAATAATTGCTAGAATATCACTTTCTCGCATGATTAGGTAATCCCCGCTGTCAAGCTTTAATTCATTACCAGCATATTTACCATACAAAACCGTATCACCTACTTTAAGTGTTACAGCATCGTCTTTAGTTCCTGGTCCTGTAGCTACTACAATTCCTTTTTGTGGTTTTTCTTTTGCGGTATCAGGTATAATGATACCAGAAGCTGTAGTGGTTTCTGCCGCTAAAGGCTCAATTACTACACGATCAGCCAAGGGTTTGATATTAATCGTACTCATGATTTAGTTTTATTTATTGTTAATGTAGCAGCAACTATGCCAATACAGTTTTTTTGTAGAATTCAGTAAATACACTGACAGCTTGACACTTGGACTAGTTGTTTGTCTCTTCTGGAAGTAATGGTAGCGCTTCGGGAATCTCTTCTGGAACGGCTTCAGGAATAACTTCTTCTATGGCTTCTTCATCAATTAGTGTAGAACTATTGTCTTCAGAAGGAAGGCTAATAAGTGAATTAGAAACTAGAATTAAAACCAATAATAGTGCTGCAAGTACCCAAGTACTTTTGTCTAGGAAATCGGTTGTTTTTTGAACGCCACCAAGTTGTTGTGAACTACCTCCAAATGAGGATGAAAGTCCTCCGCCTTTAGGGTTTTGAACCATTACAACTAGAATAAGAAGAAAACAAACAATAATGGTCAATATTAAGAAAATTGAAAAGGTACTCATGTTAACTCTCGTTTAGCGTGTTATTAATTTTTTTTAATTGGTCAGCAAAGAAACCACTTTTTTCTGGATATTTCAATGCCAAAATTTCGTATGCATTTTTAGCCTTTTTTAGCTTTCCTTGCTTAAAATAGACCTCTGCCAAGGTTTCAGTCATCAGCATTTGTTCATCAAACGACTGTTTTTTGGTTAAATTTTTTGGTTTATCGCTTATTTTAGAAAATTTAATTTTAGGTGCATCAGCAATAAATTTATTGATAAGCCTATCTGTTTCAGATGTACTCGAATCTGGATTTTGAATATGTTGAAGCCAATCTGAAAAAGTTCTTACTTCATTATCTACCTCCTGTTCAGTAGCAACAGCGACTAAGGGTTCGGATTCAGTTGGATTATTGATAAGGTGCAGTCTATGCTTTGTTTGTAAGGAACAAGTGCTAAGTAAAGTGTTTTTATTTTCCAAGTTTAGCTCTTGTGCTAACTTCCATTCTAAATGACGAAGGGCTTGAAAATAAGGATACTGCTTTACAAGCGTCTCCACGTGCGAAAGTGTACTTTCTGGCGTTGATGCTGCTTCTTCATTAAGCTTTGTCAAATATGTGCGCTCATGACTTACCATTTGGCCAAAGATTCGTTAAATATATCTTGTGTAATACGTTCGAACAAAACTTCATGTGCATCAGCTTGTACGGCTTGTATTTGCAATAAAGCATCGTAGTCATAGAAAAAACTAAAGCGTTTTTCAAAATCATCATCTGCATTGAGTGTGTTGAAGTACCTTACATTTACTGCCATTGAAAGTCTATTTTGCGCAGCAGTTTCGTTTGCCGTAGCAGTCATAGGACTTATTCTGTATTCAACAATCTCGCCTTCGTAAATTAAGTGTCCATTGACGGAGCTAAGTTTAAGATTGGTCTGATTGAGTAGCATTTCTTGAATTGCATTTGTGAAATCACGATCAAGTCCAGGCTCAAACACTGAACCAATTTCATTAGCGGCATCATTAACAAAGAAATTTACTTGTACTGTTTCTGCACCCTCAGGAATGGAGGCTCCCGTAAAGGAGTAATACTTGCAACTCGTACATAGAAGTAAAATCAAAAAGAATACATTTCTCATGCTATAAATCTAGGTTAAATTGCTTAATCTTTCTATAAAGGGTTCTTTCTGAAATCCCTAATTCAGAAGCAGCAACTTTTCTACGTCCATTATTACGCTCCAAGGCTTTTACAATAAGCTCTAATTCTTTGTCTTGAAGCGATAAAGTTTCAGCTTCTTCTACTTCTTCAGCATAATCAAATTGATCTGTATACGGCTCACGTTCAGTATTTTTTGTAGGGGGTTGGGGCAGCTCGAGTTTGCTATCGCTAGACGCTGCATCATCGCCATAAATTTTTTGAATTAAGCCCTCATGTTGTTCTTTTGCATGCTCCATATTTGAGGCATTCATAAGCTCATTAGTTAGCTTTTTGAGATCGTTTAGGTCTGATTTCATGTCAAACAATACTTTGTAAAGTATTTCTCTTTCTGAGCCAAAATCACCACCAGAGTCTTTGGAATCAATTATTGCTGGTAAGTTGGCATTCGTTGCGGGCAGGTATTGACGTAGAATGGTAGTATTTATATTTCTTTCTTGTTCTAAGACTGAAAGCTGTTCTGCAATATTTCGCAATTGCCGAATATTTCCTCCCCATGGTTGTTGCTCCAATACGGATTGTGCTTGTTCGTCCAGTCTTACAGTCGGCATTTGATATTTTTGAGCAAAATCAGCTGCAAATTTTCGAAACAATAAATGGATGTCATCCTTGCGTGCCCGAAGTGGAGGTAGATTGATTTCAACGGTACTTAATCGATAGTATAAATCTTCCCTAAATTTCCCTTTTTGAATAGCCTCTATCATTTTGACATTGGTGGCGGCAACTACACGCACATCGGTTTGCTGTACTTTCGAAGAACCTACTTTAAGAAATTCACCATTTTCTAGAACTCTTAACAGACGCACTTGCGTGGAAAGTGGAAGCTCTCCAACTTCATCTAAAAAAATAGTTCCACCATGAGCAACCTCAAAATATCCGCTTCGGGTTTGGGTAGCTCCTGTAAAGGCTCCTTTTTCGTGACCAAAGAGTTCAGAATCTATTGTGCCTTCAGGAATAGCACCACAGTTAACTGCAATAAATTTCCCATGTTTTCGGTTTGAAAGTTGGTGGATTATACGCGGAAAAGCTTCTTTACCCACACCAGACTCACCTGTAATTAGCACCGATATTTCGGTAGGTGCAACGCGTATGGCTTTGGCAAGGGCAAAATTTAATTGCGGGTCATTTCCAATGATGCCAAACCGTTGTTTTATGTTTTGAACATTATCCATGATGATGAATTTGTGTTGGACCATAAGCAATAGCTTCTCCGATCAATGTGGCAGATGTGCAACGGGCAATATTGACCATAACAAAATCGCCAATGCAATAGTGTTCTTTAGGAAATACAACAACGGTATTTTGTTGCGTTCTTCCGCTCCATTGATCTTCCGACTTTTTAGAAGTTTTTTCAATAAGCACTTCCAATGTTTGCCCTACAAATCGATCGTTTCTGTAACGCGAATGTTGTTGTTGCAAAGCAACAATTTCTTGCAAGCGATGTTTTTTAACCGCTTCTGGAATATCGTCAATAAGCTTTTTGGCTGCAGGAGTTCCTGGCCGCTCTGAATACATAAACATAAATCCAAAGTCATACTTCACATAGTCCATTAAATCAAGCGTGTCTTGATGATCTGTATCAGATTCACCAGGAAATCCAGCAATCATGTCCTGTGAAATGCCACACCCAGGTATAATGCGTTTGATATCGTCAATTAGCTCTATGTATTCTTCACGAGTATGCTGTCTGTTCATTGCTTTTAGTATGGCATTACTTCCCGATTGAACAGGAAGGTGAATGTAATTGCAGATATTGGGGTGCTTTGCCATGATGTGAAGTACATCGCGGGTCATGTCCTGCGGATTGGATGTTGAAAAGCGAAACCGAATACCCGGGTGATCTTGAGCAACTAAGTCGAGTAGTTGATGAAAATGCACAGCTGTTTTTTGTTGTAGTGGACTTGCTTTAGAAAAGTCTTTTTTAGGGCCACCACCATACCATAAATAGCTGTCTACATTTTGTCCTAATAGAGTTACTTCCTTATAGCCGTTTAGCGCTAAATTGTTAATCTCTTCCAAAATACTTTTTGGATCACGGCTTCGTTCACGACCACGTGTAAAAGGGACCACACAAAAAGTACACATATTATCACAACCGCGAGTTATGGAAACAAAGGCCGTTACTCCATTTGTTTGTAGTCGGACGGGTTGGACATCACCATACGTTTCTTCTTTTGAAAGGATAACATTAACGGCATCACGTCCAGCCTCAACCTCGGCAACTAAATTAGGAAGGTCTTTGTAGGCATCGGGACCAACAACCAAATCCACAATTTTTTCTTCCTCTAAAAAAGCATTTTTTAAACGTTCTGCCATGCAGCCTAAAACTCCCACTTTAACATTAGGGTTTGATTTTTTTACACTTTGAAATGCTTCAAGGCGTTTACGAACTGTTTGTTCTGCTTTTTCTCTAATGGAACAAGTGTTTACAAGAATCAGGTCTGCGTTATGTAGCTCAGCAGTGGTTTCATAACCTGCCTCCCCAAGAATAGAGGCAACAATTTCACTGTCAGAAAAGTTCATTTGACATCCATAAGATTCAATAAACATTTTCTTGCTATTTAAAGCAGTCTTAGATTTACGCTCCATCACCTCACCATTATAGGCGTTGGGATTTTTGAAGTTTTCAAAAGGAGGCTTAGGCATGTATTTCTAAATTTTAGCACACAAATCTACAAAATATCGCCGATATTGACATTTTGTCATGCGATTGATTTTTATTTTTTTTCAAAGCTAGTGTGCAGTTTATTCCATGGTTACACGGGATGTAATTCCTAAATTAAGCAAGCAAAAATGACATCAGTCTAATAAATATATCGGGCTTACAATTTTCACAAACCATAAATTCTCCTACTTTTGCTTCGTAATATTTCCCTATGCCCAAAAATTTAGTAATCGTCGAGTCTCCAGCAAAAGCCAAAACTATTGAGAAGTTTTTGGGAGAAAAATTTAAGGTTGTTTCTAGTTATGGTCACATTTCTGATCTCCCTGCTAAGGAGCTTGGAGTGGATGTAAATGGAGATTTTAGTCCAAACTACATTGTTAATGATGACAAAAAGAAAGTAGTTAGGGAATTAAAATCATTGGCAAAAAAAGCAGAAGTAGTATGGCTAGCAAGTGATGAAGACCGAGAGGGGGAGGCGATTGCTTGGCATCTAGCCGAGCAGCTAGACTTGGATCAGCAATCGACCAAACGAATTGTTTTTCATGAAATTACGAAAAATGCGATTCAGCACGCAATACAACACCCTCGAAATATCAACCAGCATCTGGTTGATGCTCAACAAGCAAGACGAGTTTTAGACAGATTGGTTGGCTATGAGTTGTCTCCTATTTTATGGCGCAAAGTCAAGGGCGGCTTATCTGCCGGACGTGTGCAGTCTGTATCAGTACGTATTTTGGTAGAACGCGAGCGAGAAATAGAAGATTTTACGCCTCAAGCAACGTTTAAAGTACAAGCTATTTTTGTTACTAATGAGGGTAAGTCGGTAAAAGCTTCAACGTCTAAAACGTATCATTCAGAAGAAGAGGCACATGCATTTTTAACCCAAAACTCCGAGGCTACATTTACAATTGATACATTAGAAAAGAAGCCCGCAAAAAAATCACCAACAGCTCCGTTTACTACGTCAACATTACAACAAGAAGCAGCAAGAAAATTAGGTTTTTCTGTTAGTAGGACCATGTCGAATGCACAGCGCCTGTATGAAGCAGGTCACATTACGTACATGCGGACGGACAGCGTAAATTTATCAAAGCAAGCTTTGTCTGAGGCACAAGAAGTGATTACAAGTTCGTATGGTGCCGATTATGCACAAACGCGTGTTTACAAAACAAAAAATAAAGGAGCTCAAGAAGCACACGAAGCAATACGGCCAACGAATTTAAGCAATACCCGTGTTCAAGCCGCACCTGACGAACAAAGACTTTATGAACTCATATGGAAGCGTACTATTTCTTCTCAAATGAGTGATGCAAAATTAGAACGTACTACAGTTCAAATCAAAGCGGATACGCACGACACGATTTTCACCGCTCGAGGAGAGGTTATCACATTTGAAGGCTTTTTAAAAGTATATCTTGAGGGTAGAGATGATGAAGAGGAATCTTCAGAAGGATTGTTGCCTAAGATGGTAAAAGGAGATGTGTTGAACCGCAAGTCGATTACAGCAACCCAACGTTATAGCCGTCCTCCTGCACGTTATACAGAAGCATCTTTAGTCAAACGATTAGAAGAATTGGGGATAGGACGTCCTTCTACCTATGCACCAACAATTACAACGATTATAAGTAGGAAGTATGTTGAAAAGGGGACTGTCGAAGGTACTGAACGCCCCTACAATCAGTTGGTTTTGAAAAATGATACGCTGAAAAAGGAAACATTGGTAGAGCGCGTTGGCTCTGAAAAAGGAAAACTAGTTCCAACAGACGTAGGAAGGTTAGTCAATGATTTTTTGGTAACGAATTTCCCAAATATTGTTGATTATAACTTTACCGCCAAAGTAGAACAAGATTTCGATTCTATTGCCGTAGGCGATGAAGATTGGAAGAGTATTATGAAGTCATTTTACAGTGATTTTCATCCCATTGTTGAAGATGTCAGAGAAAATGCACAGCGAGAAATCGGAGAACGTGTTTTAGGTGTTGACCCAAAATCTGGACGTCAGCTAAGTGTTCGTTTAGGAAAGTTTGGTGCAATGGCACAAATTGGAACTGTTGACGAGGAAGAGAAACCGCAATTTGCAAGTTTGCACCCCGATCAACAACTGGCTAAAATAACATTTGAGGAGGCATTAGACTTATTTAAACTCCCACTTAATTTAGGTGTTTTTGATGACGAGGCTGTAGAAGTAAATAATGGACGATATGGTCCTTATGTTCGTCATGGAAAAGCATTTATTTCCCTTCCAAAAGGTAAAAATCCACTCACAACCTCCTTAGAAGAAGCAATTGAATTTATTAAAGAAAAGAGGATTGCAGATGCGCCCATTGCGACATACGAGGAACTTCCAGTCACAAAAGGGGTAGGTCGCTTTGGCCCTTTTATTAAATGGAATGGTTGGTTTATTAATGTTTCAAAAAAATACGATCATGATCTTTTATCTTCTGACGATATTGCTACACTAATTGAAGATAAAAAGAAAAAAGAAGCAGAACGTATTGTTCAAAATTGGGAAGAAGAAGGTGTGCGTATAGAAAAAGCACGATGGGGCCGTCATAATCTAATTAAGGGGAAGCAAAAAGTTGAACTTTCTAAAGATGTAGATGTTTCAAAAATGACACTTACTCAGGCCATGTCTTTGTTAGAAAAACAAAAACCTAAGAAAAAGCGAACCAAAAAGAAGTAGTGTGAACGTTGACTTTTTAAGCCCTGTTGAAGATAAATTATTAGCACATAACCTAATGTTGCCTGAGCAGGTAATTGGACGTAATCTTCAGATACACACACAACAGCAAGGCTTTCCTGATTTAAAAAATGTAAGTGTTGCATTTTTAACTATTGGTTCCAGATTGCCTTCCAAAGAATCTATTCATGTTAGGTTTAGACGTCAATTTTATGCACTTTTTTCAGGCAACTGGGATTTTACTTGCGCTGATCTTGGCGTGATTAAGCCTGGTGAGCGTGATGAAGACACCCTCTTTGCAATACAAACGCTAGTATACGATATGTACCAACGCAATATTCTAACAATTGTAATTGGTGGCGAACAAGAGAATACACTGGGAATGTTTAGAGCAATAAGTGGGATGAACACTTATGTAAACCTTACTTCGATTGATCCAAAATTTGACTTTGGTGAACCGGGCGTTTTGGTTTCTGATGATAGCTATATGTCGAAAATTATCACAGAAAAGCCAAATAATTTAAAGCAGTTCACCAACTTAGGGTATCAAAGTTATTTTGTTTCTCAAGAAGAATTGGATCTTATCCAAAAGTTATCTTTTGATGCGTACAGACTGGGAGATATTTGCGCTGATATTTCAGAAACTGAACCCATTTTACGTGATACAGATATTCTATCTGTCGATTTGAGTACCATAAAAGCAAGTGAAATTGCTTCTAGTAAAGGCATTGCAAATGGTTTTGACGGAATGCAAATGTGTACATTAATGCGTTATGCGGGACTAAGCGACCGAATAAGTTCTGTTGGTCTTTTCGACATCCCATCTACTGCTTTGGGAGACCAGTTGCTGGCGCAAATGGTATGGTATATACTTGAAGGGTACTGCTATCGTGTTAACGAATACCCGTTTTCTACCCATGAAAACTCAACAAAATTTGTTGTTCCGCTAGAAGAAGAGACGCTGGTGTTTTACCGAAGTAATACAAGTCAGCGTTGGTGGATTGAAGTGCCTAAAGAAGGGAAACATAATAATGAGAAGCAAACTACGTTATTACCATGTGCCGAGAATGATTATAAAATGGCACAAAAAGGTGAAATTCCACCACGGTGGTGGAAATCAATGCAACGAAGTATGCATTAAATTCCATATTTTTGGAATTACTTTTATATAGTAGTGTTATTAATTTAAAAAATTGAATGAAAAAGGGATTGCTTTTTTTACTTGGAGCGTTAACAATTATAAGTTGTGGCAAAGGAAATCAAGGAGAGCTTCTTGGTGTAAAGCAAAAGAAATTTTTTCCAGCGAAACCCCATGGTATGACATTGATACCTGGTGGCTCATACATTATGGGTTCATCGGATGAAGATATACTCGCTGCAAACGACAATATTACTCGTACTGTTACGCTGCGTTCCTTTTGGATGGATGAAACCGAAATCACCAATAGTGAATACCAACAATTTGTTGAATGGGTTAAAGATTCCATAACTAGAACAGAGTTGGCAAAGGCTGCTTTACAAGTCGGTGGTTTTTTCTCAGTTTCTGATTTTCCTGCTAATGATGATGATTTTGAGGCTACACCAATTTATGAATACCTTCCCTTATACGACATGGATGCCCTTGAAGATACTGATGAAGAGGATAAAAGTGGTTACCAGCTTTATTCTGAAGGCAACTCAGATTATCTTAGTAACTATTACAATACTGAAAATGCGCCCGATTCAGTTTATCACCATCACTTACCTTTAAATCGAGATGTAGATATAGTTCGAGAACGCGATGAATATCCAGATTTGGAATATGCTCGTGTTTTTGAAGAAATTATTTTATTACCAGAGAGTGAATGGTTTACTGGAGAGCCCGTAACAAATAAAAAATTATTGAAATACCGATTTTCTAGCATAGATTTAGAAGAAGCTGTTGAGAATCCTGACAGTTCTCGCTCTAGTTCCACACGTTATGAAGCTCATGAAATTTACCCCGACACAACCGTTTGGATTAAAGATTTTAAGTATAGCTATAACGAACCGATGCACAATGATTATTTCTGGCATCGTGCTTATGCAAATTATCCAGTAGTAGGAATAACTTGGAATCAGGCTAGAGCGTTTGCACACTGGCGTTCTAAAATTAGAAATGACTATTTACGTAGCAGAAAAAAGAAAAAATCTACAACAGGCAGATTTAGATTGCCAACTGAAGCTGAGTGGGAGTTTGCTGCTCGAGGCGGTCTGCAGTCTGGAACGTACCCTTGGGGAGGTCCTTATTTAACAGATGATAGAGGTTGCTTTGTTGCAAACTTTAAGCCCCAACGAGGTGATTATGCAGCTGATGAAGCGCTATATACAGTTGAAGCAGATTCGTACGAGCCCAATGATTATGGGTTGTTTAATATGGCAGGAAATGTTTCAGAGTGGACAAACTCTTCGTATTCTAAAGATTCTTACGAATATGTTTCTACTGCAAACCCAAACTATAATAATTATAAAAATAATCAAAAAGTAATCCGTGGAGGCTCTTGGAAAGACGTAGCCTATTATTTGCGCGTAGCTTCTAGAGACTATGAATATGCCGACAGCGCTCGTAGTTATTTAGGATTTCGCTTAGTGCGTGACTATTTAGGTTCTCCAGAAACAAATTAAATATAAATCTTATGAAGAAAAATAAATTCCCTATCCCAGAAAATATTCTTGAGCTCATTTTTGGAGCTGGTGCATCAGTTGTAATTATTGGTGCTCTTATGAAAATTACACATTTTAACTCTGAATTCATTTCAGGAAACACCATGTTAACTATAGGTTTGGTAACTGAAGCGATTATTTTCTTGATTGCTGGACTTAGAGGGTATGTCACATTACGTGACGATAGTACAACGTCTGCTGAAAACGACGATATTACCGATTTGTCAGATGTTGCTCAAGAAGCACAAGCACTTAAATTAGCGTATCAAAACGCAACAGCTCAGCTCGAATCCCTTGGGTCAAATTTGACTAGCGCTGTAGATGCTACTGGTACGTTGGAAGTCCCATCAGATTTAACAGATAACATGACCAATCTTAACGCAAATGTTGCTCAAACAAGTGAATCTCTAGGTCAACTTAATCAAGCCTATGCTGCCACGAAAGATGCAGTAATTACTGAACCAGCAGCCCATACGCAAGTTGTAGATAACATGAATGCTTTGCATGAAGAATTGTCATCATTAAAGCAAACAGTTTCAGACCTTAACTCAAAATATGCTGAGATCCTTGGCGCAATGAAAAAATAATTATGGCTGGAGGTAAGTTAGATTCTCGACAAAAAATGATCAACATGATGTACTTGGTCTTCATCGCTATGCTGGCGTTGAATATAAGTAAAGAAGTGTTGGCCACTCTTGGAATAATTAATGATGACATTAATAATGCCACCCTTAACATGATTTCGGACAGTGATGAAAAGTACACTTTGTTCAGCAATAACTCCAACGATAACTATTTCAAACTTGCCGCTGAATATGCACCAAAACTTAAGGTGACTGCAGACGCGTATTATAGTTATATAGACTCATTAAAAACATACCTGATTGAAACTGGAGATAATGGGTATAAAATCGCAAGAGAGGACAAGGCTTCAGGAGTAATAGACTCTATTATTGATTACCAAGTAATGGATAAATCACAATATTTAGATGAGATGTTTTTCTCAGGTGATAAATATACAGAAGTTGGAGATGAGTTTGTACAGCGATATGCTTCATACCCTTCTCAAATTCAGCGTATTTTGGATGAATTTACAGCTGCAGATATGGAAAAAGATCCTCCAACAGATGAAGAACCAGGAGGAGAGTATGCAGATTTTGATTTTTCATTCTTATCCGATTTGTATGAACGATTTTCATATACCGAAATGGTTTTAAATCGCGAAGGAAAAAAACAACGGTTTTTAAACTATGAGTTTGAGGGATTTCCACTCATTGCATCGTTATCTAAGCTAACAAAAATTCAGTCTAACATTCGTTTTATTGAAAACAAAATATTAGAAAATATCCTAAGTACAATTAGTATACAACAAGTGGGATTAAATCTAAATAAATACCAGACACTTTTAGAGTCTTCGAAGTCCTCTTTTTACACCAACGAGCTTGTAGATGCAGCTGTGGTTATGGGAAAGAAAGATTCAAATTTCAAGCCAAATCGCGCTGAATTGGCATTAAATGGCACCCCCATTAATGAGGGCCGTGATTACATTATTGCAGCAGGTGGAGTTCAATTAAACAAGCGTTTTATTTCGCCTGGTACATATAAGCTTACCGGAAAACTTTTCTTCGAACGAAACAATGAAGAACAGTCGGTTGATGTTGCTCAAGACATTTCAGTAATTAATAAGCCCAACGATGCTGTTATTTCTGCTGACCAAATGAAGGTTGTTTATAGAGGTCTTCCAAATGATTTATCTATTTCTATCCCTGGAATACCAAATAACAAGTTAACTGCACGTGCTACAAACGGACAAATACGCCGTAATGGGGCGAAATTTGAAGCCATTCCGGATGGGAATAAAGTAGGGGAGAGTATGCGTATTTACGTAACAGGCCAAATAAATGGAGAAACGATTAATGCTCCACCTCAAGACTTTCGAATCAAGCCGCTACCAGCTGCTTTAGGGTCTGTAGAAATAGGGAGTAAGAAATTTGATAGTGGCTCAATAGAGCGTGAATTTGTTTCTGCAGGTAAAATTGCAGCGAAGTTTCCAGAGGATTTTGATTATAACCTTAATGTTACTGTCAAAAGCTTCAATATTAAGGTTGGGAGTAGAGCAGGAGTTCCAATCAACTCTAATCAACTCAAAGGATCACGTGTAATCAGCTCGTATTTAAAAACCGCCAAAAAAGACGATCTCGTTTACATATATAATATTGATGCGCAAGTCCGAACTGAAAACCAAGTGATCGATAATGTAAAAGTTACTGACTTTGCCTTAACAATTAAATAATGAAAAAGTATCTTATACTGTTTTTAGTCTTGTTTGGATTTAGCGCTTATGCTCAAATCAACATTCTAAATGCTGACCAACCTGAAGAAATTGGAAAGCTCTCAAAAGAGCACCAAGATCAACTAAAGGACAATGATTACTTGCGGTACCCATATATTGATGATAAGGACGTCATGTGGAGTAAAATTGTTTATGAGGAGATAGATTTATCAGAAAAATTCAACCACCCGTTGTATTACCCGATGGATGGATTGTATAATAAAGAACGCAGGTCGTTATGGGCTACCATCAAAGAAGCTATTTTGGCTGGAAAAATTGAAAATATTTATAATGATAATACACCCAACTTTAATGAACGGATGGATCGGGAAACCTATTTAGGACGTATCAAAACAGTTGAAGAAGGAGTTGAGATAAATCAAAGTTCAGACAAAATAGTTTCTTATAAAATTAAAGGAATTTGGTACGTAGATAAGCGCATAGGTGAATTAAAATACCGCCTGTTGGGTATCATGCCTAAAGGGCGTGATATGAATAATTTAGAAAGTGATGAACCTATTGATTTGTTCTGGCTTTGGTACAAGGACTTACGTCCTATTCTTCACGAACAGCTTGTGTTTGATGATCGAAATAATGTAAGTAGGGTTAATTTTGATCAATTGCTAACCTCTAGAAGGTTTACTGCCAGAATCTATGCAATTGATAATGTTATGGATGATAGAGGAATCGATCAGTATGTTGACGACCCATTTATGCAGCTTATCGAATCCGAGCGTTTAAAAACGATTATTCGAGATTTTGAGCAAGATCTCTGGGCTTATTAAGTACCTGCTACTCTAGCCCTATTACTATATGCACCGTGATGTACTTATTGTCGGCTTCGGTCTTGCGGGTTGGGCACTTACGGAAGCATTAACTAAAGAAGGAAAATCTTTTGTTGTTTTTGATCCTTTTGTGGAATCTAGCTCTAGGATAGCTACTGGCATTTACAATCCTGTAGTTTTAAAGCGTTTTCGTGCTATTTATCACGTAGATGAACTAATGGCACATTCTGTACCATTTTATAAACACCCTAAGTATGCTAGCGCACTCAATCCAATGCCTATATGGCGGGTCTTTGCGAGTGAATCTGAACAAAATGATTGGGCTGTAGCGTCTGATAACTCTACGCTAAGGACTTATTTAGGAGCTAGTGTTTCTCACCTAAAAAACGATAACATCCTTGCTCCTAGTGGAATGGGAGAGGTCCTTCACACCGGTTGGGTAAATACCTCGTTACTTTTACATCAAGCTCATAAACACCTCTTGCAAAAGCAAGCATTTGTTTCTGAATTATTTTCGTATAAAGATTTGATAATTACGTCAAAAGGCGTTGAATATGGTCAATGGAAAGCGACCCATATTATTTTTGCTGAGGGCGTAGGTATTCGCAAGAACCCTTGGTTTTCTAACTTGCCTGTTGTACCCAATAAAGGGGAATGGCTTATTGTTAAGTGCCCAGGACTTCATTTAAAATACATGTTAAAAGGAAGTGTGTTTATTGTTCCTCTTGGAGGAGATAGATACCGCGTGGGGGCTACCTATGCGCATTCCTTTAGTTCATTAACGCCTACAAATGAGTCCAAGGGCTGGCTAATGGAATGTTTTAAAAAATATATAGCACTACCTTTTGAAGTAGAATCGCATGGTACGGGGGTGAGGCCTACAGTTCCAGATCGTAAACCATTAGTAGGAAAACACCCAAAATATCCGGCATTAAATTGTGTTAATGGATTGGGTTCAAGAGGGATTTTATGGGCACCATTTCTAGCTTCAAGCCTTATAAATTGCTTGTTTAATAAGCAGGACATCCCTGTAGAGGTTGATTTAACACGTTATTTTAAGGTGTAATTTTCTGTATTTATCATCCTTTTTCTGGATTAATTTGAAAAATACCTCCAATTGAGGCTTTTTTGAAAAAAAAATATAATTAAGAAAGAGCAAACTTAATCTACTGTTTATCAGTAAGTTATATAATGTTTTAATTTTGCGATTATAGTTTTAATAATTTAACCCCGCTATTATGTATCAAAAAAGCAGTATATCAGGTTAGATATGATGATTTTTTTATTAACTTTAAAGAAATAAAATTAATTATGGCTTATTCATTTGAAAACAGTAAGGGTAAAACATATTACCTGCATACCAAAGATGTTACATTAAAAGGTGGTAGAAATCAAACGATTTATTACTTTGCAAAAGATCAGCGTGATAACGCTTGTGATTTGCCAGATGGAAAAAAGGTTGTTGAAAACGAACGTACTGGACTTCCATTTGTAAAGAAGGCTTAATTGTTTTTAAGCATTTAACAAAACTTGCCTCGCTTTTGCGGGGCTTTTTTTATTATAAATTGTCTGTGTTCAGACGTTTATAATAGCCTCTTCTGTTTGAGAGAAAACGATCGAAATTAAACCTTAAGCCAATTTCGAATATTGATGGAGAGTTTGTCGT
>JAQWGN010000004.1 GCA_029238215.1 Flavobacteriaceae bacterium
TGGAAAAGAAGAACCGAATTGGACTGACTATGGTTGGATTTTCATTTCTCTTATGTATTTGGGACTATATTTTTACCAAAAGAATTACAAATATTTGACCATTGAAAACGGAATTATAAACGTAAATGGACCATTCGGAAAGAAAATAAATCTGACCGAAATTAAGCGGATTAAAAAATTTGCTGGAGATTATATATTAAAAACTGACAAAAAAGAATTGACTATAAACACACAAATAATCGACCCAAAATCTTTGACGGAATTGAATGCTGAATTGGAGAAGTTAGATGTGGAATGGAATTAAAAAACGTTTTACAACAATGTATAACCGCAATTACGGCGGATTCGACTACGTCCGAATCCACTCGGATTTTCGAGCGTCAGTGCTTAATTGAGAAATAGTAACTTAAAACCCGTAACTGACGGTTATACGAGACCGTTACCTGCAAGCTGAACAAAAAACAAACAATATGAAGAAAATAATACTCTTAGGAACTTTAATAATGACTATTGTTTCTTGTCAACAATCTAAAAAGTATGAATATGTTGAACTTGGAACAAAGGAATCAATCTTTGGTGGAACTGAACGTGACGAAAAAGATGGAGTAACAATAAGAGCAAAAACTGATTCTACCGCATATTTAGAAGCTTATCAAAAGTTTTGCATTTCCGAAAAAGTATCTAAAGATATGGAAGAAGCTTATGGCAGTTCTGCTACCAAACCGACTGATTTCAAACTATTGGATGAGCAAGGAAATAATATTGCATTGACCATCAGTTTTGACAAAATGGACTCATTAAAAATGAGTGTTCGTTCTCGAATATTTGAAATGAAAAACTCATTGAAAGAAAGTGCAAATGCCTATAAAGAAAAAGAAATTGAAGATTTTAAAAATTCCGTAAAAATTGACAGCTCTAAAATCAAAGAATTAGAACCGTTCTTCAATTCGAAAAAAGACGAATTTGACCCGGACGGTTTAGTTTGGCACAAACCAAAATCAGCACCGAAATACACTAATCGAAATGGAATTTATTGCTATTTCCAATCAAATAATGGAATGCCAAGTAATCTAAGATTGAGACTTCAATATCACGCTGATGATTGGTTGTTTTTCCATAAAGTACAGTTTTCTATAGACGGAAAAGCGTATGAGTTTATTCCAATGGACACAGAAACTGATTCAGGAAATGGTGGACGAATTTGGGAATGGTTTGATGAATCTATGGGCAAATCTAATACTGAATTACTTGATGCTCTTGCCAATGCTAAGTCTGCTAAGATGAAACTCATAGGACGACAATACCACGACATAAAAACAATTACTTCAACTGAAATTCGAGATATTAAAAGAACATTGGACTTGTACAAAGCAATGGGAGGAAATTATTAAAAAAAGCCAGCAGGTAACAATGTATATAAAAAATAGCGGTTTAATTGCTAAAACAAAAGTATAAACATAAAACAAAGGTCAGTGTAAATCCGAAAGGTTTGTGAGTAGAAATCCGCTACTATTCATAGCTAAATCGGTGCAAAGACCCCCAGCTAAACTCCACCTATGCCATTAAAGAAGCCGCTTTATCCGCAAACCTAGATCGCGCCTTAGACGTGTACTCATTGGTTTTAGTGTTGTGGGGTAAAGCAAGACTACTGCGGTAATGCCCACAACAAATAAAATAGCACCCGGTACGGCTACCTCCCAACTCAAGGATTGCTTGTAATATTTATACAATCCAATACTGGTAAAACTTCCATACAAGACAACGTAGTGTACAATGTAAAGGGATAATGTTTTTGTACCAATTTTTTGCCAGAGGCTTTGCTTTACAAAGGGTTCTAATAGCATAAATACTCCTATAAGCATGAAGACATCGCCAAGGTGGATGAACAAGAAATTGTTGTACGAAACCTGTTTTAGTAATTCACTCGATAGTGTTGTAGATAGTGAATGAAGTAACGCGGTGGAGTAGAAGGAAAAAACAAATCCAATTAAAATAAAACCAAAGGCCCAGCGGTACAATTTTTCTGGTTTGTTGGGCATTAAAAAAGCAATGCCTGCACCAACACTTACATAGCCCAACCAAGGAAGCAGGTAAAAAACAGCACCGTGCGCTTTGGTTAAATATGCGGCAACAAACAAGGGTAAGTTTTCAAATACAACATCTTTGTACAGTGGTTCTGTAATAAAAATGCCAATGGTAAAAGCAATAAAAAGTACAGGACGCAACTTGCCAAGAGTGTTAAAAAGCAAGTACAGCACCATAGAAAACAGCAATCCACAACCAATAATTTGTAGCACATCGGGGCGTAAAAATGGTTTTGTTATCCGTCCGGTTGAAAGGAAATAGGGAAGGCTTAGGCGTAAGGCGTAGCCCCATAAAATCAGCTCTATGGCACGTTTTAATCCCTTACGAAGTCTTGGATTATGCCAACCAACAACAGAATTTTTTTGAAGCAAAAACATAAAAACCCAACCTGTTATGGTAAAAAAAACAGGTGCAGTAATGCCACGAAAATAGAGCCAAATCCGGTAAACCGGATTGTTAATGTCTAGGGTAGAGGTATCGAGAAGCCCACTTACAAAGTGGCCTTGGAGCATCATTAAAATGGCAAAAGCGCGAAGGGCATCAATAAAATATAGCCGTTGCGAAGCCATTTGTGCTAAAAGTTTTTGTCGAATTTTTCTTGGATTGATGAAAGTGAAAGGTTTCCTATACTTCCAATATGTGTATGAGTAAGCCCTTTTGGAGCACTAAATGTTCCATCTTCAACCTGTTGTCCAACTTGCTTATACGCATCCCTAAAAGGCACACCTTGCTGTACCAATTCATTAAGAGCATCAACAGTAAAGGCATACGTATATTTATCATCCTCCATGATGTTCTTATGAATTACAATCTCTTTTATACTGCTATTTAAAATAGTAAGACAGTCTTTAAGACTATCGATACCTTCTAACATTTTTCCTTTAAACAATTGCATATCACGGTGATAGCCACTAGGTAGATTTTGCCCTAACAGTGCGAAATCATTAGCAAGCCCTTGAATTAAGGCACATTTCCCTCTGATTAATTCAAAAATATCTGGGTTTTTCTTGTGTGGCATAATACTCGACCCTGTTGTAAGGTGGTCAGGAAAATGTATAAAATTAAAATTCTGACTCATATACAAGCAAACATCCATAGAAAAACGGCCAAGCGTAGCGGCCAATGAGCCCATAGCACCGGCAGTAATGCGTTCTGTTTTTCCACGACCCATTTGTGCGGCAACAGGATTTATTTTAAGGGTGTCAAAACCCAATGCTTTTGTTGTTTGTGCTCTATCTATTTGGAATGAACTGCCATAGCCCGCAGCACTACCCAAAGGATTCTGATCACAAATAGTATATGCAGCATTAATAAGTGTGATGTCGTCTATTAATGATTCGGCATATGCTGAAAACCACATGCCAAATGATGACGGCATGGCAACTTGTAAGTGAGTATAGCCAGGTAGCAATTCATCCTTGTGTGTTTCAGCCAATGTTAACCATGTGTCAAACAATTCTTTAGTAAGGGATTTTATTTCTAAAATTTCATCCTTCAACAATAACTGCATGGCAGTAAGTACTTGATCGTTTCTAGAGCGTGCAGTATGTATTTTTTTACCTACATCTCCTAAATGTTCAGTAAGTAAGTGTTCAATTTTAGAATGGATGTCCTCAAAATCTTGTTCTATACTAAAATCATCTTCCAATACGAGTTTCATAATCGCATCAAGCGCATCACATAATTGTTTTGATTCTTCGTTTGTAAGCAAGCCTACACTTGCCAACATTTGCGCATGGGCTTTAGAAGCGACTACATCATAGGGAGCTAAACGTACATCCCAAAGCCTGTCATCTCCAACAGTAAATCTGTCTACATCTTCAGTGACTGATGTTTTTTTCTTTTGCCAGAGTTTCATAATGCTTGTTTTAAAATGGATATATACAATGGAATTGCTTCTTCTAATTCGTGTACATAGATAAATTCATCTGCAGTATGGGATCTCAATGAATCTCCAGGACCTAGCTTAAGGGAATGACATGACAGTACCGCCTGATCTGATAGGGTAGGTGAGCCATACGTCTTTCTATCCTTTGCAATGCCAGCTTTTACCAAAGCATGGTCAATTGGAATAGAGGAGGAGTTTAATCGAAGTGAGCGTGCTTTGACTTCACATGGTGCTTGTTGTACGATAGCACTAATTTCTTCATTGGTGTACATATCATTAACACGTACATCAATAACAAGTTTAACAGCCGCAGGAACAGCATTGTGTTGTTTTCCTGCTTGTACCTGTGTAACGGTTAGTTTAACAGGGCCAAGCGCGTCTGAAACTCGATCAAAATCTAGTTTTTGAAACCAATCTATAACTCCACCAATTTTATAAATAGGGTTATCCTCATTTGGGTGTGCAGCATGACTAGCCGTACCTTGAATTGTTGCATCGAATACAACCAATCCTTTTTCCGCAACAGCCAAGTGCATTTGTGTAGGTTCCCCCACAATAGCCGTATCAATTTTTGGCAGTGTTTTAAGTAAACTATTCAAGCCATTTGGCCCGGAAGTTTCTTCTTCAGCAGTAGCCGCAACAACCAAATTATAGGCCATATCTTCTTGCTCATAGAAATATACAAATGTTGCTAGCAAACAGACCAAGGCACCACCAGCGTCATTGCTTCCAAGCCCATAAAGCTTTCCATCTTCAATGGCCGACTTATATGGATTGCGTGTATAACCACTATTGGGATATACCGTGTCATGGTGTGAGTTGAGTAGCAAATAAGGTTTTGCAGGGTCTTCATGCTTATTTACAGCATAAATATTGTTTTGTTGTTGGTTACAAACTACTCCGTGCTGTTCTAACCATGCCTTAATATGAGCAGCTGTTTGGTCTTCACTGCTCGAAAGGGAGGGCGTATCAATCAGCTGTTGAAGGAGTGTTATGGCTTCTTGTTGAAGTTGCTTGATTCGATTCATTTTAATACGGTTTTGATTGCGTTTTTATTAATCAACGCATCTACGTTACTGATGATTACATCACCTACACCATTTTTACGTGCGTCAAAGCCATTGCTTAACTTTGGAACCATCCCTTGATGAATAATTTTTTTATCAATCAATTTGTTCATTTCAATTTCTGTTAGCGAAGATATTACATCTGTTGGATTTGAAATGTCATGCAATACTCCTGCATGCTCAAAACAATAAAATAGACGAACATCAAAGATTGCATTCATTGCAATAGCAACTTGCGCAGCAATTGTATCAGCATTGGTGTTGAGGAGTTGTCCATTTTTATCATGCGTAATTGCACATAAAACAGGAACAAAGCCTTGCGTAATCAATGAGTCAAATACTCCAGTATTCACATGAATAATATCGCCAACCAATCCATAGTCAATGTCTGTTACTGGGCGTTTTAGGGACTGGATACAATTTCCATCCGCTCCACTTAATCCCAACGCATTTACGTCTTGGTCTTGTAGCGCTGCTATGATTTTCTTATTCGAAAGCCCAGCGTAGCTCATCACAGCGACATCAAGCATATCAACATCAGTAATACGCCTTCCATGAATCATTTTTGGTGTTAGCCCCAATTTTTTGGCAAGCCCAGTAGCGTGTCTTCCTCCGCCATGAATTAAAATTTTAGCTCCGTCTAAAGAAGCAAAAGCGGATAGTACTTTATCTAATGCTTTAGAATCATTAACCAAGTGCCCACCTACTTTAACGATATGTAGGTTCTTTTTCACGATAACAAATTTTTAAGCACAGCTGCTGCTGCATAGGTTCTGTTATTTGCTTGTTCAATGACCTTTGAAGTTGGATGGTCCAGGACGCCGTCTGACACAACTACATTTCTGCGTATAGGCAGGCAGTGCATAAAAGCTGCATTATTTGTCAACTTCATTTTTTCAGGTGTTAGCATCCAAGTATTATCTGTTCTAAGGATTTGTCCATACTGTTCGTATGAAGACCAGTTTTTGGCATATACAACATCTGCATCCTTTAACGCCTCATCTTGATTATGAATGACAGGGATGTTTTTTGTAATTCGCGGATCTAAATCATAACCCTTAGGGTTTGCAATAATAAAATCAGCATCCAAGTGCTGCATCATTCTTGTAAAGGAGTTTCCAACGGCATGTGGTAAAGCCTTAGGATGTGGTGCCCATGTTAGTACAACTTTTGGTTTTGCAGGAAGTGATAATTCAGAAAGTGTCAACGCATCTGCAAGTGCTTGTAATGGATGTGCTGTTGCACTCTCCATATTAAGTATTGGCACTGTAGCGTGTTCAATAAATCGTTGCAAGACTTGCTCTGACTCATCTTTGTCTTTGTCCGTAAGTGTGGCAAAAGCTCGTATGCCCACAACATCGCAATACTGTGACACTACTTGAGCCGCTTCTTTTACATGTTCTGAACGAAGTCCCTCCATGATGGTTTCGTTTTCGTATTCAATTGCCCAAGCTTCATTGCTAAAATTCATGACCATGACATCCATTCCCAACAAACGCCCTGCTTTTTGGGTGCTAAGTCGGGTTCTTAAACTAGGATTAAAAAATAAAAGTCCAAGAGTTTTACGTTTTCCAATAGTTTCAAACTGATATGGATCTGCTTTAATTTTCTGTGCAAGTTTTACTTGTGCATCAAAGCTTGTTAAGTCATCAAGTGTTAAAAATTGTTTCATAGTTCTTGTTCTAAAGCCTTGAAAAACTGGTTAAAATGTTTTTGTTCAATGGTAAGCGGTGGTAAAATTCGCAACAATTTTTTGTTGCTGCTTCCTCCAGTAAAAATACCGTGATTATAAATAAGCCTTTTTCGTAGTTCACCAACTTCAAAGTCAAATTCAAGTCCAAGCATCAAGCCTTTTCCCTTAATTAATTTAACTCCTTTTAGTGTTTTACTTCTCTCCATAAATGCTTCACCAAGTGCTTCAGCGTGCGTAGTCAATGATTTCTTTTTTAACACTTCCAATACGGCAAGACTCGCTTGACACGCCAAGTGATTTCCTCCAAAAGTAGTTCCAAGCATCCCATACCATGGCTTGATTTTTGGATGTGCTAATATTCCACCAACAGGAAATCCATTACCCATTCCTTTTGCCATAGAAATGATATCTGGTGTTACACCATAGTGTTGAAAAGCAAAAAACTTTCCGGATCGTCCAAACCCTGACTGTACCTCATCGGCAATAAAGCAAGTGTTGGTTTCATTACAGCTTTTTTCAACATGCTTCATGAACTCATGCGTTGGCATATCGAGTCCCCCAACTCCTTGAATAGCTTCGATAATAACCGCACATACATCACCTTTTTTTAGCGTTTCTATTAGCGCTTTTTCATCTCCGAACTCTAAAAACTCAACGTCTTGTTGTGCGTTTAATGGCGCTATTATTTTTGGTGTGTCTGTTGCAGCAACTGCAGCACTTGTTCGTCCGTGAAACGAATTTTTAAAAGCAACTATTTTGGATTTACCTGTATAAAACGATGCTAGTTTAAGAGCGTTTTCATTTGCTTCTGCTCCAGAACTACACATAAATAATTGATACCCTTCACATCCAGACTGCGCTTCAATTTCATTTGCTAGTTGCACTTGCAAGGGATTATGAATCGCATTTGAATAAAAACCTATTCTAGAAAGTTGTTTTCGTAACCTTCTTTTATACACCGGATGCTGATGCCCAATACTAATCACAGCATGGCCACCATACAGGTCCAAGTATTTTTTACCATCAGCACCATAAACATACATTCCTTTAGCACGTACGGGAGTAACATCATAAAGCGGGTAAACATCAAATAATGGCATAATTAATCTTGTGCTATTTCATTAATTTTTTGAAATGATGCCACGATTCCCTGAATTAAGGATGAGCTCAAACCTTGGTGTTCCATCTCGTTAAGCCCTTCAATAGTACATCCTCTTGGCGTGGTCACTTTATCGATTTCTTCTTCTGGGTGTGCGCCAGTTTCAATTAATAACGATGCCGCTCCCATAGCAGTATACATAGACATTTTCATTGCTTCATTGGCATCAAAACCTAGCTGTACACCTCCTTGAGTAGTTGCTCTAATAAGTCGCATCCAAAATGCGATTCCAGAAGCGCAAATTACTGTAGCAGCACGCATGTGTTGTTCTTCAATCACAATACTAGTTCCAAGCCCATTAAAAATTGCCTCAGCTACAGGCATGCGTTCTTTACCCTTTTTATTTGCGCACAAGCAAGTCATCGACTTCCCGACTGAAATGGCTGTATTTGGCATTGAACGAATCAAGAAGGTATCAGGACCTACGACTTTTTCCATTTTTGACAATGAAAATCCAGTAACTGTAGAAATCAGTACGTGGTTTTCATGAAGACTGTCTTTTATTTCTGTAAGAACAGTGGTCAATTGTCTTGGTTGTACTGCCAAAATAATAATGTCAGATTTCTCAACAGCTTCTTTGTTGTCAGTTGTGATATACGTATTCGCATACTCGGTCCAAGTCGTAATACTATCAAGTGATCGACGCGTAAGGTAGAGCTGCGTGATGCTATTGTTGGTTATTAAGCCCCGTCCAATGCTTAACCCTAAATTTCCGGCTCCTATAATGGCTATTTTCATAGTTAAAATGATATTGATTTTAATTGTAATCCTGTCGTTTCTTCCCAGCCAAACATAATATTCATATTTTGAATCGCTTGACCTGAAGCCCCTTTTATTAAATTATCGATAATACTTGTAACAAGCAGTTGTCCTTCATGCAAATGCAGGTGCAAAAGACACCTGTTTGTTCCCACAACTTGCTTTAACGCTAAGCTAGAACGACTTACAAAAGTAAACTTACTGTTTTTGTAATAGTCATCATAAAGCCCATATGCTTCGTCGATAGTTCCGTTAAAGGCAGTATATGCCGTTGCAAAAATACCACGAGTAAAGTTTCCGCGTATAGGCAAAAAATGAAGCTTAGCAGCAGTACCTTGAGCTTGCGCTAATGTTTCTCCAATTTCACCCAAGTGTTGATGTACAAAAGGCTTGTAGTACGAGATGTTGTTGTTTCTCCAACTAAAATGACCTGTTGCAGAAGGGACTGCACCTGCACCCGTACTTCCAGTAATTGCATTAACATGAACTTCGTTTTCAAGTTTACTTGATGCAGCAAGGGGAAGTAGCGCCAATTGTATTGCTGTGGCAAAACATCCTGGGTTTGCTATCGCTTGTGCTGAAAGAATATGCTTATGATTAACTTCTGGTAGTCCATAAACGTATGATCTGCCTAAAAAGTGACGGTCTGCTGTTAATCTAAAATCATTGCTTAAATCAATAATTTTAGTATTGTCATTAATTACGTTTTCATGTAAAAATGTAGCCGAGTTTCCATGACCCATACACAGAAATAACACATCTACATCTGGATTTAACTCACTTGAAAAAGATTGATCAAGTACTCCCAATAAGTCAGGATGTGTTTCGAAAACAGGTTTTCCAGCACGAGTGGTACTGTATATGAAATCTATGGTTACGTTTGGATGGTTTACTAATAGGCGTAACAACTCACCTCCAGTATATCCTGCACCTCCTACTACTCCAATTTTAATTTTATTTATTGACATGCTGATAAATTTTTCCAGCATTTGCTGAAAGTTTAATAAATCCTTTTGCTTCATCTGCACTCCATGCTTCGTTAGCCTCCCCATAAGTGCCAAAACTGTTGTCCATCAAATCATATTCTGATTCAATACCATCGAGGCTAAAACGATAGGGGTGAAGGGTAACATAAACCGATCCAGTTACTGTTCGTTGGCTACTCTGTAAAAGTTGCTCAAAGTCTCGCATTACAGGGTCTAAGTATTGTCCTTCGTGAAGCATCATTCCATAGTATGTTCCTATGGAGTCCTTATGATGCAACTGCCATTTGCTTAAGGTGTGTTTCTCTAACAAGTGATGCGCTTTAATGATAACTAAGGCAGCAGCAGCTTCAAACCCAACTCTTCCTTTTATTCCAATAATAGTATCCCCAACATGGATATCACGGCCAATAGCAAAGGCCGCTGCACGTTCCTGTAACTCTTGAATGGCTTCAACAGGGCTATAGTTTTTACTATCTACTCCAATAAGTTCTCCATTTTCAAAACGAAGGCAAAGTGTTTCTGGTTTCGTTTTAGTACATGGGCTTGGATAGGCTGTTTCTGGAAGGGGTTTTTGTGATTTTAAAGTTTCGCTTCCGCCAACAGAAGTACCCCACAGTCCCTTATTTATAGAATACTGGGCTTTTTCCCAAGACCAATCTACCCCATGTTTTTTAAGGTATTCAATTTCGTCTTCTCTCGAAAGCTTTTGATCGCGAATGGGTGTGATAATTTCTATTTCTGGTGCTAGGGTTTGAAAAATTAAATCAAAACGAACTTGATCGTTTCCAGCTCCTGTACTTCCATGAGCAATAGCTGTTGCATTAATTTCTTTTGCATAGTTTACAATCGCTACCGCTTGTGTAACTCTTTCAGCACTAACCGATAATGGGTAGGTACTGTTTTTTAATACATTACCAAAAACCAAATATTTTACGATGTCTTGGTAGAATGTTTCTACAGCCTCAATACTTTTGTAAGAATGTGCTCCTAAAGACAGTGCTTTTTTCTCAAGTGCTGTTATTTCTTTAGCATCAAACCCTCCAGTGTTAACACTTACGGCATGCACTTCATAGCTGTGCTGGCTAAGTGACTTTACACAATACGAGGTGTCGAGGCCTCCGCTATAGGCTAAAACTAATTTTTGTTTCATTTTTTTTCTCGTTTAAAAGCTTTTTTAAAAGATTGAATTCTACCAACAATGCCATTGCTGTTTTTGGCAGCTGGATCATAAAGCATTCCAGTACACAAGCACATAGTTCGATTAGTTCTTGTTAATACATCGTAATTTTTACATGTTTGACAACCTTTCCAAAACGCTGGATCATCGGTAAGCTGTGAAAAAGTCACAGGCTTATATCCCAGGTCGTAATTAATTTTCATTACGGGCAAGCCAGTTGTTATTCCAAATATTTTGGCATTTGGATATTTTTCTTTTGTGTAGGCAAAAATTTGTGCTTTTATTTTTTTTGCCAATCCAATTCCTCTAAATGCAGGAGCAACAATTAATCCTGAGTGCGCAACATATTTTTCGTGCCCCCATGCTTCGATGTAACAAAAACCAGCAAAGGTTTCGCCATCAAGAGCTATTATGGCATTACCCGACTCTATCTTTTTCTGAACATATTCAGGAGTACGACGAGCAATTCCTGTTCCTCGTACTTGTGCAGAAGAAGAAATCGTTTCTGAAATAATGGACGCATACTTTACGTGAATGCGTTTAGCAACTTGGATTTCCATGATAAATTAAAAAAATGATTGTACAGATAAATGACGAGGGAGGAAACCGGACACACCTTGGTTCCATAGAAGAAGTGATCACCCCAAGGGGCGACGAAAACGTGGTGTGTTTAAAAACGGTAAAATATTACTTACAGTCATGCTGCAAATATATATTTTTTTTCACTGTTATGACAATTTCCTTCCTCATTTGCCTAATTTTGTTTCAAATGATCACTCTCTTTGGTAAATCGCACAAAAAAAGTATTTAACGTTACTGGTATTTCAGATATCAAACAGCGCTTGTTTTCATGGGCAAAGGATTCTTCCCCTGTGTCGTGGTATGATTCCAATGAGTACCCTCACCAACCACGTGAATACGATGCGATTTTGGCCGTTGGTTTAGCACATAAAAACGCACAACTTTCTACCCAAAAGGAACTTGCTCAACATTTGGGTAAGGATTGGTTATTCGGGTTTTTTAGTTATGAATATGCACAGGACTGGGAATGTGTTTCTCCAACAAACCCATTGCACCTAGATGTACCATCACTTCACTTTTTTATACCTGACAAAATTTGGCTTCTAAAAGGAGATACCCTCATAGCACTATACAGCGGAGTTGACGATCCAGCTGCAGATTTTATACAACTAAAAAACACCACGCTCACAAACCAAAATCAACTTCAAGCAATTGATTTATCTCCTCGTATTTCTAGAAATCAATATGTGAAGAATGCTAAGGCTCTTCAAGAACATATTTTTCGAGGAGACATATATGAAGTTAATTATTGCGTGGAATGGTATGCTGAAAATGTTAACATTCACCCATCTTCATTGTTTGTAGCACTTAATCAAATTGCAAAAACACCCTATGCAGCCTATGTAAACATTGATGATGTTCACTTGATGTGTGCTTCGCCTGAACGGTTTTTACAACGCCGTGGAAATTCATTAAAATCGCAACCCATAAAAGGAACTGCTGCACGTCAAGTTGATCCAATATTGGATGTTGCTGCCGCACAACGTTTAAAAGATGATAGTAAAGAACGTTCTGAAAATATTATGATTACTGATTTAGTTCGCAATGATTTGTCACGAGTAGCCCAGAAAGGATCAGTAGCTGTTGAAGAGCAATGTGTTGTCTATCCTTTTGCTCAGGTACATCAAATGATTTCTACCATCACCGCTACTTGTGACAGAAATACTTCTTCGCTTGATGTTATAAATGCCTGCTTCCCAATGGGAAGTATGACCGGAGCGCCAAAACAACGTGCTATGGAGTTAATTAATCAATATGAAAATAGTCAGCGCGGATTGTATAGTGGAGCTGTTGGATATTTCGCTCCTAATGGGGACTTTGATTTTAATGTCGTTATTCGAAGCTTGGTGTATGATGCTAAGCAACGTTATATCTCTGCTCATGTGGGAAGTGCCCTTACCGCAGCGGCAGATGTGGAAAAAGAATATGAAGAATGTCAGCTTAAAGTAAAAGCGATTAAGCAATTATTGGCAAATCAAGCTGTTAGCCTAGAGTTTTATGGATCCAAAGTTTAGCATGCATTTACTCGGTTCTTTAGGACCTCCAACCGAACACCGATTTTTAGTGGCGGTAAGTGGAGGTATGGATAGCGTCGTTCTGGCACATATGTTACAGGCTTGTGGTTATTCTTTTGCATTAGCCCATGTAAATTATAAGTTAAGAGGAGTAGATAGTGATTTGGATCAAAAATTTGTTGAATCATTAGCACAATCATTTCAAGTAGATTGCTATTCAAAATCCGAGCCAATTAAACCTGAGGCTTCGGGAATTCAAGAAAAAGCTAGAAAGTTGCGCTATGCCTTTTTTGAGGAGATTAAAAATACTTATGGGTTTGATGCAGTGCTTACGGCCCATCACTCCGACGATCAATTGGAGACATTTTTCATGCGTCTCAGTCGTGGGAGCGGGTTAGCTGGTTTAGGAGGGATTCGCGAGCGTAATGGATTTCTAATTCGTCCATTATTGCATTTTTCTAAGAAGGTGCTTTTGAGCTACGCCAAAGAAAATAAGCTACAATGGCGAGAAGACATATCTAATAGTTCCACTAAATATTTACGCAATGCCATTCGACATAATGTAATCCCTGCTTTTCTGAGTAGCTCACCTCAAGCCGCTACAAACACCTTAGAATCTATACGGCATATTGCTGAAACTTTTGATGTTATTTCTTTACAGCTGAATGATATTAAGGCACAATGGAAAGAAAATAACGAGTTTATTGAGATTCCAATAGTGTCTCTTAACACTTTAGTGCCACAATCGTTTTGGATGCATCATTTATTTTCGATGTATGGCTTTGATCAAGAAGAAATAATCAAACTATTACAGACCCATTCGGGAAAGAAATGTACAAGTAGTAGTCACGAATTACGCCGTGAACGCAATCATCTAGTGTTGCAAAAAAAATCACCTAAATCGAAAATGACTCAAGAACAGTATTTGGTGCCTATAACAGGTATTAAAACCCCAATTGAGCTGCAGATTAAAACGACAGGGTTTGATGATGAATCTTCCAATTCTTGCGTTCTATTGGATGCTGATACATTGGATTTTCCTTTGGTTTTGCGTCGTTGGAAGACAGGAGATGTGTTTCATCCTTCAGGAATGTTAGGAAAGAAAAAACTTTCAAAATTTTTTAAAGATGAGAAAATGTCTTCTTTAGAAAAACAAGAACAATGGTTATTATGCTCTGGCTCCGCTATTGTTTGGATAGTAGGTAAACGAATTAATCGTAAATTTGAAGCTACAAGCCCAATGTCTACCCTTCAAATAAAACTACAATGAGACACCTACTGTTATTTCTTTTGGTCGTTCAAAGTTTATGCGCACAAGAAAACCCCATACAATGGAGTGCCCAAGCTCAACAAGCTGAAGAAAACACTTACGACGTTATTTTAAAAGCAAGCATTCAAGAAAATTGGAAACTTTACGATGTAAATTTACCTGCTGGCGGTCCATTGCCAACGCTATTAATTTGGAACAATGCCACAGCAATAGGCGCCCTTGAGGGTTCGACACCAAAAACGGGGTATGATCCTATTTTTGAAATGGAATTAGCCTACCATTTAGAAGAGCTGGTATGGGTACAATCGGTTAAGACTAGTGATGATAACATCTCAATTACCATTGAATATCAAGCTTGTGATGATGCAATATGTATTTTTCGTGATGAGACCCTGATTATTCCTACTGATGGGAGCCTGATAAATGCATCGAATCGCGATCTTACTACTATAACATTGGCAAATGATTCATTAAAACTTGAGTTGAGTAATACTGCTTTTTTAGATGATTCTGTTTCAGCATCAAATGCATCTTGGTGGCGCATATTTATTTTGGGTTTATTTGGTGGTTTTATAGCCTTATTGACTCCATGCGTGTTCCCTTTAATTCCACTTACCGTTTCTTATTTTTCAAAAAGTAGCGTGAGCCGTGGCGTAGGCATTCGACGCTCATTAGCGTATGCATTTTCTATTATTGCCATTTATGCACTATTAAGTTTACCCTTTCATTTCCTAGATCAGTTACGCCCAGAAGTGCTTAATACCATTGCTACAAACGTCGTTCTAAACCTTATTTTCTTTGCTGTTTTCTTAGCTTTTGCACTATCGTTTTTTGGATTATTTGATTTAACATTGCCTGCTTCTTGGTCTTCAAAATCTGATTCGGCATCTACACGATCTTCATATTTGGGTATCTTTTTTATGGCACTCACGCTTGCTGTTGTTTCATTCTCGTGCACAGGTCCAATTTTAGGCTCCTTATTGGTAGGATCGCTTACTGCTGATGGCGATGCACTTCAACTTACTGCTGGTATGCTCGGCTTTGGAACGGCCTTGGCCTTACCCTTTGGTGTGTTGTCTTTTTTTCCTAGTGTATTGAACAAACTTCCAAAATCTGGAGGATGGCTACATCATGTAAAAGTATCCTTAGGTTTTGTGGAGTTGGCCTTGGCGCTTAAGTTTTTATCCAATGCAGATATGGTTCAAAACTTTGGCATACTTCCACGGGAAGTGTTTATCGCAATATGGATGCTTATACTGCTTTTGTGGGCGGTGTATCTATTTGGAGGACTACGTTTTTTACACCACAACACTAAGAAAACCTCACTCTCTCAAAAAGGGATTGCAGTATTAATAATACTGTTTGTTGTTTATTTAGCACAAGGAGTAGTTCCTAACCAGCAAACGCCATTACGCGCGCTTAGTGGATTTCCACCACCTACTTTTTATTCGATCTATAAAACAGAATCAGATTGTCCTTTAAACTTGGACTGTTACAAAGATTTTGAAACAGGAAAGGCTGCTGCGATTAGACAACAAAAACCCATATTACTCGATTTTACAGGTTGGGCTTGTGTGAATTGTAGAAAAGTAGAAGAAAACATCTGGACCATGCCTGAAGTGTATGCGTTGTTGCGTGATGAAGTGGTGCTTATTTCATTGTACGTAGATGATCGAAAGCTACTTGATGATTCAGACCAACAAACGATAAACTACGAAGATGGTAGTACAAGAAAACTAACTACAGTAGGACAAAAGTGGTCAACTTTTCAAGCATTGAATTTTAAATCAGTTTCCCAACCGTATTATGTGCTTATGCTTGCTGATGGGACTATTTTGAACCCACCTGTGCAATACACAGATGCTGCAACATACTTGGCGTGGCTTAAAGAAGGAATTGCGGCAAGTAAATCAACCCAAGCGTTGGTACCCGCCTTTAACATAGATTAGGGGATTCCCTTCTCTTTTTATACCCTCAGACACTTCACCATAATACACGATATGATCACCAATTTCATGAGATTTGATAATGGTTCCTGTTAAATAACCCAAACTGTCTTCTATAACAGGCACCGTATTTTGTGTTAGAGTGACTTCTTTAAATCGGGTTTCTTGGTTGTTATTTGGATTGGCGAAAGCATTTGAAATTGTTTCTTGATTCTCGGAAAGT
The DNA here is from genome assembly GCA_029238215.1 of Flavobacteriaceae bacterium. GTDB lineage: Bacteria > Bacteroidota > Bacteroidia > Flavobacteriales > Flavobacteriaceae > UBA7446. The sequence goes on from JAQWGN010000004.1 coordinate 16,350, forward strand.
ATGTTAATCGCAAAGGTTTTACTCTCTAGAAATGCTTTGTTTGTTTCCGATGCGGTTTTTAAACAAAATAAAACTATAGGTGGGTCTAAGGAAACGGAGGTAAATGAATTTGCTGTAAATCCAAAAGGGGAGTTGTTATACGTGGTAGTGATTACAGTTACTCCAGTAGCAAATTGTCCGCAAACGGCACGAAAATCTTGTTTATCCATAAAGGCAAAGAACGTAAATATTTTTTGTAAGTTTATACAAACCTACTGTTATGCTTACCCAAATATTTGGCAGTGCTGTCTTTGGCATCGAAGCCCAATGTATCACCATAGAAGTTCATATACACCCTGGAGTTGGTTATCATTTGGTTGGATTGCCCGACAATGCCGTTAAAGAAAGTAACCACCGTATTGCGGCTGCACTGATGGAGTGTGGGTATAAATTACCAGGCAAGCGCATTACCATTAATATGGCACCTGCCGACTTACGGAAGGAAGGTTCTGCTTACGATGTCCCTATTGCTTTAGGAATTCTTGTTGCTTCAGGTCAGGTAAAACCTGAGCAACTGAATCAATGGCTTATTATGGGTGAACTGTCCCTCGATGGATCTTTACGACCTGTGCGTGGTGCATTGCCTATGGCGTTACAAGCAAAAGCAGATGGATTCAAGGGAATATTACTTCCAAAAGAAAACGGACAAGAGGCCGCTATAGTTGATGGAATAGAGGTTCATACATTTACTCATCTTAATGCCTTAATTTCATTTTTAATAACCTATCATCGCGATAATCTTGTCGATTATGATTTATCATCAGAGTTAAAAGATCAACCAAAAAACCTTTTAGATTTTGAGGATGTAAAAGGACAAGAATCCATTAAACGATGCATGGAAGTTGCTGCAGCTGGAGGTCATAATATTATTTTAATTGGTCCTCCCGGATCTGGAAAGACCATGCTTGCAAAACGATTACCAAGCATTCTTCCTCCAATGACTACTACAGAAGCGTTAGAAACAACTAAAATACATTCTGTGGCAGGTAGAATGAAGGGGGGTGGCATCATCAGAAGTCGCCCGTTCCGTGCACCACATCATACCATTTCAGATGTTGCCTTGGTGGGTGGTGGTACATATCCACAACCTGGAGAAATCTCTTTGGCACATCATGGAGTGCTTTTTTTAGATGAACTCCCTGAATTTAAACGGGGGGTTTTGGAAGTGATGCGCCAACCTCTAGAGGATAGGGAAGTTACCATCGCTCGAGCTAAGTTTACCATTACTTACCCCGCTTCGTTTATGTTGGTAGCAAGTATGAATCCATCGCCTTCAGGGTACTTTCAGGATGATATTGGTTCTTATGGGCATTCAGGTGCTGAAATGCAACGCTATTTAGGTAAAATATCAGGACCTTTATTGGATCGTATTGATTTGCATATTGAGGTACAACCTGTTCCTTTTGAAAAGCTTGCACAGTCACCATTATCCGAGTCGAGTGATGTCATTCGTGAGCGTGTAGTTTCAGCGCGCAAACAACAAGCCAAGCGTTTTGTAAAAATGCCTCACATACATCATAATGCCGAGATGAATTCAAAACAAATTCGAATGTTTTGTACGCTTTCAGAATCGTCATTAAAGTTGCTAAAATCAGCGATGGATAAATTGCGATTATCAGCAAGAGCCTATGATAGAATTTTAAAAGTTGCGCGCACTATTGCTGACTTAGATGGAAGTGAAAATATTGAAGATAGACATGTTGCTGAAGCAATACAATACCGTAGTTTGGATCGTGAAGGTTGGTTGGGTTAACTTAAAAGGTTCATGATTTTTTTTATCAATGGGAATGTTTTTTCATAAGGAGCATACCGTTGTTTTGGATCAAACCAAGTAGAACGTTCTACATAGGGTTTATAATGCGTAAAAGTGTCAAATGAATGTTTGCCATGATAACTGCCTGTTCCGCTATATCCAACGCCTCCAAAAGGAAGTTTTTCGTTTGTGAAATACATAACAACATCGTTTATCATACCTCCTCCATAACTGTGTTTTCGCATCATTCTACGTGCCCATTTTTTACGTTCTGAAAACACATAAAAAGACAATGGTTTTTCAAAATGTCTAATGACTTCATTTATTTCATTTTCATTATCATATGATATTATTGGAAGGAGTGGTCCAAAAATTTCATCTTCCATGATTTTACTATCTAGAGATGCTATTTTAAGCAATGTTGGAGCAACATAACAATCATTTAGATCAGACTCACCACCATGTAATATGGTTTGTCCTTCCATCAAGTCAATAATGTGTTGGGTATGTCCTTTATGCACCAAACGAGCATAATCTGGAGAAGTTTTGGGATCCTTACCATACATGCGCTCGATCTCATGTTTCATAGCACTTACAAGTTGCGAATAAATGCTTTTATCTACCAATACGTAGTCTGGGGACATGCATACTTGTCCGCAATTCATGAATTTACCCCAAACAATACGTCTAGCGCTAACTTTAATATTAGCTGTTTTGTCTACGATACATGGATTTTTACCTCCAAGTTCAAATGTTGTTGGTGTTAGGTGAACAGCTGCAGCCTTTGCTACAAGTTTTGCAATACGAGTCCCACCTGTAAAAAAGATGTAATCCCAGCGCATGTGTAATAATTCTTGTGCAATTTCAGGTCCTCCTTGAGCAACATAAACCCATTCGGGTGGAAATACTTCAGTAATAATTCTCTTTAATAATTCGGCTGTTTTAGGCGCATATTCAGAAGGTTTTAGAATCACAGTATTTCCTGCAGCAACGGCTCCAATGATGGGGTTTAACGCCAATTGAAATGGATAATTCCATGGGGCAATGTGTAAGGTAACTCCATAGGGCTCGGAAGCAATCCAGTCTTTACTTGGAAAGTTAATCCACTTTGAAGGGACTCGTTTCGGTTTTGCCCAATGCCTTAGGTTTTTAATTATTGTATTTAATTCCTCAATTGTTGTATTAATCTCGGCAAGCCATATTTCAGCTTCTGGTTTATTGAGATCTTGCCTTAATGCCGCAATTATTTGAGGTTCATTTTCTCTTATAATCTTGCGAAGCTTTTTTAAATGTTTTAAACGGTTTTGTATTGAAAATGATTTTTTGGCAAAAAAAAAGTCATTTTGATTGGTTTTTATCTCCTTTAATGTTTTTTCTACAACCATATCAATTATACGCTGAATTTTTTAGCGATAATGTAAAAATAACGTATTCATTTATTAAACGGCGTACTTTTTTTAATTTTGACACTTCATTGTTTGCAGGAAGTAATTCGATATTTGTTGCCAGTGATTGCATTAAAAAACACAGTTAAAATTTGTTTCTAATAAAAAACAGCACATTTTCTTGAGTATCGAATTCTTTTTTACCATCTTCGTTTAGCGATACTTTTAATTCAGCACGAAACATCCATAATGGCCTATAAAAAATATTCTAAAGTTGTAACACAAGATTCAAGTCAACCAGCCGCACAAGCCATGTTGCATGCCATTGGTTTAACAGAGGATGATTTTGAAAAGCCTCTAGTTGGAATTGCAAGTACGGGCTACGAGGGTAATCCTTGCAATATGCACCTAAATGATTTGGCATTAGAGATTAAAAAAGGTACAAAATCAGCGGACTTAGTGGGCCTTATTTTCAATACTATTGGCGTTAGTGACGGTATTTCCATGGGTACACCTGGTATGCGATTTTCATTGCCCTCACGTGATTTAATTGCTGATTCTATGGAAACGGTTATGGGTGGTATGTCATATGATGGTATGGTTGCTGTTGTTGGCTGTGATAAAAACATGCCTGGTTCTGTAATGGCCATGCTTCGTCTTAACAGACCCAGCATTATGGTATATGGTGGTACGATTGCTTCGGGCTGCGCTGCAGATAAAAAACTTGATGTAGTTTCTGCTTTTGAGGCTTGGGGTGAACGAGTTTCAGGCCAAATTGATGAAGCACAATACAAAGAGGTAATTCAGAATGCATGCCCTGGTGCAGGAGCATGTGGAGGAATGTATACTGCAAATACGATGGCCTCTGCCATTGAGGTTATGGGCCTTTCGTTGCCCTATAATTCATCAAACCCTGCAGTGAGTTCAGAAAAAATTGATGAATGTGTAGAAGCTGGAAAAGCTATGCGATTGCTGATTGAAAAAGACATTAAGCCTAAAGACATTGTTACCAAAAAATCGCTAGAAAACGCCATTCGTTTAGTGACTGTTCTTGGAGGCTCTACAAATGCTGTACTTCACTTTTTGGCTATCGCCAAAGCAGCAGATGTTGATTTTACCCTTGCGGATTTTCAGCGTATAAGTGATACAACTCCTTTTTTGGCAGATCTTAAGCCTAGCGGAAAATTCCTGATGGAGGATGTACATCGTGTTGGTGGAATCCCTGCTGTAGTCAAATTTATGCTTGAAAATGACATGCTTCATGGAGATTGTATGACTGTTACTGGTAAAACCTTGGCCGATAACATGGCGAATGTTCCTTCACTCATTGAAAATCAAAAGGTGATTCGACCGCTTAACAACCCCATAAAAGAGACTGGACATATTAGAATCTTATTTGGAAATCTAGCATCTGAGGGTTCGGTAGCCAAAATTACTGGAAAAGAAGGCTTGTCTTTTGAAGGTCCAGCCCGCGTTTATGACGGTGAATTTGCAGCCAATGCAGGTATAAAAACTGGAGAGGTTCAAAAAGGGGATGTCGTTGTTATTCGATACGAAGGGCCTAAAGGGGGTCCTGGAATGCCTGAAATGTTAAAACCTACAGCTGCAATTATGGGGGCTGGTCTTGGAAAAGATGTAGCACTTATAACCGACGGACGATTTTCAGGTGGTACACATGGTTTTGTGGTTGGACATATTACTCCAGAAGCTCAATTAGGGGGTACATTGGGGATCCTTCAAAATGGTGATATCATTCGTATTGATGCCGAAACAAATGAGTTATATGTTAAATTAAGTGACGAGACATTAGCGGCACGACGTAAAGCATGGGTTGCCCCTGATTTAAAAGTTTCTAAAGGAGTATTGTACAAATACGCACGTTCAGTTGCCTCGGCTTCTAATGGGTGTGTAACTGACGAATAGCACATGAAAATTAAAAAAAATATATCTGGTTCTGAGGCATTGATTCATTGCCTGCTCGAAGAAGGCGTTGATTTAATCTACGGCTACCCTGGAGGAGCAATTATGCCTTTCTACGATGAGTTATATAAATTTCAAGATAAATTACAACATGTACTCACCCGTCATGAACAAGGCGCTACGCACGCTGCACAAGGTTTTGCTCGTGTAAGTGGTCGTGTGGGTGTTTGTGTAGCTACTTCCGGACCAGGGGCAACGAATCTTGTTACTGGAATTGCCGATGCCATGATCGATTCAACCCCTATGGTATGTCTTACAGGTCAAGTTCCATCACACTTGTTAGGATCAGATGCTTTTCAAGAGACAGATATTATTGGTATTTCAACACCCGTAACTAAATGGAATTATCAAATTACTAACGCTGCTGAGATTCCAGAAGTAATGGCAAAAGCTTTTTATATCGCACGGTCGGGTCGTCCAGGTCCAGTTTTAATTGATGTTACTAAAGATGCGCAGTTTGATACGTTTGATTTTAGCTACAAACATTGTACAGGAGTACGAAGTTATAAACCGCTTCCTAAAATTGATGTAACTGCTGTTGATGCAGCTGCTGCAGTCCTTGCAAAAGCGAAGAAACCATTAATTGTTTGGGGTCAAGGAGTTATTCTTGGTAAAGCTGAAGAAGAGTTTAAAAATTTTGTTGAAAAATCAAACATTCCTGCAGCATGGACAATTTTAGGAGTTTCTGCAATTCCAACTGATCACCCTCAGAATGTAGGGATGGTAGGGATGCATGGAAATTACGGACCTAATATGCTCACTAATGAGTGTGATGTCCTCCTTGCAATCGGTATGCGTTTTGACGATCGTGTTACAGGAAGTTTGGATACTTATGCTAAACAAGCCAAAGTTATTCACCTTGAGATTGATCCAGCAGAAATTAATAAAAATGTAGATGCTGATGTAGCTGTTTTAGGTGATGTTAAAAGTACATTGCCCTTACTGGCTGAGCGAGTAGCTTCAAAACCATATACCGAATGGTATGCGGCTTTTAAAAAGCACCACGATATTGAGTTTGAAAAAGTTATTAAAGGTGATTTGCACCCTACCAAGGATGGGCTGTCCATGGGTGAGGTTTTAAAAGAAATCAATCGTGCTTCAAACAGTGATGCCGTTGTTGTTTCGGATGTTGGACAACATCAAATGATTGCTTGCCGCTATGCGACATTCAATCATTCTAAGAGCAATATTACTTCTGGAGGTCTTGGCACTATGGGTTTTGCCCTTCCGGCAGCAATTGGCGCAAAAATGGGAGCTCCAGATCGTGAAGTGGTCGCTATTATTGGAGATGGTGGATTCCAAATGACAATTCAAGAGCTAGGAACGATATTTCAAACACAAGCTGCTGTAAAAGTAGTTGTTTTAAACAACGATTTTCTTGGAATGGTACGACAATGGCAGCAGTTATTTTTTGATAAACGTTATGCTTCTACAGAAATGGTTAATCCTGATTTTGTTAAAATCGCAGAAGGATATTTTATTGATTCAAAACGCGTAACAAGTCGCAAGGAATTAGGCCCAGCTGTTGATGAAATGATGGCTTCTGATAAACCATACTTCTTAGAAGTATGTGTTGAAAAAGAACATAATGTATTTCCGATGATTCCTTCTGGGGCTTCGGTTTCTGATATTCGATTGTCATAACTATGGAAAAAAATTACACCATATCAATTTACACTGAAAACAGCGTTGGATTACTCAATCGTGTTTCTGCGATTTTTCAACGTAGACACATCAATATTATTAGCATAACGTCATCCGTTTCTGAAATTGAACAAGTTTCACGATTCGTGATTGTTGTTCGTCTTACTGAAGCAGCCGTTAAAAAAGTTGTTGGTCAGATTGAAAAACAAATAGAAGTGATAAAAGCTTTTTATCATACGGATGAAGAAACCATTTTTCAAGAATCGGCCTTGTATAAAGTGGCGTCTAAGTCGCTTTTTGAAGAAAGACATATTCAAAACATTATAAAAGAAAGCCATGCAAATATAGTAACCGTTAATACGGACTTTTTTGTGATTGAAAAAACAGGGTTTAGGCACGAAACAGAGCAGCTTTACAACGACTTAGCTCCTTATGGACTATTGCAATTTGTGCGCTCTGGTCGTATTTCTGTTACTAAAGACCCTATGAATATAAAAGCATTATTAACAAAATTTAACGATTAAATACCAAAAAAATGAGTAACTATTTTAATACGCTACCACTACGTGATCAATTACACCAATTGGCTCAATGCCGCTTCATGGATCCCTCTGAGTTTTCAGATGGTATTGCTGCGCTTAAAGACAAGAAAATTGTCATTGTTGGTTGTGGCGCACAGGGATTGAATCAAGGGCTTAACATGCGTGATTCAGGACTTCAAATTTCATATGCTTTACGTGATGGTGCGATTACTCAAAAACGCGCATCATATATCAATGCAACCTCAAACGATTTTGCTGTTGGTTCTTACGATGATATGATCCCTTCTGCAGATTTGGTTATCAATCTTACGCCTGATAAAAATCACACTTCAGTTGTAAAAGCGGTAATGCCACTGATGAAAAAAGGAGCAACCCTCTCATATTCTCATGGTTTTAATATCGTAGAAGAAGGAACTCAAATTCGAGAAGACCTTACTGTTATTATGGTAGCACCAAAAAGTCCTGGTTCTGAAGTTCGTGAAGAATACTTGCGTGGATTTGGTGTGCCAACGTTAATTGCTGTTCACGATGATAATGATCCTGAAGGAAAGGGATGGGCACAAGCCAAAGCATATTGTGTAGGTACAGGTGGTGACCGTGCAGGTGTTTTACAATCCTCATTTATTGCAGAAGTAAAATCTGATTTAATGGGTGAGCAAACCATTTTGTGTGGTGTCCTTCAAACAGGTTCTATTTTAAGTTTCGATAAAATGGTTGCGGAGGGAATTGACCCTGCGTATGCCGCTAAACTCATTCAGTATGGCTGGGAAACCATTACAGAGGCGTTAAAGCACGGTGGGATTACTAACATGATGGATCGTCTTTCAAATCCAGCTAAAATAAAAGCTTTCGATCTTTCAGAAGCGCTAAAAGAAATCATGCAACCCTTGTTTCATAAACATATGGATGACATAATTTCTGGACATTTCTCTAAAACCATGATGGAAGATTGGGCAAATGATGATATAAACTTACATACTTGGCGGGCAGCAACGGGTGAAACTGCTTTTGAAAAAACAACGCCTACCTCAGAACCTATTGATGAGCAAACGTATTTTGATCAAGGCGTTCTTATGGTTGCTTTTGTTCGTGCTGGAGTTGAATTGGCTTTTGATGCTATGGTAGCAGCAGGGATTAAAGATGCTTCTGCCTACTATGAATCATTACATGAAACACCACTTATTGCCAATACAATTGCACGTAAGAAATTATTTGAAATGAACCGTGTTATTTCTGATACAGCTGAATATGGTTGTTATTTGTTTGATCACGCTTGCAAGCCTTTATTAACAGACTTTATGAAGGGAATAGATACTTCTGTAATTGGAACTTCATATGGAACGGATAGCAATGGTGTAGATAATCAACGTTTAATTGCTGTGAATGACCAAATTCGAAATCACCCTGTAGAACATGTTGGTAAAACACTTCGTGCGTCCATGACCGCGATGAAGCGCATTGTTTAAGTGATGCCTCTATTAGACTTATCAATTATTGAAGCTGCTTGGGAACGGGTAAAGGAAGTTTCTATTGTCTCACCACTTGATTTTCACAAGCGATTGAGCGATGACTTTAGTGCAAATATTTTTGTTAAACGAGAAGATTTACAGGCAGTAAGGTCGTTTAAAATACGTGGGGCTTACAACAAAATCTCTTTACTAACCAAGGAGCAATTAGTTAAAGGCGTCGTCTGTTCAAGTGCTGGTAATCATGCACAAGGCGTTGCTTATGCATGTAAGCATCACAATATTCACGGCACTATATACATGCCAACTCCAACGCCACAGCAGAAGCTGTCACAAGTCGAAATGTTTGGAGGTGAGCATGTAACAATTAAGCTTGTAGGCGACACCTATGACGATTGTTATGCGGCAGCTACAACCTTTGCTAAGCAATCTGGAAAAACGTTTATCCACCCCTTTGATGACGCTGACGTTATTGCAGGCCAAGCAACCATGGCACTTGAAATAATAGAGCAAGCCAGTGAACCTATTGATTATATTATTGTACCTATTGGTGGGGGTGGTCTTATTTCTGGAATCATTAATGTTTTTAAACACAAATCGCCGCAGACTAAAATTATTGGAGTTGAGCCTTTGGGCGCGCCAAGTATGTACGAATCACTAAAACAGAAAAAACGTATTACGCTTGATGCTATTGATGTGTTTGTTGATGGCGCAGCTGTAAAAACAATTGGTGAAATAAGTTATGGCTATTGTAGTCAATATATGGACGATTTGCTATTAGTAAGCGAAGGTGAAATCTGTCAAAATATTTTGTCCATGTATACTCGCGATGCAATTGTTGTTGAACCAGCAGGAGCGATGTCTGTGTCAGCGTTACCACAGTTAGCGGATCAAATCAAAGGTAAAAATGTTGTTTGCTTGGTGTGTGGTGGTAATAATGACATAACACGCATGGCTGAAATTAAAGAGCGTGCTTTGCTGTTTAGTGAGTTAAAACACTATTTTATCGTTCGTTTTCCACAGCGCGCAGGGGCATTAAAAGAATTCGTTCAAGATATTTTAGGCCCAACCGATGATATTACATATTTTGAATATTCCAAAAAAAGTGCCCGTGCTCAAGGCCCAGCCGTGGTTGGTATTCAAATCAAGTCAGTGAGTGATTTTGAGCCATTATTAAAACGAATGAAAGAAAAGGGATTTTTTGGTGATTATATAAACAATAAGCCCGATTTATTTCAATTTTTGATTTAGCTTTGTCGAGCTATGAAATTTAAATTATGCAAATACCTTCTCAATTTTTAATTGAATCGCCTTATCATTACAATAGTTTTTTAATCAATGGTGAATTGTCGCTATGGGATGGACCAGCATCGGATGTTCATTCTACAATTGCAACACCAGACTCCAATGGCAGCCTTAAGCCTACATTGCTAGGTTCTGTTCCAGATATGGACGAGGCTCATGCTCTTGAAGCATTAAATGCCGCTAATGGAGCTTTTAATAAAGGTAAAGGAGCTTGGCCCACCATGAAAGTATCCGAAAGGATTGCATGTATGGAGCGTTTTGTTACTTTGATGAAGCTACAACGTGATGTCATTGTAAAGCTTCTGATGTGGGAGATTGGTAAAAACCTAAATGATTCTGAAAAAGAATTTGATCGAACAGTAGACTATATTGTTGATACTATTAATGAGTATAAAGATATTGACCGTGACAGTGCTAAATTTCATAACCATGGTGGTGTGTTTGCTCATATCCGTCGTGGGCCAATTGGTGTAGTATTGTGTTTAGGTCCTTATAATTATCCACTTAATGAAACTTTTTCGCTGTTAATTCCGGCTATTATCATGGGGAATACGGCAATTTTTAAACCAGCAAAACATGGTGTTTTACTTATCGCACCATTGCTAGAAGCATTTAAAGAAAGTTTCCCTCCAGGTGTTGTAAATATTATCTTTGGTCGAGGTCGAACTATCGCATCCCCCATCATGAAAACAGGACTTGTTGATGTTTTAGCATTGATTGGTCATAGTTCTTCAGCTTTATCCTTGCAGGATTTGCACCCAAAGAAAAACCGACTTCGATTAGTATTGGGTCTTGAAGCAAAAAACCCTGCTATTATTCTTCCTGATGCAGACTTGGACAAGACCGTACAAGAATGCGTAGCAGGTACGCTTTCGTTTAATGGTCAACGATGTACGGCTTTAAAGATTCTATATGTTCATGAGTCTATTAAAGATGCATTTCTTACTAAATTCACAAAAGCAGTTGATGCACTACAATTAGGGATGCCTTGGGAAAATACGCTACTTACGCCACTTCCTGAACCTAAAAAACCAGCTTACATACAAGAGCTTATTGATGATGCTGTAGCTAAAGGGGCGGCTGTAATGAATCCACGAGGTGGAGAACGTACAGATAACTTTATTTTTCCTGCAATACTATATCCTGTTTCTCATGATATGCGTGTTTATGAAGAAGAGCAATTTGGCCCTGTTATTCCTGTAATATCGTTTGCCGATATCGATACACCACTCGATGATATGGCTGCTTCTTCCTATGGTCAACAGGTAAGTTTGTTTGGTAAAGATGTTACTACACTCGGACCATTAATTGATACGCTTGCAAATTTGGTTTGTCGTGTCAACCTTAATAGTTCTTGTCAGCGTGGTCCAGATGTATATCCTTTTACGGGACGTAAAGACTCAGCTGTTAGCACACTTAGTGTACGAGATGCACTTCGTTCATTCTCTATTAGAACATTTGTAGCCACAAAAGACAACGAGGGTAATAAAGAGATTTTGCGGAGTTTACTAGACTCACATAAGTCTAATTTTATCAGTACAGATTATATGCTTTAGTAAAACTTAGCTGTTTAACATCACAGGCATAACTAGCATGGTTACTTTTTCGCCTTGATCAAGCCCGTCTACAGGCGTAATAATTCCAGCCCTGTTAGGAAGTGAAAGTTCTAGTTGAATCTCATCTGAATTCAAGTTGTTAAGCATTTCTGTTAGGAAACGTGCATTAAATCCTATTTGCATGTCATCTCCTTGATACGAGCAACTAAGACGTTCTTCGGCTTTATTGCTGTAATCAATATCTTCAGCTGAGATATGGAGTTCTGCACCAGCAATACGCAAACGAATTTGATGTGTTGTTTTATTAGAGAAAATACTTACTCGCTTTACTGTGTTTAAAATTTGAGAGCGATTTATGGTCATCACATTTGGATTCTCTTTTGGAATCACTGCTTCATAGTTCGGGTATTTTCCATCAATCAATCGGCAAATTAATACCATGTCATCAAAAACGAACTGTACATTACTTTCATTATAATCAATTTTCACCTCAGAGTCACTTCCTAAAAGCACTGATTTCAATAAGTTCAATGGTTTTTTGGGCATGATAAATTCTGCGGTATCTGGAGCTACTAAATCAGTACGTTCGTATTTGACTAGTTTATGGGCATCTGTTGCAACAAAAATGAGTCCACTTGACGTGAGCTGAAAAAACACACCACTCATAACAGGACGTAAGTCATCGTTGCCACTTGCAAAAATGGTGTTAGTGATAGCAGTTGCCAATGTGTCAGCAGTAATTGTTACTGTTGAGGCATCAATTACGTCTGCTGCTTGTGGAAACTCATCAGCGTTGGCATAGGCGAGTGCATACTTTCCTTGTTCTGAGCTTATTTCTAACGTGTTATTATCGGCTAGCGAGAATGTAAGGGGTTGTTCTGGAAATGTTTTAAGTGTATCTAATAACAACCGTGCTGGAACAGCCAAGCGTCCTTCTTGTTGCGACTCAACGTTTAATGTCCCACTAATGGTTGTTTCTAAATCAGTGGCAGTAACTTGGAGTTGTCCAGGAGTAAGTTCAAATAGCACATGATCTAAGATGGGAAGGGTATTGCTGCTATTTAAAACTCCACTGAGTGTTTGAAGTTGACGTAATAGCTGTGTACTTGATACAATAAAATTCATGGTATGTCTCTTTACCTACAAATATATTGTTTCATGTTGCTAACCGAAAACAAATTTATCAACAGCTAACCCTCACTTATGAACGCTATTCTGACAGGATCAAGAAAAGACAAGCCGAAAAGAGTGTTAGCACCTCCACCATAAGTGGGATTTCCTTTATAAATAGCCAATTCTAAATGCCCCTGCTGGTTAAATAATGCAAGTTTTTTTCCTGCTTCTTCACGGCGTTCTTTTGGGATATCAAAGCGGACAACTTCATGATAGTTTTGAAAAACAGTTTTAAAACGATGATTTCGAGCATGAATTACGAAAGGACGTTTTTGCCCCACTTGATCAAAGATTTTTTGTGTAATGGTTGTAACAACATTTCCAAAGCGGTCTATGTGTAAAACATGACCCTGAATTTCATCCTTTTGATCGTTAATAAAAGGAGTATGTTGAGATAATTGTTTTAAGGATGAAGTTGAAGATCCAATAATACTCAGTGCTCCTCCACGATGTAAGTGTGCAATAGCATCCATGCCCTTGTCGATAATGGTGCTTTGCGGAGTGTTTATGATAACACATTCTGATGGTTGAACTCCTGATTCCAAAAGAGAAAGAAATCCATTGTTGGTGCACACAAAATAATGCCCGTTTAATGATGCAACAATAGGTTCTTGTTCTGGTGTTTGATTAAAGTCAACACCAATAAAATGAATACTTCCCTCAGGAAAATCACGGTAAACAGAGCGCAGTACATAGGCCGCCTGCCCAATGTGAAATGGATCAATGAAATGACTGACATCAACAATTGTTGGTGACTCTAATTGTTGATATAGCTTGGCCTTCAAAGAGGCAACATAAGCATCTTGAAGACCGTAATCTGTAGTTAGCGTTATAATTGGTGAGTAACTAATAACTTTATATTAATTTAAAAAAATAAAAATTCCGTAATTTTGAATACAAAGTTATCAAAAATCAAGCCCACAAGGCCATATTCTTTAAACACAATCATTTGAACGAAATAACAATCGAACTTGCACAAGAAAATCCAACAGAATTTTATGGTGGTAAGAAAAATAAAAATGTTGAGCTTTTAAAAAAATATTTCCCTAAAATTAAAATTGTTGTTCGTGGTAACAAAATTTCAGCTTATGGTGAAGAAGAAATACTTGAGGTTTTTGAAAAGCAAGTAGATCGGCTGGTTACACATTACGGAAAGTTCAATACACTAGATGACGACATCGTTCAGCAGATTTTAGAAAGTGACGAAACCGACAACTTCGGATTAGACCCAGCAGATCATAAAGCTATTTTGCATGGAGTAGGAGGTAAGCTAATAAAAGCACAGACCTTAAACCAAGCCAAACTTGTGGAGGCCATGTCAAAAAACGATATGGTTTTTGCCGTTGGTCCTGCGGGAACTGGAAAGACCTATACCGGGGTTGCTTTGGCCGTTAAAGCCTTAAAAACAAAACAGGTAAAGCGAATTATTCTTACACGTCCTGCAGTAGAGGCAGGAGAAAACCTTGGTTTTTTACCGGGTGATTTAAAAGAGAAATTGGATCCATACATGCAACCGCTTTACGATTCCTTACGAGACATGATTCCGGCAGAAAAATTAGAGCATTATATTGAAACAGGAGTTATTCAAATAGCTCCCATGGCGTTTATGCGTGGTCGTACGTTGGATAATGCTTTTGTCATCTTGGATGAGGCCCAAAACACAACCCATAATCAAATGAAAATGTTTTTAACTCGAATGGGTAAAAATGCCAAATTCATGATTACTGGAGATCCAGGTCAAATTGATCTTCCTCGAAGGGTTATTTCAGGTTTAAAAGAGGCTATTTTAGTGCTGAATAACGTTAAAGGAATTGGATTGATTTATTTGGATGATAAAGATGTTATACGTCACCGTTTAGTAAAACAAGTAATAGAAGCCTACAAGCAAACTGAGCATCATAATTAATATTTATGCAAACACTAATGAATTCAGACTTGCATCTAAATGATGTAATTGAAAAGTACAATGGTAAAGTTCGTGAGGTGTACACGTTGCCAAATGAAATCTTAATTATGGTTGCCACAGATCGTCTGTCGGCTTTTGATGTTGTAATGCCAAAAGGGATACCTTATAAAGGGCAAATTTTAAATCAAATAGCGGCACACATGCTAGAGGCTACAGCTGATATAGTTCCAAATTGGCTTATAGCAACTCCTGATCCTAATGTTGCAGTTGGCAAAGCATGTACTCCGCTAAAGGTAGAAATGGTAATTCGTGGTTATTTGGCTGGACATGCAGCAAGGGAATATTCCTTGGGAAAACGAGTCCTTTGTGGCGCACCAATGCCAGATGGTATGAAAGAAAATGATTCGTTTCCAGAACCAATTATTACTCCTGCAACTAAAGCAGATCAAGGCGATCACGATGAGGATATCTCACCAGAAGATTTAGTAAGTCGTGGTATCGTAACGGAAGAAGAGTACCAAAAAATAGCAAGCTATACGCGTGCATTATTTGCTCGTGGGACTTCAATGGCGAAAGCCCAAGGATTGATTTTGGTAGATACCAAATATGAATTTGGAAAAGATAAAGACGGGACTATCGTTTTAATCGATGAAATACATACGCCAGATTCATCACGTTATTTCTATGCAGAAGGCTATGAAGAAAGACAGGCTATTGGGGAACCTCAACGCCAATTATCAAAGGAGTTTGTTCGAAGATGGTTGATTGAGCATAATTTTCAAGGAAAGCCAGGGCAAGAGCTCCCAGATATGTCAGATGCCTATATTGCGTCTGTTTCTGAACGCTATATTGAACTTTACGAGCATATTACTGGAAAAACGTTTATAAAAGCTGATGTTTCAGATGTAGTCAATCGGATACAAAACAACTTAAGTGCTTATTTCAACACCTAATTTAGCCAATAGGCTAGTGTCTACAATAGTGTCGTGAGGCAGGTCATACATAGATGGATGATTCCTTAACCAAGTGAGCTGACGTTTCGCAAACCTTCGCGTATTCATCTTAACATTCTCGATACTATCTTCTAAGCTAATTTCACCTAAGATGTAAGGGAAAACTTCTCTGTAGCCAACAGTTTGCAATGCATTTAAGTGTTTGTAAGAAATGAGCGACCGCACTTCATCGATCAAGCCTGAAGTAATCATTAGCTCAACTCGAGAATTAATACGCTCGTAAAGTTGCTCACGTGGCATGTTTAAGGTTATGGAAAGCACATCAAAGTTTCTAGCTGTTTTAGTTTGCCCTAAAAATGATGAATATGGCTTATTGGTAGCCTTACACACACCAAGAGCACGCAATAAACGAACATGATTTTGCAAGTCTACAACCGTATAGTATTGAGGATCTAACTTCTTTAAAGACTCCTGTAAAAAATTAATTCCTTTGGTTGAAAATGCATCTTTCCAATAGGTTGAAATCTCATTTGAGACTTCTGGAAATTTATCCAAACCATGAACAACAGCATCAGTATAAAGGTTAGACCCCCCGACAAGAATTGCTGTTTGATTGTTAGAAAACAAGGACTCAAGTACGTCTAATGCCTCCTTTTCAAAGTCAGCAACAGTGTACACATCATGAATGCTTTTGTGCTGAATAAAATGATGCGGGACTTGATTGAGCTCTTCTTCACTAGGGACGGCAGTGCCAATGTGCATCTCCTTGTAAAATTGCCTAGAGTCACCCGATAGAATAGAACAGTTTAGGGCTTTAGCCAATGCAATAGCAAAGGTGGTTTTACCAACAGCAGTAGGGCCAGAAATGGTAATTAGCTTAGGCCTGTTCATCTAAGTTTATAAGTTGTTTGACTTTGTTTTTTCGAATGAATTGTTGAATTAAATGTCGTGCAGCCCGCGAATTTTTCATGGGCGTGATAATCGTTTTTACAACATCTATATTTGTAATCTGATAGTTTAGACTAGCATAGCCAAAGCCCTTATATTCATTGTTTTGTATTAATATAATACTTCGCTCATCATGTGTGCGTCCTTTATCAATGAGCAGTAAGTTGGGTGCACTAAAACTCAATGAGTCAACACATTGCTGTACTCTTTTATTATAGGTTTCTATAGGCTCCAATCCAGTGCATGCGCCCAGGCAAGTATTTGTTGCTGCGTTTGTGCATTGCTCGTTGGGAGACTCCAATGCTACATACTTTAAACACAACGTATATTTCTGAGCATAAAAAAACAACGTTTTTCGAGCGCTATTTAAATTTTTGAATGTTGTGACATAAGGAATTCCATCCTCAGCATGTACAATGCGTAAAAAACGATATCCTGATGCACTTATACCTTCTTCAAGACCAAATTGAATTCGATCTGATTTATGAACTCTGTTATGTTTGGGTTTATGAAGTTGTATTTCATTAATTTCCTTAAGCAGTGCAATAAGCTCACTTCCTGTTTCTTCTGTGCTTACACTGTGCGTTTCAAGTTGAATTTTTAGCGCCTTCCTGCTTGTGCCAGTAAAATGTTGATTTACACGCTTACGCATGTTGGTACTTTTTCCAATGTAAATAACATCACCTTTTTGATTGTGAAGGTAGTACACTCCTGTTATGGGCTTTATAGCATCGACCAAATGTTGAAACTTACGTTTTACCTGATCGGCTTCTTTACTTCTTAACGCCTCTTTAACAATATCTTTTTTTACATCCTTATCCAGTAATAATTTTAGCAGTTTTACTGTGGCGCGTGCATCACCCGCAGCACGGTGCCGATCACTAAGTGGAATACCAAGTGAACGAACCAATCGTCCGAGTTTGTATGAAGCCTGCTCTGGAATCAATTTTTTTGCAAGGGCTACAGTACACAGGGTTGCACGCTCAAAAGTGAATCCTAACCTGTTAAATTCGGTGGATAACATGCGATAATCAAAACTTGCATTGTGTGCAACAAGTGTACAATCTTCAGTGATTTCAACGATACGCTTTGCAACTTCATAAAACTTGGGAGCGTTGCGCAACATGTTTTCATTAATTCCTGTAAGCTGAACTACAAATGGCTGTATGGGCCGCTCTGGATTGATTAAACTTATAAATTGATCAACAATTTCATTACCATCGTATTTGAAAATGGCTATTTCGGTAATACCTTCTTCGTTGTATTTACCTCCAGTAGTTTCTACATCAACAACTGCGTACATAGATTAATTTCGACTGCCAAAAATTAGACTTCCTACACGAATCATTGTGCTACCTTCAGCTATGGCAATATTATAATCATTACTCATTCCCATAGAGAGAACATTAAGAGATCTTTTTTCTTTCCATTGGTCAAAAAAAGCAGAAAGGGTGCTGAATTCTCGTTTTATCTGGCTTTCATCATTGGTAAAAGTAGCCATAGCCATAAGACCAACAATATTCACATGCTTAAGGTCATTATTTCCTTCAAAAAGTTTGGCTGCCTCATCATAAGAAAATCCAAATTTTGTTGCTTCTTCTGCAATATGAATTTGAATTAACACATCAATAACACGGTTGTTTTTTGCTCCTTGCTTGTTTATTTCATTAAGTAATCGCTCACTATCTACGCCATGGATAAGATGAACAAAAGCTGCGATATACTTAACTTTATTCCGCTGTAAGTGCCCAATCATGTGCCAACGAATGTCATTGGGTAGGCTTTCAGCTTTTTGGCAAAGTTCTTGTACTTTGTTTTCTCCAAAATCGCGTTGTCCCGCTTCGTATGCAATAAGAAGGTCTGCGTTGGGCTTGGTTTTCGAAACGGCTACGAGAGTCACCTGTTTAGGTAATTTAGCAGCAAATGTTTTTATTTGAGCCGCAATCATTGTGAAGACTTTTCTACAAGATCCGTTATTTTTAAGGCCACATCAAGAGCATCTAAACCATGTTGTAAGGAAACAATAACAGCAGTGTTATTTATAATCGCATCAGCAAAACATTCAAGTTCCATTAGAATAGCATTCACTTCAGGGATTTCGGGATTGTCAAAATAAATTCGTTTCTTTTTTCCTTGTGCATTTTCAAGCACCATATCAAAAGCCCCTACATCTTCTGGTGCGTCGTGCATCTTCACTACCTCTACCTTTTTTTCTAAATAATCAACTGATATGTAAGCGTCTTTTTGGAAAAACCGTGCTTTGCGCATGTTTTTTAATGAAATTCTACTTGCTGTTAAATTCGCGACACACCCATTTTCAAATTCAATTCGTGCATTGGCTATGTCGGGAGTTTCGCTGATAATGGCAACGCCACTTGCAGAAACTTTTGACACTGGAGCATCAACAACACTCAAAACAGTATCGATGTCATGAATCATTAAATCCAATACAACAGGAACATCTGTACCTCGAGGATTAAATTCAGCCAATCGATGCGTTTCGATAAACATGCTTTTATTAATATGGTCTTTTACTGCTAAAAAGGCTGGATTAAAGCGCTCTACATGGCCTACTTGTCCCAACACCTTGTGTTTGTCGGCTAAGTCGATAAGTTCTTGAGCCTGTGCAACAGTTTTGGTTATAGGTTTTTCTAAAAAAACATGTTTTCCATTTGTAATGGCCAGTTTTGCCAAATCAAAATGGTACAGGGTAGGCGTTACAATATCGACTACATCAACAGCTTCAATAAGAGCTTGAGCACTTGGAAAGGCATGAAAGCCAAATTCTTTCGTGACCTGTTGTTGAACTTCAGGACTTTCATCAAAAAAACCTAGTAATTCATATTTGTTAGACTGATGCAATAGACGAAGGTGAATCTTACCTAAATGTCCTGCCCCTAGTACTCCTGCTTTTAATTTAACACCCATGCTACAAATGTAATAAGATTAGCAAGCCTATGGACGGTTGATTTTGTATTTTTGAACAAATGAAGGGTGATACAACCAAGCATCAAGGAAAACGACGCCAATTGGTAAGTGTTTTAGAAACGAAAGGGATTACAGACCCTGCGGTTTTAAAAGCAATTGGATCTATACCACGACACCTATTTTTAGATAGCAGTTTTGATGAACATGCCTATCAAGATAAGGCGTTTCCAATTGGTGCTGAGCAAACTATTTCGCAACCTTACACTGTAGCATTTCAAACAGAACAGCTTCAAGTGAAACCCGGAATGCATGTATTAGAAATTGGAACAGGATCGGGATATCAAACTGCTGTTCTTTGCCATTTGGGCGCCGTAGTCTATTCAATCGAGCGACAGCACGAGTTGTTTCGTACAAGCCTAAAACGCTTACCTGCTTTAGGCTATGCACCTAAAAAACTTATTTTTGGAGACGGTTATAAGGGATTTCCCGAAAAAGCTCCTTACGACAGAATTATAGTGACTGCTGGAGCCCCCTATATTCCTGAAGACTTATTGGCACAACTAAAAATTAATGGCAAAATGGTTATTCCTGTCGGAGATGAATCACAAAAAATGACTGTCATAACTCGGACATCTGAAACTGTTTTCGAAAAGTTGATTTTGGGAAACTTTCGTTTTGTGCCTTTACTTGGAGATAAAAACTAATTCCTAAAGCTTTTTTTGATACGATCTAGGTTGCGTTTGTTATCACGATCTTTTATTGTTTCTCGTTTATCGTGGATTTTTTTCCCTTTCGCAAGTGAAATAAGCACTTTCGCAAGACCTCTATCGTTTAAAAACACTCGAAGCGGAACTATGGTCAAACCTACATTCTGAACTTCTTTGTAAAGCTTTCGCAATTCTTTACGTTGCAGCAATAGTTTCCGATCCCCTTTTGTGCGATGATTTATATATCCGCCATGACTGTATTCGTCAATATGCATATTGATGATAAAGAGTTCTGCATTTTCATTAAACTCACAAAAACTTTCGGATATAGAAGCCTTACCGGATCGAATCGATTTGATTTCCGTACCTGTTAGCACAATCCCCGCCGTGTATTGATCCATGAGTTCATACTCAAATCGGGCTCGCTTGTTTTTTATGTTTATTGCTTTTTGCACTATGCAAAAGTATAGCTTCTGTTTTTATGTTCATTTGTTTTTAATAAAACAGTTGTTTTTAGAAGCTTGAATCTAGTGGATTAGTTATTTTTGTTTTTTATTTTATGCTATGAATATTCAACGTGACGAACAAATTTTTGAATTAATTGATGCTGAGTACCAACGCCAACTAGGAGGTGTTGAGTTAATAGCTTCTGAAAATTTCACCAGTCCACAGGTTATGGAAGCCACCGGATCCATACTTACAAACAAGTACGCCGAAGGATACCCTGGAAAGCGTTACTATGGCGGTTGTGAGGTTGTCGATGAAATTGAAACAATTGCTATTGATAGGGCAAAAGCACTTTTTGGGGCTTCCTATGCAAACGTACAACCACACTCGGGTTCTCAGGCAAACACAGCAGTATATCATGCATTTATTAAGCCTGGTGATAAAATTATGGGCTTCGATTTATCTCATGGAGGTCACCTTACTCATGGATCGCCTGTTAATTTTTCTGGTCGTTTATACAATGCTGTATTCTATGGTGTTGATAAAGAAACTGGACGTCTAGACTATGACATTATTGCTGAAATTGCAGCACGTGAAAAGCCCAATATGATTATTGCAGGTGCTTCAGCTTATTCTAGAGATATTGATTTTAAACGCTTTAGAGAAATTGCCGATAGTGTAGGCGCCTTTTTACTTGCCGACATTTCACATCCTTCTGGTCTTATTGCCAAAGGAATTCTAAACGATCCTATACCACATTGTCATGTAATTACAACGACAACGCACAAAACCTTGCGTGGTCCAAGAGGCGGCTTAATGATGATGGGGCAAGACTTTGAAAATCCATTTGGTTTAAAACTTAAAAATGGAAATTTACGTATGATGTCCTCTTTATTGGACATGGCTGTTTTTCCTGGAAATCAAGGGGGTCCATTAGAGCATGTTATTGGAGCAAAAGCAATTGCATTTGGTGAGGCACTTACAGACGATTTCTTACACTATATTTTAAAAGTACGTGAGAATGCCCAAGCAATGGCCAAAGCATTTGTAGATAGGGGTTATAACCTTATTTCAGGGGGCACAGATAACCACATGATGCTTGTCGATTTGCGGAATAAGAACATTTCTGGAAAGCAAGCAGAACAAGCTCTAGTAAAAGCTGAAATAACGGCCAACAAAAATATGGTGCCGTTTGACGACAAATCGCCATTTGTTACTTCTGGAATTCGTTTTGGAACTGCTGCCATTACTACACGTGGTTTAGGTGCAGCTGATATGGAACCTATTGTTGCTTTAATTGATGAAGTTATTCAACAACCTGAAAATGAGAAGTTACTTACTGGAGTAGGAGAGCAGGTTCATGCAATGATGGCGCACCGCCCATTATTCAACCCTTAATCTACAACCACATGTTGGTATGCTCCTAAATCGGGTGGTGATGTTCTAGATTCACCTAACAAATCGGTTGTGATTTGTATTGAAGCGTCTCCAACGCCTATAAATTCACTTAATTGGGAAATACGCATGTCACTTTCTTGCGGCATTATAAATCCAGCTTCTTTGTTTCGTAAAATTTGATTGTAATATGCAGCATTATTAAAATCAAAAAATGGATTTTCAAGGATTTCACTGTTTGAACTATCAAATTGAAATGCTGTATGATTTAAGAAAAAGTCAAACGGATCTTCGCCTGCTTGCTCCACAAAAAATTCCACATATTGATTTCCAGCAATGATGCAATTATCAAATCTGGCGTTTGTAAGCGGTCGAATAAAATTTGTGGTATTGTCAATGGGCGTATAATCGTTTAAAAGTACCGCAGGGATAGATCGAAAACTATTGTTCCAGTAATTTGCGAAGGTGCAATGTACAAACGAGTAGTCTCCTCCAATATTACCAAAAAAGGAGGCCTGACCCGCATTGCCAAATACGCTATTTTCTGCATAAATGTGCGCTGTTTTACCCCAGAGATTAATGGATGCGCTGTTATGGATCTGTGTGTTTTTTAAAGTTAGTGTCGGGTTACTGGTTTCGTCGTTATAATCCATTAAGATTCCAACGGTAGCATTTTTTATTGTGGTATGATTAAATTGATGCTGCGTACTACCTACAGTTAGCCATATTGCACCCCACTGTCCCGGAATATCCTTGTATAATGGCTCAAGGCGATCTCCTTGAAAAATAACTTCTCCTTCTAACATATCGGGGTCAAGGCTTAAGACGCCGTTACTTTGTATCGTTGCACCATCGCCAACAATAATCCCAGAGTTTTCATGAAAATGTATTCGAGCACCTGCTTCAAAAATAGCTGTTTTTCCAGATGGAACGCCCATATAACCATACACGACATAAGGCTTTTCATTGGTAAATATCAGTTCATCGTCATTCAAATAAAAACCCTCTAAACCAACAGTCCCTCCTTGGTCGTCAATGCCAATGGGAATACTTTCCTTGATTCCTGTATCATCTTTTTCAGGATACAAAAACACAGCGTCTTGAACTAGAGTCATCAACGTAACGGATCCTATATCTGAGAAATGCAATTTATCCTCATAGAGGAATTGGGTGTTATCTGCTGTAAGTGTAGAGATGTCGGCTGTTGTTTCTACATATACATACATGCTATCCTTAGGTAGCAATTCAACATTCACGAATGTTTTTCCACTTATTCCATCTACGTTTAACCTAAAGTTTGATGTATCGCCTTTTCCAAGTTGGATGGATGGAATAGCGATGGATTCATCAGATGTATTGTATACTTTAAGTGTGTACGTTGCAGAGCTTATTTTCGTAAATATTGTATCGAGGTAAACCGTGTCACGACTAAAGCGAAGTTCTCCAGCTTGAACAGGACGAAATGTAAACTCAGTACGACAACTGCTGTAAAGACTCGTTATAAGGATTAATACAAGTAATCCGATTGTGCGTATTTGGTACGATCTATTTTTCAAATATTTCAACTTCAAAGATTTTATCCCAATATTTTCCAGTTACAAAGAACGTCTTTCGTTTCGGATGATAAGCAATTCCATTAAAAACATCCAGTCGATTATGCTGAGTAACACGTTTTTTTAAGCCAGAAAAGTCTACAACTCCTGTCACAATTCCTGTTTCTGGTACTATGATAACGACAACATCCTTATTAAATTGGTAGGTGTTGGCATAAATTAAACCATCAACGTATTCCAATTCATTAACTTTAGATAAAAATGTATTGTGTGTGACGATATCCTTACTCTCAAGCTCTTTAAATGTTTTTGGATCTATTGTCCATAGTTTTTCACTTCCATCAGTTTTGTACAATACATTCCCATCGGAACAAAGTCCCCATCCCTCAGGACTTTTGACATAACGAAACGATTTTTCTATCGTTAAATCATTTGCGTTGTAAACAAATCCAAGCTTCTTTTTCCATGTTAGTTGAATGATTTTTCCGTCAAAATATGTAATTCCTTCAGCAAAATAAGCATTATCAAGCCGCAGGTTTTGAATGATCTCGCCTGTTTTTACATCAACCTTACGTAGCGAAGAAGCGCCATACTGCCCCGTACTTTCATATAATGTTTCCCCTACAAACTCAAGTCCTTGTGTGTATGCATTGATATCATGGGGGTAGGTATTCACAAGTTTATACGTGAAAACTTTAGGTTTATTAGCAGCAAAAACACGAATACTTTTCGTGATCTCTTTAACACCTTTTTCCGTTTCAATTACGGCTTTTATATAATGTTCACCAGTTTTGTTAGCAACTATATATCCTGCATTGACTTCTTGATCATTCCAATAAAAGGTGTGTTTTTTAGTGTTTTCAAGGGTGTTTAGTGAAACATGAATTGTGTCGGTTGGTTTTATGTTTTTTGAATTGGTTTGGGTTTTTATTTTATACGAAATAGCCTGCCTAGATGAACAAGCACTGCCTATAAGCAAACACCCAAACAACACGCAATACAGAAACTTATTCATGGCTTGTCAATTAAAGTTTAAAAATATCTATAATCTTGGTAATAAAAAATGATGAAAGGATTTATATTTGCGCTGGGCAGGTTCTACACAACCAGCTCCTGCTGAATCCCCCCAGGGTGGAAACACAGCAAGGGTAAGTAGTCGTAGCGGTGTGCTGTAGGTAGCCTGCCTTTTTTTTATGAAAAATCCTATCATTATTCTTATTACAGGCGCTTCCACAGGAATTGGTCTTTCTACAGGTAAGCATTTACATGCTTTAGGGCATCATGTAATAGGGACTAGTAGGACCCCTTCAAATTATCCAAATCATCCTTTCCCGCTTATGGCGATGGATGTCCTTAGTGATTCTTCAGTTGAAACTGCACTTGCGACAGTGATTGAAAAATATGGACGTATTGATGTGTTAATCAATAACGCCGGTATGGGTATGGCTGGACCTGTTCAGGAATTGGCAATGGAACCTATTAACAATATTATAAATACCAATGTAAAAGGGCCTATTCGTATTATTCAACAAGTTTTGCCATTAATGCATAAGCAAGGAACTGGACGTATTATAAACGTAGCGTCACTTGCTGCTGATAATGGATTGCCGTTTAGAAGTGTTTATTCTGCTTCAAAAGCAGCCATTTCTAGAATAACAGAAAGTCTTCGTTTAGAACTTCGCCATACCGCTATTCAATGTACGGTATTATCTCCTGGTTCTATTCAAACTCCAATAGCAGCCAATAGATATTATGCTCCTTTGCAGGAAGATTCTGTCTATTACATACAATACAAACACGCGCTTTTGGATATGGATAAACATGTTTCTAATGGCTTAAAACCTATTGAAGTAGCCAAAAAAATTGAAAAACTTATATATGTAAAGCGTCTAAAACCTCACTATAGTGTAGGTCCATGGCTTGAAGTTTTTTCACCAGTTTTAAAATTTTTCATGCCTCAACGTATGTATGAAAACCTAATAGCATCTTTTTATAATCTAAAATAATCCACATGAAGTTTTTTATCGACACAGCCAATTTAAATCAAATTAAAGAAGCCCAAGCTCTTGGCATCTTGGACGGAGTAACAACTAACCCATCATTAATGGCCAAAGAGGGCATTACAGGACAAGACAACATCATTGCCCATTACAAAGCTATATGTGATATTGTAGAAGGCGATGTATCTGCAGAAGTCATTTCAACTGATTTTGAAGGCATTATTACTGAAGGAGAAGCTCTTGCAGCGCTTCATCCACAAATTGTAGTAAAAGTTCCCATGATTTTGGAGGGCATTAAAGCCATTAAATACTTTTCTGACAAAGGAATTAGAACAAATTGCACATTAATATTTTCCGTAGGACAAGCATTACTTGCTGCAAAAGCAGGTGCTACTTATGTATCGCCGTTTATTGGTCGACTCGATGATATTTCAACTGACGGCTTAAAGTTGATTGAAGACATCAGAAATATTTTTGATAATTATGATTTTGGAACACAGATTTTAGCAGCTTCCGTACGTCATACCATGCATGTTATTGATTGCGCGCACATTGGTGCAGATGTGATGACTGGCCCATTAAGTGCTATTCAAGGACTTGCCAAACACCCATTAACTGATAGTGGTTTGGCAACATTTTTAGCTGATTATAAGAAAGGGAACTAAATAAAAAAATACATTTTGTAAAAGCCTGCAGATTTATCTGTAGGCTTTTCTATTTTTGCAAAAAATATTTCTATGCTCTCGGTATCCAATCTATCAGTACAATTTGGCAAACGTGTTTTATTTGACGAGGTAAATGTTTCGTTTAATCATGGAAACTGTTATGGAATTATTGGTGCCAATGGCGCTGGAAAATCCACCTTTTTAAAGGTATTAACAGGAACCATGGAACCCAATTCAGGGAATGTGCATTTAGAGTCTGGCAAGCGCATGTCGGTTTTGGAGCAAAATCACTTTGCCTGTGATGATTTTACTGTTTTAGACACGGTCATTCGAGGAAATAAGCCACTCTATGCAATTAAAAAGGAAATGGATGATCTTTATGCCAAGCCTGACTTTTCTGATGCAGATAGTAATAGAGTAGGGGAATTGCAGATTACGTTTGAAGAAATGAACGGTTGGAACGCTGAAAGTGATGCTGCGGCCATGCTGTCTAATCTTGATATACACGAAGACCAGCATTATACTTTAATGAAAGATTTGGATGGTAAACAAAAGGTTCGTGTGCTTCTAGCACAAGCCCTTTTTGGTAATCCTGATGTGCTTATTATGGATGAGCCTACCAATGACTTGGATTATGAAACCATTCAATGGTTGGAACAGTTTTTAGCCAATTATGACAATACGGTTATTGTTGTTTCTCACGACCGTCACTTTTTAGATGCCGTTTGTACGCATATTTCTGATATTGATTTTGGCAAAATCAACCATTACTCTGGAAATTATACTTTTTGGTATGAATCGAGTCAGTTAGCTGCAAAACAACGTGCGCAACAGAACAAGAAATCTGAGGAAAAGAAAAAAGAACTGGAAGAATTTATTGCTCGATTTAGTGCCAACGTAGCCAAATCGAAACAAGCAACATCACGTAAGAAGATGATTGAAAAGCTGGATATTTCCACCATACGGCCTTCTTCTAGACGTTATCCAGCGATTATTTTCGAGCAAGAACGAGATGCAGGAGATCAAATCTTAAATGTTAGTGGTCTTTCTGCTACGACGGAAGGAGAAACCCTTTTTAGCAATGTGGATATAAACCTTGCCAAAGGAGATAAGGTTGTGATTTACAGTAAGGATGCACGAGCTGCAACAGCATTTTATGAAATTCTAAACGGAAAACTTGAAGCCACTTCAGGAAAAGTAGAATGGGGAGTAACCACAAATCAAAGTTATTTGCCACTCGACAATGCGGTGTATTTTGAAAAAGATGAATCTCTAGTAGATTGGCTTCGTCAATACGCGAAGACTGATGAAGAGCGCGAAGCGGTGTACTTGCGTGGATTTTTAGGAAAAATGTTGTTTAGTGGTGAAGAAGCCTTAAAGTCTGCAAGAGTTCTTTCGGGTGGAGAAAAAGTTCGTTGCATGTTATCACAAATGATGATGGAGCGCGCCAATGTCCTAATGCTTGATGAACCAACAAATCACCTTGACCTGGAATCGATTACTGCGTTTAACAACACGCTGATTAAATTCAAAGGAACTGTTTTGCTTACAACACATGACCATGCGTTTGCGCAAACTGTTGCAAATAGAGTTGTTGAGCTTACACCAAAAGGGGCTATTGATAGCTACATGACTTTTGATGAGTACATGGTTGATGCTAAGATAAAAGCACTTCGTGAAAAGATGTATTCCTAAAGAAAGGTTTTTGCCTTTTCAAGCACATTTTCTGCAACCCATAGTTGTTGCATCATTGTTGGCGCACCAAAACCTGCGAGTCTTGCTGATTCACTTTCATCTTTAATAATAGGAAAAATTGCTTGTTCTTCAAGTAATGCCTTAATGCGCTGAACATCAGCAATATTTCCTGTAAATAATAAACGGAACGGAGTTTCCATTAGCTGTTGTGGTATTTGCTATTCCAAATTACCTGACTTACATTTTTTCCACGAGCAAACGTATAATAAATGACAATAGCTGCTAGTGATTTAAACATAAAGAAATAAATCAGCATAAAGTCACTAATGGTCGGGTTTGGTGTAAATAAAGAAATGGGAACTAATAGTGAAAGAAAAAAACTTGCTACTAAGGTAGCAAGACACATATTAATTAAGTTTTTAAACGGCCAAACCAACCATTTGCGTAGTGGATGTAAGTCGTTTCCCCATTGATGAATAAGGTAGTAATAGCCATTTCCCATAGGAGCAAAAAGTAAGGGATCATCTGCATTCTCTAGCTTAAAAAGCTTTGAAGGTGCCATAATTCTTAAATCTGTTAATTCCGTTTGGTGTTGCTCCTCAATCATTTTAATTTGGGTTACAGCCTCAATAGGAAAACTCCCTTTAAAGAGCTTGGCATTTAAAAACCGCAAGCGATAATCAATGCAAATTTGCTTAATTTGACTTATATGATAAATGCGTGAGGGCTCAACGGAATCAATATCAAAAGTGTTTTTATCAAATAATTCAACAGATTTCTCAACCCGCTTTATGGAATCTAACTCCGTTCTAATATTGGTGGATGAAAGCATATTTTTCTTTTTAGCCCAACTAATATAAGCATAACAATCAAATAGTCAACTGCTTAAGTGTTGATTTACAAAACCTTTATCGGAGTGTTGCTCCAAGCTGTTTATCGTACTGATGTGCAATCTTTTGGATTACTTTATCAATTTGCTTGTCGGTAAGTGTCTTGGTGTTATCTGAAAGCGTAAAGCTTAGTGCATATGACTTCTTCCCTTCTGGAACACCTTTACCAGTAAACACATCAAATAACCGAACCGCTTTCAGTAGTTGTTTCTCTGTTTTAAGGGCAATTTCATGCAGCGCTTCAAAACTTACGTTTTGATCTACCAAAAGTGCTAAATCACGTTGAACCGTAGGGAATTTTGACAACGATGCTACTTGCATACGTTTCTTAGCTCCATCAGTTAATGCCTTTAGCGATAGGGTACAACCAAAAACATCCTGTTCTATATCAATTCCTTGAAATTTATCTGTCGCTAGAACCCCTAATACACCAAGAGTTTTGTTTTTGTGTACGAGTTGAATTCCCTCTTTGAAAAACGGATGATTTGTGGGTTTTTCTTCAGCAATTACACCAAATCGGCTTAATAGTGCATGGATCACTCCTTTTAAATAAAAGAAATCAGCCTTTTGATTGTTTGATCGCCAGTGTCCTGAAGTTTGTTCTCCTGTAACCACAACACCTAATATTTCTTCTTGTATAACCCCATTTTCTGAGTTGTGGTAGGTGTTTCCAAATTCAAAAAAGCGAAGATCTTGTTGCTGTCTGTTGCTGTTAAACGCAACCGTTTCTAGCATTCCATACAGGATGTTGGTCCGCATTACAGATAACTCACTGCTAAGTGGGTTAAGAATTTTCACCATTTCATTTTCTAAACCACCGTGTTTTGGTGTGGTAAGCGAATTGTTATATAACTCATAAAACCCTTGCGCTACAAATTGTTGTGTGATGCGTTTGTAATTCTCGTTTGCTGTTTGCGAGTTAAAGTCAGGAATCGAACTGTTAAGCTTTGTTCCTGATGGAATGTTATTGTAACCGTAAACGCGTAATACTTCTTCTACAATGTCTGCAGGACGTGTAACATCACTGCGGTACGTAGGAACTTCAAGACCAATGCTCGTTTCAGTTACGTGTGTAATTTTAATGTCAAGCCCATGAAGGATTTGCTTAATAGTCTCTCTTGGAATTTCAAAACCAATCAGATTATTCATGTATTCGTACTTTAAAATCAACTGATTGGGCTCGTGCTTTACGGGGTATTCATCCGTGATTTCAGAGGATATAGATCCACCTGCAACTTCTTTAATTAATAAGGCAGCACGTTTTAAAGCATACTTAACAAGATTAATATCGATACTGCGCTCATAACGAAAGGATGCATCGGTACTAAGACCGTGACGTTTTGCTGATTTACGGATACTAATAGGGTCAAAATAGGCGCTTTCTAGAAAAATCTCGGTTGTGTTTTCTGAAACTCCCGAATCAAGACCACCGAAAACTCCTGCCAAACACATGGGTGTATCTCCATTACAAATAACCAAGTCTTCATTGCTTAGTTTTCGTTCTACACCATCTAGTGTTATAAAAGGCGTACCTGCCTTTAGTTTTTGGACACAAACAATTCCACTTGTAATTCTTGACGCATCAAAAGCATGGAGTGGTTGACCAAGCTCATGCAACACATAATTGGTGGCGTCAACGATATTATTAATTGGTTTTAGTCCAATGGCCTTTAGGCGGTGTTGGATATATTCGGGTGACGGCTTGACCTTAACATCTGAAATTCGTAAGCCACAATAGCGTGGTGCTGCTTGACTGTCTTTTACATCAACTTGTAAGGGAGCCTTATTACTTTCAATGTGAAACGAACTTGCAGATGGTGTAATTAGGGCAGGAGTTTCTTGTTTTTGAAGCAGTGCAGCACGAAGGTCACGAGCAACGCCAAAGTGACTCATTGCATCGGAACGATTTGGGGTGAGTCCAATTTCGAACACCTCATCATCTACAATAGAAAATACATCTTTACAGGGAGTACCTGCTTTGTGATGGTTTTCCAAAACCATAATGCCATCGTGTCCAGTTCCTAAGCCCAGTTCATCTTCAGCACAAATCATTCCTTGGCTAAGTTCTCCACGGATTTTACTTTTTTTAATTTCAAAAGACTCACCAGATTCTGTGAATAGGGTAGTGCCTATTGTAGCTACGGGAACAGTTTGCCCAGCGGCAACATTTGGTGCGCCACAAACAATTTGCACAGGTTCATCTAGCCCGATATCCACTTGAGTAACCTTGAGTTTGTCTGCATTTTCATGCTTCTCACAACTAATGACTTTGCCAATAACAACCCCTTTTAGCCCTCCTTTTATGGAATGGTATTGAGTTACTCCTTCTACTTCTAAGCCCAAATCGGTTAGAATTGTACTTATAGCAGTGGCATCTAAATTAGGTTGAATAAAATCCTGAAGCCAATTAAAAGAAATATGCATGATTGTAATTTATGTGGCAAAGATACAATTAAGATGGATTTTTTTTATTCCCTTATCCGATGTACTTCCAAATACTTTTTCCTTGTTGTGTTAAGGCCAGCGCTTGACGCAATACCTGATTTTCTAACTGCTCAAAAGTTGGATCATTTAATAGAAGTTGATCCACAGCATAACGAACGGTTTTGAGTAAGTCTGCATCCTTTTTTAAATCCGCAATGATAAACTGAAGGATTCCGCTTTGTTGGGTACCCATAAGATCACCGGGGCCTCGTAGTTGTAGGTCAACTTCTGCTAACTCAAAGCCATCTTGCGAGCGTACCATGGTTTGAATACGTGTTTGTGCATCATGGCTAAGCTTATTTCCTGTCATCAACACACAATAACTTTTATTGGCTCCACGCCCAACACGCCCTCGTAACTGATGCAATTGCGATAAACCAAAACGTTCTGCACTTTCAATAATCATAATACTGGCATTGGGCACATCAACACCAACCTCAATCACGGTAGTAGCAACCATGATTTGTGTTTTCCCAGAAACAAAACGCTGCATTTCATAGGCTTTGTCTTCAGCTTTCATTTTTCCATGAACAATGCTAACCTGAAAATCGGGTAATGGGAATTCCCTAACAATGCTTTCATATCCATCCATAAGGTCTTTATAATCCAACACCTTAGACTCCTGAATTAATGGATACACCACATATACTTGCCGCCCTTTTGCTATTTCTTCACGCATGAATTGAAATATCGCCAGGCGTTTGCTGTCGTAACCATGTAAGGTGGTAATGGGTTTCCGTCCTGGCGGAAGTTCGTCAATTACCGACACGTCCAAATCTCCATAGGCTGTCATGGCTAGAGTACGTGGAATAGGAGTTGCTGTCATTACCAAAACATTGGGTGGACGCTTGTTTTTTCGCCAGAGCTTGGCTCGCTGTGCAACGCCAAACCGGTGCTGCTCATCGACAATTGCCAAGCCCAATTGATGGAATGTTACGGGTTGTTCTAACACAGCATGTGTGCCGATTAGTATATGTAATTCTCCGCTAGCCAACTGATCTAATAAGGGAACCCGTGCGCTTTTTGATACCGATCCAGTAAGTAAACCAACGGTAACACCAAGGGGTTTTAATAATTCTACAATGCTTTTGTAATGCTGTTGTGCTAGAATCTCGGTTGGTGCTACTAGCGTGGCCTGCATGTTGTTGTCTACGGCCATTAGCATGCTTAGCACAGCAACAATGGTTTTTCCCGACCCCACGTCACCCTGCAGCAAGCGATTCATTTGGGCTTCGCCTTTTAAATCTATTCGGATTTCTCGAATTACTCGTTTTTGTGCTTCAGTAAGTGGGAAGGGGAGGTGGTTGTTGTAAAAATTATTAAAATAAGTCCCTAAGGATGGAAATGGAATTCCTCGAATTTTTAGTTTGTGATTGCGTTTTTTCAGGGCTAGTTGTAATTGCAGAAAAAACAACTCCTCAAACTTTAAACGGTACTGCGCTTTTGCGAGTTCTTCTTGGGTACTTGGAAAATGAATAAGTGTAAGTGCGCGATTTTTATCTATAAGGGCATATTGCTTAAGGATTTCTGCAGGAAGTACTTCTTGAAAGCTCCCTTGTAGCTCCTCAAAAAGATGTATCATTATTTGTCGGACTACCCGTTGCGAAATCCCACTTTTAAGTAAGCTTTCTGTGGATGGGTAAACAGGTTGAAAATTCCCTTTTCGCTGTTCATGGTCTTCAAGCAATTCAAGTTCTGGATGTGCAATAGAACATTTCTTTCCAAACCAATTTAACCTACCAAAGGCCACATAAGGTGTATTGCTTTGCAGTGATTTTTGAATCCATTGATGACCTCTAAACCAAACCAACTCCATGGTGCTTTGCCCGTCACTAAAAGTGGCAACCAAACGACTTCCTCGTTTTTGTTTTACAATTTCTAAGTCAATGATGGATCCTTTAACCTGTACCTCTGCCGTTGTATTGGGAATATTAGACGGAGTGTAATAGTGGCTCCTGTCAATGTAGCGGTGCGGAAAAAAGTACAATAAATCCTGTACCGTATGAATGCCCAAGTCTTTTCGGAGCAATTGCGCACGGTTTGGCCCAACGCCTTTCAGGTAATCAATCGGTTTTTGTAAGACAGTTGACATGAAAAACGAAGATAGTAGTTTCCTGTTAATAACTATTTGTATTGCTCCTTTACCATGCGTTTGGGTTTGGTTATTTTCACTACTTATTATCCGTGTTGGAAGACTACTTAAAATTACTTAACGAGGCACAACAAAAACCCACCATTCATAAGGAAGGACCCCTTATGGTTATTGCTGGTGCAGGTTCGGGAAAAACACGGGTTTTGACCTACCGAATGGCCTATTTGATGCAGCAAGGCGTGGATTCTTTTTCCATCTTAGCCCTTACGTTTACCAATAAGGCTGCGCGTGAAATGAAAGCACGTATTGCGGAAATTGTTGGAGAGAGCGAGGCCAAAAACTTGTGGATGGGAACTTTTCACTCGGTTTTTGCACGTATCCTTCGTTCTGAGGCAGATCGCTTGGGTTACCCGTCAAGCTTTACCATTTATGATACCCAAGACTCTGAACGCTTACTGGCTTCGATTATCAAAGAGTTAAATCTCGATAAGGACTTATATAAAGTAAAGCAGATTCGCTCTCGAATTTCTTCCTTTAAAAATAGCCTTATTACCGTTCGTGCCTATTACAACAATCCAGAACTTTTGGAGGCCGACAAAGAATCCAAACGTCCAGAAATGGGAACCATTTATAAGGAATATGTAGATAGATGCTTTAAGGCCGGTGCTATGGATTTTGATGACCTATTGCTTAAAACCAATGAGTTGTTAAACCGTTTTCCTGATGTGCTTGCCAAATACCAAGAGCGTTTTCGTTACATATTGGTTGATGAGTACCAAGATACCAACCACTCCCAGTACCTTATTGTACGTGCACTTGCCGATAAATACCAAAACATTTGTGTTGTTGGCGATGATGCGCAGAGTATTTATGCATTTCGGGGGGCTAACATTCAAAATATTCTAAATTTCCAACGGGACTATGACGATGCAAAAGTGTATCGTTTGGAGCAAAACTACCGCTCTTCGGGAACCATCGTACAAGCTGCAAATGCGGTGATTGCGCACAACCAAAATCGGTTGGAAAAAAATGTGTGGACTGCCAATGCAGAAGGACATAAAATTATTATTCACCGCAGCCCAACAGATGGAGAAGAGGGTCGCTATGTGGCAGGAGATATTTTTGAACGTGCCATGCAAACCCAACTCGGTTATGAGGAGTTTGCAATTCTGTACCGCACCAATGCCCAGTCTAGGGCGATGGAAGATTCGCTTCGAAAACGCAACATCCCGTATCGAGTATATGGAGGTGTTTCGTTTTATCAGCGCAAAGAAATTAAAGATGTGTTGGCGTATTTGCGGGTACTTATTAATCCGAGTGATGAGGAAAGTCTAAAACGCATTATCAACTACCCCATGCGTGGGATTGGACAAACGACATTAGACAAACTTATCGTTGCAACCAAAGCGCATGACTGTACCTTATTTCAAGTATTGGAAAAAGTTCAGGAATTACCGCTCAACATCAATGCCGGTACACGCACCAAGCTTCAGAATTTTTATACGATGATGGAATCCTTTCGGATTCAGTTAACAACACTTGATGCCTTTGAGTTGGCAGATTTAGTAGCCAAAAAGGCAGGGCTGGTTTCAGAACTAAAAAAAGAGGGTACGCCCGAAGCCGTAACACGAATTGAAAACATTGAAGAGCTGCTTAACGGTATCAAGGATTTTGTTGAAGGACAAAAGGAACTTGTTGACGCTACCGGCTCGTTGGCGGAGTTTTTGGAAGACGTTGCGCTTGCCACCGACTTTGACAATGAGGTAAAGGATCAGAAGGCGGTGTCGTTGATGACGATTCACTTGGCTAAGGGATTGGAGTTTCCAAACGTTTACATCGTTGGTTTGGAGGAAGATTTATTTCCATCAGCGATGAGCGTAAACACCCGTGCCGAATTGGAAGAAGAGCGCCGCCTGTTTTATGTGGCACTAACCCGAGCTGAAAAGCGTGTAACACTCACCTATACCTTATCCCGTTTTAGATGGGGGAAGATTATCGATGCGGAACCCAGTCGGTTTTTAACAGAACTCGATGCGGCTTGTGTGGACAATCAGGTTGTGAATGACGCTTATATGTTTAAACCGATGATAGACACTTCGGTATTTGATGCGCCAGACCCTAATCGGGTGCGATTTAAAGCACTTCCAAAGAAAAAACCCACTCCTGCAGCTTCGGTGCCTCCCAAGGCACGTATGAAGGCTGTTTCTAAAGCGACCACAGGCGAAACAATGTCTATTCCCGACATCACTCAAGGCGCACGTGTATCGCATAGCCGTTTTGGTTTTGGTACAGTGGTTAATTTAGAAGGAACGGGAAAT
Organism: Flavobacteriaceae bacterium; assembly: GCA_029238215.1. Taxonomy (GTDB): domain Bacteria; phylum Bacteroidota; class Bacteroidia; order Flavobacteriales; family Flavobacteriaceae; genus UBA7446. Next base: position 52,174 of record JAQWGN010000004.1, read on the forward strand.
GATGCCAAGGCACTGATTCGTTTTGACCAGTCGGGGGAGAAGAACCTGCTGTTGCGCTTTGCAAAGCTTAAACGTATTGAATAAAAAAAAGCTGCTCGAAAGCAGCTTTGTATGTTTTATTTATTCGAAAACTATTTAGAAGCAGCTTCCATGCCTTGCTCTAACAATTCAAAGAACTGATCGAGTTTTGGAAGTACTACAATGCGTGTACGTCTGTTGCGTGAACGTCCACTAAGGGTGGTATTATCATCGAGCGGCACGTAGTGGCTACGTCCGGCAGCTGTCATACGGGCTGGATCTACCAAGAAATCGTTTTGAAGGATACGCACTACGGCAGTAGCTCGTTTAACACTTAAGTCCCAGTTGTCTACAAGCACATTGCTGTCCTTTTTAACCGGTACGTTATCGGTGTGTCCTTCAACCATAAATTCCAAGTCGGTTTTGTCGTTGATTACACGAGCAACTTTACCCAACACTTCTTTAGCACGAGTAGTTACATAATAGCTACCGCTTTTAAACAACAGCTTGTCGGAGATGGAAATAAACACCACGCCTTTTTCAACATTTACTTCAATGTCTGCGTCGTTAATGTCTACAAGCGCCCCTTTAAGGCTAGTTACTAGCGCAAGGGTTACCGAGTCACGGCGGGTTACAGCATCTTGCATACGTGTAATACGCATGTCTTTTTCTTTTAAGGATTCTAGCGAACGCTCCAAGTTTTCAGCACCCTTTTGCGAGAGTGTGGTTAGGTTGCCCATATTGTTTATGAGTTCTTGGTTGTTTGCTTTTAAAAAACCGATTTGATCCCGTAGCGCTGCTAGGTTTGCATCGCTAGTAGCCTTTTCATCAATACAGGAGTTTAACCGTACCGTTGCTGAGTTTAGCAGGTCTTTGGTTTCTTTTTGCGCTGATTCGAGTTCGGAATACTTCTTTTGTGACACACAAGAAGAAAGGATAAGCGGAATTGCGAGTAGCAGTATAAGGGATTTGTTCATTATATGATATTTATAAGATGTAAAATTACTAGAAAAACGCCGATTAACCGTGTTTGGTATGCGATTTTATAAAAAAATTAACGCTACTTCGATAAATGCGGTTGAATTGGATGCAGTGCAAGTAGGATTTGAATGTTTAATTATACACTTTTTTAAGAGTGACACGCGTCACAGCCTCGCGCCAGCGGGGGCGCAGGCGCGCCAGAAGTTTTTTTACTTTTTATTGGCACGAGACACAGCCCTGTTTGCTACAGGCAAGCTCGCGCCAGCGGGGGGGGGTAACAATGCAAATAGTTTTATTGATTTACTTTTGAAAAAGTAGCTATAAAGCCATCAGCTGAAGGATCATTAGAAATGACTAAAGTGTTTTCAGTTATTAAAAAATCGTACTTTGAATTGTCAATATTTATAATATTTTTATTTAATGAAAATTCATACTCTCCAATCAATTTAATTGGAGAAGACATGGTGTTATGTGTTTCTACTTTTAGTTTATTTGGTTGTTTAAACAACCAAATGACTTCACCATTACTAAAATCTTCTGTCGGTGAGAAACCAGCTTCATATCTAATTAAAGACCATTTACCAAAAATTGAATTTTCTTGATGCCTTACTTTTTCTTCATTACACCCTAACGTTAATGTTACAAAAAGTGGCACTAATATGTTTTTTAAATGTTTCATTTTTAATATTATTGTTTAAGTATTTTTTTAGCTATTATTTCACCGTTTTCTCTTTGTAGTTCTAACAAATAAACA
>JAQWGN010000019.1 GCA_029238215.1 Flavobacteriaceae bacterium
TTCATTGTAAACCTTCTTGAAGAATAACTTCTTTTTAAGAGATACTTCACCCTCAACTTTTGAGAGGTTATACAAACCGTTTTTTAATCTTGAAATTAGAGAAGGTTTAGAACCATACGCTAATAGTAAATCATAAATGAAAGTCTCCTCATTGAGGCTCTTTATTAGTTTACTTAGATTTTTTTCTATTTGAATAATATTCATTGATGCTATTACTTTTCAATCAGTATTACTTCTCCCCCATCTTCTACATCAACACCTGCATCTTTATATTGAAGTTTTAAATCATTTTGCAGTGCTTTTTTGAGAACCTTTTTTAAAGCGTCTGCACCTAAACAATTAAAAAAGTTCATAGGGTTTTCTTCATTGGGGTTAGATAACTTGTATTTTTCCGTTAACTCAAATAGCTCGTCCAATTTAATCACTAATTTTTAAGATTCTAATTTACTAATTTTTTTGTCCATATTATCTAAGATTAAATTCATCATAAAATTAGCCAAATATTTTTTTGAGCACCGTATAATATATACATAGCTAACAATAAATTCATATTTTTATTAAAATTATCAATCATGAAGCCTATTGTATTTTTCTTCTTTATTATTTTGTGTAATATTTCATATTCTCAATCATCCTTTTCTGATGGGTATAAGGAAGGTTATAAAAAGGGTTATTGTCTTGAAGATATTACCTGTGTTCCACCAATTGCACCAATCGCACCAATTCCTGCCCCTGGCTATTCAACATATAGTGATGGTTATGCAAGAGGTGTTCAAGCAGGCCAAAGCAAAAGGCAGTCTGACAAAAGAAGTACAAGTCTTCCAACTGTATCAAGTATAGCAACTCCATCAACAAATTATAGTGGGTCCTATTCAAACCCAGCTGTAATAGTGGATAATTCAGCAAATGAATATGTTAAATCTCAACAGAAACTAAACCAAGCGATGGGTAATATGATTGGCAATCTAGCTGCTAGCGGTGCATTTAAAACCGCGAGACAAAAAGCGGAAGATATTGTAAGCCTCAATAGTAAAAATTTGAATAGATACAAATACATTGTAATTTCAAATATTAAGTCATCAAAAGACAAAGAGATTCCAAAAATGAGAGATGTAGTTGTAGATGATATAAGTGAAACCAACTTTAAAATCATCTCAGATTTAGATGATGCTCCTGAGGATTTAAGAACTAATCAAAATTTAGCTCTTTACCTCTATTTAATAAGTGAAAATGAAAACTGGCCATTTAAAAATGTTGTATTAACATTATCTGATATTAATGGTGAAATAATTCATCAAAGAGCCGTTAGACATGATAGAACAGCTCATTTTTTAACAGGACTTGTATTACAATCAATCAAAAATCATCCTCATAAATTTGATGAGAAACTTTCTAATGAATTAAACATCAGTTCTGAATCTACAAATAATACTATAAATAGAGGTCAAGCAATCAAAGAATTGAAAGAATTAAAAGAACTTTTAGATTTAGATTTAATTTCTAAAGAAGAATTTTATGTAAAATCAAAGGAATTAAAGGAAATTATACTCGGGAATTAAACCATAGGCATATCCTCTTCTTTTAGTTCAGCTACTTTTAATCCTCTTAAGTAGGTAAGAGATACATTTAAACTTGAATGCCCCATAGCTCTTTGCAGCTTGTGCAATGAGCCTGTTCTTTTGAATATTTCTATAGCTCCAGAGTGCCTAAAAGAGTAAAGTGTTTGTCCTTGTTCAAGTATATCTGATTGTTTCTTAAAACGGCTCCAAAGGGTCTTAAAATAGTCCTGGTTTAGTGGTTTATTGTTTCCAGAGAAGATATTATGATTAGACTCTCCTTTTACAAGTACATCTCTGATATAAGCTGGTACAGGCACTATCCTATTTCTTCCTGATTTGTTTCTATTCCCTGATAAATGAATGTATCTAAGGTCTTCTGAAAAGTCTGACCAAGTAAGCTCTCTAATCTCTCTATGAGGTCTTAAAAGACAGCCATAGGTCATTAAGCAGCATAGGTATAGCTGTTGATTGTAATCTCTAACAGCATTGTTTAAGGCTAAACTAAAATTGCATAAATGTGACTTCATTGGAGTTATATTAAAAATTTTAGCCCAAATATAGAAGGGAGCGAAAGTGCAGTAATACAGGTAACCAGTAAAAAGGCAACTACATACGCACACGCATTCCAAACTGAATAGCTCCCGTATTCGCATTGGCAGGATCTGAAACAGCTTTAATATTATTTAAAGACATTGATAATTGGATTGGTCCAAGGGTTAAGCTACCCCCTAAACCAAAATAGGTATCATTGCCATCAAGAATTAGATTTCCGGAAATACTCAAGAAATTAAGCATGAAGGCATTTAAGGATGCAGCCACCAAATCTTGATCAAAGTGTCTAAAAGCTTGCTTTGAATATACCAATCCCGCGTTTAGGGTTGGGTTAAGCGTATATCGTGCGCCTAAATAAAACTGATATGGAAGCGACTGAGTATACGCTGATTCGGTCTCATACGTCTTAAACGATTGTTTAAAATCTTCTGTTAGGGCATCAAAAACATCGTCCGGGCTTATGTAATTTTCCAATTCCTCATCATAGGAATTACTCAAATCTGCCGGATTATAACGGTACGAGGTGTTTTGCTCAATAATCTTTACGTCTTCTTTCCAACGAATACTCCCTAAGTCTGTAAGGCTTGCACTAAGAACTAAACGGTCGTTTGCTTCATACACAATACCAAGATCTACAGCAATACCTGGGTTTCCTTTTGAAAAAAACATGTCCGACAAACCAAAGTCAGGACTTGTGAAATCAGCCCCACTAATAAACTGATTTGTATCATATTCAAAAGTAACAGGTCCAGAAACACGAAATTCAGCACTTGAAGTAACGTCGATATAATTCTCAAAGTCGACTCCTTGCATGCCAAGATTAAATTTACTTGTAGCTACATTGTAGTATCCTTGGAGGTATTTCAAGTTTATCCCAGCCCAAAAGCGTTTGTTTATCCTACGACCATAACCAACACTAAGTTCGCGCATAGCGGTAGCATTAAGACCTAAACTGCCCGTCAACAAATCGGTATACGTAGCAGCATTGCCTTGAGTAAACAGGGTGACAAAATCGTCGTTAAAACTCATGTTAGTCATCACTCTATAGCGTAAGCCAACCGTTAGATGATGCGGAAGTCCGCCGTATTGTGTTTCCTCACTAGGAGTTCCCAATTTTAACGAAACTCGAAAAAGTGTAAGATTGTTACCGATTGAGAAATGGTTGGCTGTTCCAGTTGCATTTCTAAATTTAGGGAAATCCAATACCAAGGAATCTGAATAAATTCCAGTGCCTTTATGAATCATGTCACTGTATTTATAGTTGCTATGAAACCCTAAATCCATATTCATAAATGCAATGTCTAGTTTTGCATCGCTAATGTCATACATCGCTGGGTTAAAATTTGTTTTCGACGAATCATTAAACTGGTGGTATGAAGTCAAATTAACTTGACCTTGAAGTTGCGCAGCAGTAAAACCAATTATAAAAATCAATGAAAGCCTACGGAAGTTATTGGATAAAGACTTATTCATCGATTTGAACTTTTAGTTTAGCAGCAACACTAAGTTTAACTCTAGCACTGCTTGATATTTTAACATTTTTTGTTTGGTTCTCTTCAGAATCTACTTCTACAGTCATCGTTAATCCGTTCCCGTCTTTAAGCGCACTAATTTGATCATCTGAAAAATTTAAATCACTTGTAAATTCTGCAGCTGCGATAACTTCACCAATTTCATTGGTGCTAGCAGCGTTCATTTCAAATGTGTCAAAGTCTACCAATACGCTATTAGTAAGTGTGTCTATAAGACTGGTATGAATTCGTGTATTTAGCGGGATATCAGACGTAAAGTGCATATACAAACTTGCTGCTAAAATACGATCCACGTCTTCTTCGTCTTTAAGCGGTGGTTCGAACCGAACTGTATCGCTGATAGAAAAATTGGAAATATTAAAATGTACAGGTGCCTCTACCTCAGCATCAACCCAGATTTTGGAATCCTTATGTAAAAAATTTGTCGTCGTTGGGGGGCCATCTGGGTTTGTTGTAAACGTCAAGTTTGCCGATATATAATCATCAGGGATAAAAGAAATAAATTCCTCGATATTACTGTTTGTATTGTCATAAGTGATTCGAGTTTGTGCAGTATTTAGTAGTTGAGTTGGTGCTGAAATTACAGGATTTACAGTAGGTGCCTCAAAATCTAGGAATGAACCGTCTTTTCTAAACGCACTGGCGTCTATGGTATAGGTGGCGGGAACCCCTAAGGTGCTATTTACTATGAGGTCAACCTTTGGCTCAAATAACTTGAATTTATCAATAAAGTCCGATAGGTCTTCATCAATTTCTAAAGTCTCTGTAAAGCTGCTGGTCTTCACCCCAAAATCGCCATAGGCAGCAGTCAATTCTAAGTCTGTAAAACTCCCACTTACTTGCATGGTTTTGTTTGCTTCTATTACCTGACCTGCCAAAAGACTTATCTCTAATGTATATTGTAATGTGAAGTAGCTTTGTGGTCCGTTTTGTGTAAACTGTATGACCAGATCGTCCATATTCCAATTAAACTCTTGCGGCGTTGAAACTGCAGTTACATTGTAGGTTTGTCCAAAAGGATTTGTTGAAACCTCAGCATCGGAACTTTCAATTGTTACATTTATTGGGACACCAAAATCGTGGATTAATTCAACATTAAATCTTCCTTTTTCTAAATCAAGTTGTGATAATGTTTCATCATTTAGAGATGTAAAACCAACTTCTTGGTCAAATGAGTATTCAAAAGAGATGGGAGATGCTATTTCAGCTTTCGATATCAAAACATCTCGGTAAGAAGCATCAATACTAAGTTGTTGCGAAGCATCAACCGTTACTGAATTAGCTGTTCCAGGAGACTGCAAATCCATGGCAATAGAACCTATATTTTCTAATGTAAAAGCGCTTAAATCAAGCATAATTTCTTCAGATCCGCCTACAACTAAAAGAGTAGGTGTTGAAGTCAAAACTGTAGCTCCTGCATTATTTACTAAGCGAAATGTCAAGGTAACTGGAATAGGAAATCCATTTTGCACTTCAAAAGAAAATGTTCCAGATTTAAATGTAACTTCTCCAAATGAGCTTCCAAGAAAATCTATTGTCCCAGAATTTATAGTCTCCAAAGCAATTGGCAGAACTTCAGGAGCTGTCGTACCGTCTGGAACTCCAAGAATGGTTCCAAAAGAAACTGAGTCATTATAATAGGATGCATCGTCAATAGATATAGGCTCTAAAGCATATGTTCTATCAAAAGTTGTCGTAAAATCATTGATATCAAAAATATCAGCGAGTTTAACTGAACCAATGTTATTAATTGTGTCTTTAAGGTATATAGTCCCATATGCATCACGCTGATCATCAACTTCTAAGTCCAAGCTGTCTAAAAAAGTTTGAATGCCGAGTTCTATTTGAGCAACAGGGAGTTGCCACGAAGGTGTAAGACCTGTTTTGGAGCTTAGTTTATCTAATTCAAAAGTCTCTGTATTACAAGAAGAAATTAAGCCAAAAACAATAGATAATAGTAAGTATTTTTTCAAATTTATTGGGTTTAAACAAAGGTACAAAAATTTTATAGCCTTATTGATTTACACAGTTTTAAAACATGAAAAAATATATTTTTTTTATTCCTTGCATAAATTTTTTAGATAATTTAATCTAAAATCATACTTTTGTAAGAGACTCCCAAGTCTATATTTAAGAAACTTAACCCTTTATGTTGAAAATTTTAATATTTTCTTTTTTTACGTTTATATCATTATTACCAAATTTTGTGTTTGGGAATGATGTTGCTATAAATGAATATTCCAACAGCAAAGTAACAAACTTTAATCCCGAAATTCGTGTTGTAGCCACTACAGCGCCAGTAATCACACTAACTGGTAGTTCAACAATAACGATCCAAGCAGGTTCAATTTATACAGACAGTGGAGCAACAGCCTTTGATGCTGAAGATGGAGATATTAGTCACAGTATTGTTGTTTCAAATGCTGTTGACACCAGTACACTTGGCACCTACACAGTAACATACAATGTACAAGATTCCGATGGAAATGCAGCCGCCCCAGTAACCAGAACCGTACATGTCGTAGATACCACCAAGCCGGTAATCACCTTATTTGGTGACCCTACAGTAACACTAGAAGTCTTTACCCCTTATGTGGATGCTGGAGTCCAAGCAACGGATAGCTTTGAAGGGGATCTCAGGACGAGTCTTATAATTGTAGATCCTGTTGACACAACTGTTGTAGGGACGTATGTCATCACTTACAATGTAAGCGATGCTTCTGGAAATGCCGCTAACCAAAAGGTCCGCAACGTAAGCATTGTAGACACCACAGCGCCTATTATAACAATAAATGGTAATCCTGTAATAAATTTAGCGGTAGGTACTCCATACACAGACTTAGGCGCATCAGCATTAGACAATTTTGATGGTAATATTACGGCAAGAATAAACACCATTAATCCTGTAGACAATAATACCGTTGGTGTATATACAGTAAGGTATAGTGTTAGTGATGATGCCGGAAATATAGCAACAGAAGTTACCCGGACAATTAACGTTGTAGATACTACTAGGCCTATAATCACTCTGATTGGTGATGCAAATGTTTCTATAGAGGCGGGTACTTCGTATGGGGATGCTGGTGCAATAGCCGAGGATGCTGAAGACGGAAATATTAGCCCCAATATTGTTGTTGCAAATCCCGTTGACGTCAACAGCTTAGGCGACTACACAATAACATACAATGTCCAAGATAGTTCTGGAAATGTAGCAACTCAAGTAACTAGAACTGTAACCGTTGTTGATACCTCTAAGCCGGTAATTACATTAATCGGCAATTCCACAGTAACACAAGAAGTCTTTACCCCTTATGTGGATGCCGGAGCTGAAGCAACGGATAGCTATGAAGGAAATATCACAGGAGATATTGTGACTGTAAATCCTGTTAACACAACTGCTGTAGGAACCTATGTCATCACTTACAATGTAAATGATGCTTCTGGAAATACTGCCAATCAAAAGGTACGCAACGTAACCATTGTAGACACCACAGCGCCTATTATAACAATAAATGGAAATGCTGTAATAAATTTAGCGGTAGGTGCTACATACACTGACTTAGGCGCATCAGCATTAGACAATTACGATGGCAATATTACGCCAAGTATATTCACCATTAATCCTGTAGACAGTAATACCGTTGGTGTATATACAGTAAGGTATAGTGTTAGTGATGATGCCGGAAATATAGCAACAGAAGTTACCCGGACAATTAACGTTGTAGATACTACTAGACCTGTAATTACTCTGATTGGTGATGCAACTGTCTCTGTAGAGGCGGGTACTTCATATGTGGATGCTGGTGCAATAGCCGAGGATGCTGTGGATGGAGATATTAGTTCCAATATTGTTGTTTCAGATCCCGTTGACGTCAACAGCTTAGGCGACTACACAATAACATACAATGTCCAAGATAGTTCTGGAAATGTAGCAACTCAAGTAACCAGAACCGTACATGTTGTTGATACCTCTAAGCCGGTAATCACATTACTCGGCAACAGCACAATAGAACATGAAGTCTTTACCCCTTATGTAGATGCCGGAGCTGAAGCAACGGATAGCTATGAAGGAAATATCACAGGAGATATTGTGACTGGAAATCCTGTTAACACAACTAATTTAGGAACCTATGTCATCACTTACAATGTAAGTGATGCTTCTGGAAATGCTGCTAGCCAAGTGGAACGCACCCTAAAAATAGTAGACACAACGGCTCCAGAAATAACAATAAATGGAAATCCTGTAATAACTTTAGCAGTAGGTACTCCATACACCGACTTAGGCGCATCAGCATTAGACAATTACGATGGCAATATTACGGCAAGTATAAACACCATTAATCCTGTAGACAGTAATACCGTTGGTGTATATACAGTAAGGTATAGTGTTAGTGATGCTGCTGGAAACATAGCCACTGAAGTAATTAGAACCGTAAATATTGTAGATGCCTTTAGACCTATAATCACTCTGATTGGCGATGCAAATATCACTCTAGAAGTGGGCGCTTTATATGTGGATGCTGGTGCAACAGCCTTGGACGCTGAAGATGGAGATATTAGTCACAGTATTGTTGTTTCAAATCCCGTTGACGTCAACAGCTTAGGCAGCTACACAATAACATACGATGTCCAAGATTCCGATGGAAATATGGCCCTTCAAGCTTCGAGAACTGTTACTATTGTTGATATTACCAAGCCAGTAATCACATTACTCGGCAACACCACAATAACACAAGAAGTCTTTACCCCTTATGTGGATGCCGGAGCTGAAGCAACGGATAGCCATGAAGGAAATATCACGGGAAATATTGTGACTGTAAATCCTGTT
>JAQWGN010000005.1 GCA_029238215.1 Flavobacteriaceae bacterium
CGATCCAGTGACAGTAACTGTAAATGGAAGTGTTAACACAAACATAACTGGAAGCTACACCATTACATACACAGCTTCTGACAGTTCATCGAACACACAAACAGCAACACGTACCATATTTGTAGGACCACAAGCCATTGCTGGTAGTGATAAAACTGTTTGTGACAGCGAAGCGCTTTATTTAGGATCGAATACTGCAGATCCTTCTTATTCTTATCAATGGACTTCTGCTCCAGCCATTGGTAGTGCTGATGGGCCTGTCATTGATAATCCAGGAAGCCCATATACAAGAGTAGTCCCTCAGGTAACTACGTTATTTACTCTGACTGTTACAACTACAGTTAACGGACAGGTTCTTGAAGAAACGGACGACGTACTAATCGCTGTAATCGAAAATCCTGAAGCATCCGTAGTTGGAAACACTGAAATCTGTTTGGGAGAAAGCATTTCCATTGGAGCGCCTGCCGTAGCTGGAAGTACCTATTCGTGGACTTCTAATCCCCCTGGATTTAACTCCGTATTGGCCAATCCTACAGTTTCTCCTACTGAAAACATTGTTTATACACTTATTGAAACCAAAACAGCGTCAACCAATTGTTCCGAAACAAATAGTGTAGCGATTAATGTTGCTATTCCTGTTGAAATTTTTGCTGGGCCAAGTGACAGCATTTGTGAAAGTGATACTGGAGTTGGGTACCGTTTAGACCAAGCTACTTCTAGTGTTTTACCTCCTAATGTTACTTTTGACTGGAGTGCAATTGGTGGGGATGGAACTTTTGATGTTAACAACACTCTAAACCCTATTTATTTTCCTGGACCAACAGATATTTCAAACGGTGCAGTTACCTTACAGTTAACAGGAACATCCATTGGAGTATGCGCCATTACCCCAGACGTATCTACCATGGTATTAACCATAACTCCTAGTTTATCCGCTGAAGCAGGTCTAAGCCCTGTTGAGCTTTGTGAAAACAGTCCCTACCAGCTTGCTGGAGTTGCAGAAAACTTCGCGTCTATTTCGTGGAGTTCATCGGGTACTGCTGGAACTTTAACAAACGGAAATACGTTGACCCCTACATATACGCCTTCTGCGGCGGATGTTGCAAACGGCAGTGTCACATTAACAATGACGGCAAGCCCAAATGCTCCATGTACCGGCGATATTATTGATCCTGTTGTTATTCAGTTAACTCCTGAACCTGAAGTGTTTGCTGGAGCAAACAAAACCATCTGTGATGGTGATAATGTTGACTTGAGTGATGCTACATGGGCTAACGGATCTTCATTTACATGGACCTCTAGCAATGGAGGAACATTTATCACAGGAGCTAACCCAAGCGATTTTGAATACATACCTAACACTGTCGATCTAAGTGCAGGAGGAACTGTGTTAACCTTATCGGTTACCGGTGAAAACTCTTGTGGGTCGGTAACAGAAACTTCACAAAGCGTAGTAACCATTCACAGGATTCCTGAAGTAAATGCGGGTCCAGAAAACCAAACCTTATGTGAAGGTGCTAATACCATTACTGGAGCACAAGTTAATTATGAAGAAAGTCTTTTATGGACTTCTAGTGGAGATGGGGAGTTTGATGGTGCTACTTCATTAACTCCTATTTATACCCCGGGCGCAAATGATTTAGTGAATGGAGATGTAACGTTAACGCTAACCGCAAATGCCTTTAACAGCTGCTCAGCTCCGGTTCAAGACATTCTTGTTTTTCAGGTAAACGCCGCACCAGTAGCAAATGCAGGCCCTAATGCCATAGTTTGTGCAAATAGTCCATACGCGCTTGCTGGTGCTACAGCAACAAACTATAGTGCCATAACTTGGTCAACCACAGGTACAGGAGGTTTTGATAGTACCGCTGCAGTGAACCCAGTGTACACCCCTAGCGCCGGAGATGTTGCAGCAGGTTTTGTTCAACTAACCATGACCTTAGAACAGGATGGATGTAATACCATTTCAGATTCTATGGAGCTAACCATAGTTCCCGAAGCAACTGCAAATGCCGGAAATGATATTACGATATGTCAAGGTGAAGATGCTTCAATAGTAACGGCAACAGCTACAAATTTTAGCGGTTTAACTTGGACAGTATTGTCCGGAAGTGGCACGCTACAAAACCCTACAACCATCAATCCAACATATGTGCCGAACCCAAATGAGGTAGGCAATGTTTTGTTGCGTTTAACAGCAGCACCATTAACAGATGGGAATGTTAATTGTGGTGCTCCTGCAATTGACACCATGATCATAAGCATTACTGCTTCACCAACGGCAGAAGCAGGGCCCGACCAAACAATTTGTGAAGGCGAAAGTTATTCTTTTGTTGGCTCTGGGGCCATAGCAACAAACTACAATCAAGTTGTTTGGACTACAAGTGGAGATGGAATTTTCGTTCCCGGCAACTCCATTGAGCCTACCTACACACCCGGAGCCGCTGATCGATTAAGCGGTCAGGTACGCTTACAATTACAAGCTTTACCAAATGCGCCGTGTGCAATACCAGAATTTAGTGAAATGTTGCTTACGATCACTCAAATCCCCATTGTAGATGCTGGACCAGTATCGCTTGATTTTTGTGAAGATGATACCGTGGCATCACTTACTACTGCGACTGCTCAATTCCAAGACCAGGTTTTGTGGGACACAAGTGGTTCGGGGAGTTTTTCGCCTTCAGTTAACGTATTAAATCCTCAGTATACACCAACTGGAGCAGACATTGCAAATGGATCCGTAGTTTTAACACTTACAGGTATTCAAGATCCCGCTAATTGTGGTGCTTCTAGCTCCGATACAATCACACTAAATTTCATCCAATTGCCACTAGCTTCAGCAGGGCCCGATGCAGAGATTTGTGATGATGGTTCCTTTGCACTAAATGAAGCTACCGCCATAAACCATTCATCTGTAACATGGACAACTTCTGGTACGGGTTTATTTATTCCCAATAATACTATTGAAAAGCCAATCTATATACCAAGTGCTCAAGATATTGCATCAGGAGCTCTAATAGAACTTACGATTACTGCAGTAGGCAGAGGTCCTTGTGAAGAGGTGAGTACGGATATTATGGAATTGACCTTAGCACCTAGCCCTGAAATGGAACTTGGTGCTAATAGATCGCTTTGTGAAGACACCGACTTGACGATTAATTTAACAGAAGGTGTAGATGTTATTAATGTAGATAATTCCACCTTTGAGTGGACAACTTCTGGTACGGGTTCATTTACTCCCGCCAATACATTATCTACTGTATATGTTCCAAGTGATGCAGATAAAGCAGCTGGAAATCCCATTCAGCTTACATTAACGGCGCAACCCATTGCACCATGTGCAACCCCTATTTCTGATAGCTTTGAACTCACCATTATTGAAAACCCAACTGTTGATGCAGGACCAGATGCGATAAGCATTTGTGAAACGGGATACACATTTAATGCCGTAGCAACCAACTTTGATACGCTTCAATGGACCAATGTGACAGGAACTGGAGTGATACAAAACAGTTCTGGAACTGGAGCAACATACATTCCAAGCCCTGCAGATATTACAGCGGGTACAGTGACCCTTAAATTAACAGCAACGCCAACTAATCCGTGTGCTATAATTGCTGAAGATGAAGTAGTCATTACAATTGGGGAAAGCCCTATAGCATATGCAGGAGATGAAGCCACGATTTGCGAAGGGGACACTTTCAATGTATCCACTGCCACAGCAGAAAACTATACGACTGTTTTATGGTCTTCAGCTACTGGTGGTAGCTTTGCAAACGGCGATACATTAACTCCTACCTTCACGCCTTCAGCTGCTGAGATTGCTGCTGGATTCGCTAATTTAGTTCTAACTGTTCAGCCAGAAAGCCCCTGTGACACAGCAGTGACTAGTATTATGGTATTGAACATACAAAATCAACCTGATGTTGTTGCAGGGAATAATACAACGATTTGTGAAGGAGATACATACCAAACCAACACAGCTACTCTTGCATTTACCAATAACGCAATATGGACTGCTTCTTCAGGAAATAACGCTGGTTTTGCAAATCAAAATGATCTTAACACCATATACACACCTTCACAAGCAGATATCAATGCAGGCTTTGTAACGCTTCGCCTTACCGCAGATGCTATTGGTCCGTGTGTAGCACCAATCTTTGATGAGCTTGTATTATCTATTGCACCACAAGCAACAATTACCATTGACCCAGATAATGCTACAATATGTGCTACAGATAATTATACTTTTGATACAACTCAGATAATTGAAGAACATGTTGAAAGCTATTTATGGACAAGTTCTGGTGATGGAACCTTTTCTGATCGAACAGAAGAAGCACCTACCTATGCACCAGGTCCAGGTGATCTAACTAATGGTAGTGCTACACTTACATTAAGTGTAAATGCTGCTGCGGCATGTGTTAATCCAACTGCATCTGATACTTTTGAATTGACTATTGATCCTATCCCAACAATAGATCTAAGTAATTCCGAAACTACCGTTTGTTTTGGAACTCCGCTAAACATAAATTCAACCATAAACTTCTACGATACAATTACTTGGGAAATTCTAAGTGGCGGAGGAACTATTATTTCAGGGGGAAATTCTGAAACTCCGGTTTATGAGCCTGCAGTAGATAGCCAAACTGTACGATTAAAAGTTACCGCGACAGGCCTTAATCCATGTGATGTGTCCGTTATTGAAGAGCTTGTACTTACAGTAACCCAGCTTCCAGAAATTACTGCTTTTGCTGCTGATGCAGAAAGCTGTGATATTTCTCCATATCCAATAGCTGGTGTTACCACAAATGGAAATGAAGCTTCTGTTCAATGGCAAACAACAGGTACGGGTACTTTTGACAATGAAAACAGTCCAAACCCAACATACACACCTACCCTAGCGGATGTAGCGACTGGATTTGTTGATTTAACAATGACTGCAAATGCTGCTGTACCTTGTGTGGTTACAGATAATGTGTCGGACTCCTTTAGACTTACTTTAACTCCTGCTCCAGAAGTAAATGCGGGTGCTAATGCAACAGTATGTGCTGGAAGTGATTATGTAATTACTGATGCAACAACGTCCAATACCCTTGGCTTGACATGGACATCAAATGGTACTGGTACATGGCAAGATCAAAATGAATTAACTGCAACTTACAGCCCTAGTGATATAGACATAACAAACAGTTTCATTATACTAACATTAACTGGGACTGGAAATGGTAGTTGTACGGAAGTAGTTGATACAAAGCGAATTGACATCATACCCACTCCGATTGTAGAGCTCCCTAATTCAAAGGATTATTGTACAAACGATGTTGGCATACCATTGAATTTTTTACAATTGAACAACTATGCCGCTATTACATGGAGTACTTCAAGTACTTCAGGAACTTTTTCTTCTACATCTGATTTAGCGCCTACCTATTACCCTTCGGCTCAAGATTATGCCGATGGTCAAGTTACTATTTCATTAGAGGCAGAACCACTAGCTCCATGTCTAATCCCTGCGACTGACAACATGGTGATCTCATTTGCACAAGCACCCGTAGTTGATGCTGGTGTAAATCAAACAGTTTGTGAAGATCAAAATATAATTCTTGCTGCATCAGCAACTTTTTACAACTCCCTACAATGGACAACAGATGGTACGGGTACATTCTTTAATGGAGTTAATAACACCCTTGACCCCACTTATCTTCCAAGTATTGATGATACAACAAACGGTTCCGTTACCCTGACGCTTACTGCGACTGGCGATGCAATCTGTGACCCTTCCACAGACGATATTACTATTGTCTTTGCGCAAAATCCTGAAGTCATTATTGGTAGTGATTTAACGTATTGCGAAAATGAATCTGTAACATTTAGCGATGTTGTTTATACCAATGTTCCAACTAATGGCATTTTGTGGGAAACAAGTGGTGCGGGTGTTTTAACTGGAGAAACGACTGCTACTCCTACATACGCCCCTGCTTTAAATGAAATCGGTGTTGTAGAATTTAACCTTACTGTTCAAGCAGAAACACCATGTACGATCACTAGAAATTTCACAAAAAGCATCACATATGTAGCAGCTCCAGAAGTAAATGCTGGTCCTGATATTGAGGCCTGTCAGTCTGATGGTAATATTACGTTAACTGACGCAACGGCAAGTATTGGTGCTGCTATTGAATGGAGTGTTCTTGTTGGTGGTAGTATTATATCAAATAAAAATTCATTAACGCCTTCCTATAGTCCAACAGCGCAAGATTATATTAACGGAGAAGTAAGGCTAGAATTACGCGCTTTTGGAACCGATGGTTGTGCAGATGCAACTGATGAACTCATTATTACTTTAACGCAAACACCCGTGGTAAACGCTGGTATCGACGCAACGATTTGCCAAAACGAGAGTTACACAGTTTCTGATGCTTCAGTAGATCACTCAACAGCATTTATTTGGACTACTCCTGATGGCGAAGGAACACTTGTTGCTGCTCCAAACGACCTTACAGCTATTTATACGCCAGGTGTTGACGAAACCGGAACTATACGTCTGGTATTAACCGCTCAGTCTGAAGGCACTTGTGAAGATGTCATTTTTGATGAGCTCTTTATTACTATAAATCCATCGGCTACAACAAATGCAGGTGTAGATCAAGAACTATGTATTGGTGATATTGTAACGCTAGCTGGAACAACCACAAATAGCACATCCTCAACTTGGAGTACTAGTGGCTCTGGATCATTTGTTCCCGTTTCAAGTTCACTGACTGCGCAATACCAACCATCTCCAAACGATTATGCTGCAGGAAACGTAACACTAACCCTCACATCCATTGGCCTAGCAGGTTGCGACAGTGCGACAGATGAAATGGTTGTACAGTTTGCGCCAAAGCCTGAGGTATTCGCTGGTACTGATGCTGAAATATGTTTAGGTGATGGCTATGATTTAGCTGATGCTACAGTCTCTAATGGAGAAAATATTCAGTGGACAATTGTTGATGGAGATGGTGAGTTTGTTGGAAGTGCAAATAACTTGAACCCAAGTTATGAACCAGGAACGCAAGATCTCTTAGACGGTACGGTAACATTACGTCTAACAGCTGAGGCAATAGACCCCTGTCAAACAGCCGTAAGTGATGATGTTATACTTACTATTACACCACTGCCCGAACTAACGGTTCAATCGGTATTTGATATTTGTGAAGGATCTTTTACCATTACTGGTACAAGTGCCACAAACTACAACAGCATTCAATGGCAACTTATTCAAGGAAGTGGTAGTTTACAATTTAACGATCAACTAAGTCCTGTTTATACAACAGGACCGGGTGATGTAGCAAACGGAACGGTTATTCTTCGTGCTGTAGTGACCGGATTAGGCGCATGTTTGTCAACTAACGACCAAAAAGATGTTACCTTAACTATTAATCCAAAAGGAACTGTCGACGCAGGGTCGCCTATGGAAGCATGTGTGGGAAGTCCATATACATTTGCTAATGGAGCAATCACTTCAAATATTGAAAATATCCGCTGGACACACGATGGTTTAGGAAGTATTTCTGAGGGACAGGGTACCATGACGCCAACCTACTCACCATCAGTAGGTGAGATCGGTTTGATAAACTTTACTCTTGAGGCTGATGAGCTTTCCCCTTGTCCAGATCAAATAACAGATACTGTAACATTGGAATTGATTCCAAATCCTGAGGCTGATGCTGGGGCAAGTTTTACTACATGTGCCAATAGCATCAATCTAAGTGGGTCAGTTACCAACGCAAGTGGTTTTTCTTGGTCGGGTGGAAACGGAACCTTTACACCAAACAATACGAGCTCATTAACGCCTACTTATACACCAACAGCACAAGAACTTAACCAAGGGTTTGTTAGTCTTGTTTTAACGGCTGCACCGAAAGCTCCATGTGGAATTACAGATACCAGTTTAGTTACAATCTATTTTGAAGAGCCTGTTACCCTTAACTCAGGCCCTAGCACGGCATCAATTTGTGCAGGGGACACCTATGAACTTGAAACAGCAACGGTGTCAAATTTTGCTTCTTTTGAATGGAGCACAAACGGTAGTGGTACGTTTAGCCCTTCTGAAAACGACCTTACACCAATATATACACCTTCTGCAGCAGATATAGCAAATGGAGAGGTCGTGTTACAATTGAGTGCTGTTGGGAATAGCGATTGTCCTACAGTAACCGATGAACTCACACTAAGCATACAGCCAATTCCACAAATAAATATTTCAGATTCAAGCGTGTTTTATTGTGATGATGCCACATCAATTATTATAACAAATGTAACTGGAGAACACTATGACCCATTAACGGTACAATGGGTAACTAGCGGAGAGGGAAGTTTTGTAGATGACTCAGCACTTAATCCAGAATACATCCCGATTGGAGCTGATATCATTAATGGAGTAACGCTTTATGTTCAGGTTAATGGAGTAGCCAGCACAACTTGTAGTGATGCAATAGCATCTGATGAAGTTAATGTGTTTTTCACGGCTGCACCAGAAGTATTTGCTGGGGCAGATGCTTTGATCTGTGCAACAGAAGAATATACTATCATTGATGCAACGAAAGCACTTAATACTAATGTCAAATGGCAAACTAACGGAACAGGGAGTTTTAACAATGACACTAGCTTGAATGCGACTTACACGCCTAGTGAGGTTGATTTATTAAATGGAAGCGTTGAACTAACCCTAATAGGCACAACTGGCTTGGCTTGTAGCCCTGTAGAAGACTCACTAATTCTTGAATTTACACAAGAACCTGTAATTCTTTTAAGTCAAAATATATTTACTACTTGTTCTTCTGAGATTGAAGTTGCCATTACTGGGTTGACCATCCAAAATGCGGCATCGATTCTGTGGACACATGATGGTCAAGGTAGTTTTAAAGTATCAAATTCGACGCCTAATCAAGTCTACATTCCTAGTGGGAATGACTTCCAACAAGGTGTAACTCTTACGCTAACTGCCAATGGAAATGGTGCATGTTCTGCAGAGCCAGTCATTGAACAAATCGCATTAAATTTTGTGGATGAGGTTTTGGTAGATGCAGGAACAGATGTAACTGCTATTTGCGCAAGCGAAAGCTTCCAAATAAGCAATGCCAGTGTTACAAATGCGCTCAGCTACGAATGGAATACTAATGGGGATGGTAATTTCTCAGAAACAACAACCAACGTAAATCCAATCTATTTTCCTGGACCAAATGACATTAGTACTGGAGCTGCAACGCTTCGATTAACTGGTTTTGGTAAAGGCAATTGTGATGATGTAATTGACGAAATTGAATTAACTATAGATCCTGTAGTTGACGTTTTTGCAGGTACCGATATTACGCTTTGTAGCTCAGATCAAAGCTATATACTCCAGAATGCTTTTGCAGCAAATGAACAAGCGATAAGCTGGTCTAGAACTGATGGGGATACTTCGGGATTTGCCGATAATACTGCAGTACAAACACAATATTTTTTCACTGCTGATGACAAGGCAACTGGTTTTGTTACCCTTGTTTTACGTGGATTTGGAAACGCGAGTTGCTCAAACACCGTTGAAGACAGTATTACCATATCATTCACTCCAGAAGTTGAATTATTTGCTGGAGCAGATGCCAGTGTGTGTTTTGGCTCTCCTTATGTGATAGGAGATGCAACTATCAACAACAACAGTTATGATGCAATAAACTGGACAAGTACAGGATCTGGAATATTTCGCTTTGCAAATACATTAACTCCTGAGTATACACCAAGTGCTGGAGACCTTGCGTCAGCTAATAATGAGGTTACCTTAATTATGACTGTAACTCCAAAGTCTAGTTGTGGAGCAACGCCCATTTCAGATTCAATGACACTTACAATAGATCAAAATATAACAGGAACAGGTGTTATAGCAGGTGATAATACAGTTTGTGAAGGTGACTCAACGGTCTATGCAGTAAATGGATTGACTGGGGTTTCGAATTACAATTGGATCGTTCCACCAGGAGTAGATGTCGTTAATGGACAAGGAACAAATCAGCTCAGTGTTACATTTAACAATTTTGATCTAAGTACAACTATTGAATTAATAGTTATTACTTCTAATGATTGTCCGAATTCATCGAGTACAACACTAATGGATGTTAGTGTGTCTGCAAATCCTGAACTATTGCTTCTAAGTGGAAATGATGAAGTATCGCTGTGCTATAATGAGGTGTTAACGCCAATAATATATGAATTAAAAGGAGGCACTGAAGATGTTGCCGTTGAATGGTTTGTTGGAGGGGTTGCTTCAGCAGCACCTAGTGGAATTTCCGTAACTGAAAATGCAACAACTATTGAAATTAGCGGAGCGCCGGATGCAATTTTAAACCTTGACAAGGAATACACCTATATTGTAACAGCGACAGCATTAGGTTGTATTACAACCGATACTAAAACTGGAACACTAACCATAGTGGCTACTCCAAATGCTAATCTAGAACCTGGAAGTGATGATAATCAATCCATTTGTGAAGGGGATCCAATCGATGATATAGCATACAGTTTGACAAATGCAAATGATTATGATTTTTCATGGATTGGTATGCAACCGTCAGGTTTTGACACAACCTTTAATACTGGAACCGGTATTATAACAATTTCAGGGACTGCATCCAACGTGTCTCAAACTACGATTTACTCCTATGAAATAGTTCCTAAAAACACCAATACTCTATGTAATGGTACTGTTATAAATGGACAAATCACAGTAAATGCCGACGGAGCGCTTACACTAACCTCATCGAACAGCAACCAGACCATTTGTGAAGGGGACGCGATACAACCGATACAGTTTACCCTTGGAGGTGATGCAAATAACATATCATTAACAAGTGGAACTGGTGCTGACTTATCATGGTTAAATCCTGTGATTAATGCTGGAGTGGTAACCCTAAGCGGAACACCGAGTGCAAACATTACTTCTTCTACCAACTACGATTATACTGTTACAACTACTGGAAGTGGTCTTTGTAACGAAGTCAGTCGATCGGGAACTATATCAGTAACGCCAGAACCCAGGATTGTTCACGATAATTCTAATGGTGCACTCACCCAAGCGACATGCGAGGGCACACCTATTGACCCTATTGTATTCAACCTTTTAGATGGTGCCGAAAATGTTATTATTAATGGTCTACCTACTGGAATTAACTTCAACATTAACGGGAATATATTAACCATTAGCGGCTCCCCATCAGGTGTTAGTGCAGATACGTTATTTAATTATTCTATAGAACCTGTTAATTCGTTAACAACATGTAGTGGTAGTGTAATAAATGGGCAAATTACGGTAAACGCTGACGGAGAGCTTACACTTACCTCATCGAACAGCAACCAAACCATTTGTGAAGGGGACGCAATTCAACCGATACAATTTACTCTTGGAGGTAATGCAACCAACATAACACTAACAAGTGGAACTGGTGCTGACTTATCATGGTTAAATCCTGTGATTAATGCTGGAGTGGTAACCCTAAGCGGAACACCTAATGCAAACATCACTTCTCCTACCGACTACGATTATACTGTGACAACTACTGGAAGTGGCCTTTGTAATGAAGTCAGTCGATCGGGAACTATAGCAGTAACGCCAGACCCTCAGGTTGTACATGACACTAATTTTGGAGCACTTACTCAGGTAGTTTGTGAAGGAACAGCTATTAATCCGATTAGATTTGATTTATTAGAAATAGAATCTAATGCCACAGTAACTGTGACAAATTTACCTCAAGGCGTTTATTATAGTTTTATAGGGAGTACTGTTGAAATTTCAGGTACCCCTGTTAATGCTACAATTACATCGTCATTTAGTTACGTTGTTGAAGTAAAGTCTGGGGCTAGCGGTTGTGTTGGCACAAATTCAGGAACCATTCAAGTACATGCGCAAGATGAACTCATATTGAACACTCCTGGAAGTGATTTTAACACCTATTGTAAAGGGGATGCTATCGCCCCGATAACTTATCTTTTTGCTGGCGGTACAAATGGGGCAAACATTACATGGAAAGAAAATGGTAATCCAATAGCAACTAGCCCGCAAGGTATTTCAATCATAAATACAGCAAATAGTATTACAGTTTCAGGAGCCTTTTCTGCTGATGTGACTGCTTCTACAACTTATACGTATGAAGTTACAACAGCTAATGTAGGTGTTTGTTCTTCAACTACAGCTGCGGGATCATTAACGCTAGAGCCTCAGCCAAAAATCGTCATGGATGCTACAAGCGGTCAAATAAATCAGCAAGTATGTGAGAATGATGCTTTAACAGATATTGTTTTTGCAACATCAAATGGTGCAGATGCTGTGAATATTACTTGGGATATTATCCCTAATGGAATTAATGCTCAGTTTAATTCGGCGACAGGCTTGTTTACAATTTCTGGTAACGCAATAAATGTAAATACCAATACCGCTTTCAACTATACTGTTACAGCAGAAAATCAAACTACAGGTTGTCTTTCAGTAGAACGAACAGGAACAATTCAAGTTTTTGCCGATCATGAATTAAGTTTGATATCAGGGTCTACAACAGCATCGCAAGAAATATGTGAGGGAACTTCATTGCCTTTTGATATTGTTTATGAAATAAGTGGTGGAGCAAATTCGGCACAAGTAATTGGTTTAAACAATACTGGATTTAATTGGATTGTAACTGGAGACCAGCTTGTAATTAGTGGAACGTCAACGCAAGATATTACTGCAAATACGGTACTTGCTTATACTGTTCAAACAACAGGAAACTCTTGTGGTAACACAACATTAGCTGGCACCATTACTTTGAAAGAAGATTCAGTAATGGATTTATTTTCTGGTTCTCCAAACCAAACCATCTGTGAAGGTGAACCTATCAATGCAATTCAATATCAAATTTCTGAAGGATATTGGAATTATTCAATCAGCGGATTGCCAAATGGTGTGTCGCATAGTTATGATCCAGCCACTAAGCTAGTAACACTAAGTGGAACCCCTTCTCAAAATATTTTATCTGATCAGACGTATACTTATACCATAAAAGCAATCAACCAGAACTTGTGTGATAGCCCTGAGTTGAACGGAAGCATTAGTGTCACTGCAGGACCTGAACTTACAAGACTTGGTTCATCAAAAACACTTACTCAATCTG
The DNA here is from genome assembly GCA_029238215.1 of Flavobacteriaceae bacterium. Lineage (GTDB taxonomy): Bacteria > Bacteroidota > Bacteroidia > Flavobacteriales > Flavobacteriaceae > UBA7446. Next base: position 13,161 of record JAQWGN010000005.1, read on the forward strand.
TATGCATCAACACAGAAATTGAGAAGATTAGTGTTCGTTTTACTAATAGCTTACCTCCTGTTGTATCAAGTCTACCAAATGGTTTAGCAACCCAAATCAATGGAGATGTCTTTGAGATTACTGGAAGTATTCCCCTTGGTGGTGCTTATAACTTTAATATTGAAGCAAATAATACGGTTTGTCCAACTGCGATAGTAATCCCTGTTACAATTGATGTATTGCCTAATTTCACTATTCAACCTCAATATGAAGCCGGGTATAGAGATGATTTATCAGTAAATACAGGAACATCCCGTGTTAAAAGCGTTGCTTGTGAAGGGGATCGCACTGGGGAAATCAAAGTCGAGATGTCAGACCCTAGTTATACGTATTTTTATTCTTGGTCTGGACCTAACAATTACAGCAACACAACTACCTCTAATCACATTAAAAACTTACTCCCAGGGACCTATACTGTAGATGTAAGTGCCATTTTATCTTCAGACTGCAGTGTTTCTGAAACCTTTATCGTTAAAAAACCAGAAGCGCTACAAATCGTAACTAATGAAATTATTCCTGCAAGCTGTGACAATGGCGCTGATGATGGTATTATTTCTATTAGAGCTGAGGGAGGTAATTCGGACTTCTACAAACAACTGTCATGGTCGTATTTTGAAGAAGAATCCAATTGCTATTCGTACAACGTATCTTTAATAGATGTTGATAATGATGGAATATTTGATGTTGTTGATGCTGACATTGACAATGACGGTAGTATTGACCCCGGAAAGCTAGACAGTAATGCTGATGGAATAATTGATGATGCTGATGCCGATTTAGATGGTTCTATTGACTCAGATTATATACTGAGCAGTGTCAGCTATCAAAATTGTGATTCTGGTCAGTTTATAAACTTAAATCTAAATATAGGTGACTTTACATCTAGAGGTATATTGCTAGGAGGTATCTGTGCACGTCCAAATACGGTTAGTGCAAACACAAACTTGGACCATGACTTAGATTCAAGTACAGCACCAACAGCTGCCGTCAATATTGAAGGTGGTTCTACTTCCTGTACAGGAGATTGGGTACAAGTGTCTAATCTAAGTGGCAGCAGTTATGCAAGTGGATTAAAACCAGGCTTATATAGAGTTACCGTTGAAGAAATTGAATTTTCTACAGGAGATAGTTATTGTAGCATTGAGAAAACATTTGAATTAACTAAAAATGAAATCACCTATGCGAATATTGAAGTCAGTGATTCTTACTGTATAGAAAGTAGTGGATATATCGATTTAGATGTTAGAGCTACCAGTGAAAATATATATTTCTATTACAATGAAATCAGAGTGTCGGATGCAGATATTATAATTCTTTCGGAATCCTTTGAGGCAACACGTTGTCGTCTAAACATTCTAAATCCTGTTGATGCCGCTAGTTTGGAAATTCAAGATGAGTATGGCTGTGGTATTGCTATTGAAACTGGCTTATTAGACATCAAGGTAAACGAGCCGAGTTTTACGTACAACAGTCCAGAATTTGAACGCTATGGTACAATCAGTGAACGATCAAGCGTGTCATTTGTACTCAGCGGTATAAATTCATACGATCGAGTTGAATGGGACTTTGGAGATGCATCTCCTTTACAACAAGGTAATCGAGTGTCACATCAATATCAAGCTGAAGGAACTTACGATGTCACACTATTCGCTTATAATGCCTCTGGTTGCTTTAAAACGAGTACGCAAGAATTAGTAGTAGGCAAAGGCTATACACTTCTAATGCCGAATACCTTTACGCCAAACAACGATAATATCAACGACCGTATTGGACCTATATTCACTGGGCTTAAAGAAGTGAACTTCTTAGTATTTAATAAATCCGGTGTGCTTGTTTATGAGGAGTTGGTTTCCGAAACAAGTTCAGTGACTTCTGGAGCGATTCAGGTAATAGGATGGGACGGAACTAATTCTGACCCTAATTCTAATTTCTACGTGTATAAAATAACTGCTGTTCGATTAAATGATGAAGTCATAACAGATGTTGGAACCATATTTTTATTAAAATGATGAAGGTAATACGACAATTTCAAATTTTGGGAATTTTATTCTTCTGCGTGGAGCTTTTTTCACAAGCTGGATTTGCTGTTAATTCTTCTGTATTACAAAAAGTTAACCCAAGTGTTCATGGCCTAAATCTTAATTCTAAAGCTGGAGTCTTGTTT
>JAQWGN010000012.1 GCA_029238215.1 Flavobacteriaceae bacterium
CTCTTGCCAATGAGGAGAGAAAGATGAGAGGTTTTTAAGTTGATGTAGATTCAAAAAAGCAGACAAGCACCAATGGCCATGTATATAAAACAAAAAACCCACAACGTTAGTTGTGGGTTTTCATTTGCGGAGAAAGAGGGATTCGAACCCCCGGAGGTGTGACCCTCAACAGTTTTCAAGACTGCCGCATTCGACCACTCTGCCATTTCTCCAACGGCTGCAAATATAGGCTCTTTTTTTAATTCTGGAAATGTCTTTATGTGCCTTTATTACTTTCTTATACCTTTGTGTTCATATGGCTTTTCCCTACGACTTAATGCTATTGGTTGCTGCTGGGCTTTTTGCAGGGTTTATTAACACCATGGCAGGGGGTGGCTCGTTGCTAACACTACCATTAATGATTTTCTTAGGACTTCCTCCAGCGACAGCAAATGGCACCAACCGTGTTGCTATTTTTGTTGCCACAGGATCAGCGGTTTTTGGATTCCGAACTAAAAAAATTACGAGTTATCCGTTTAGCATGTATTTAGGAGTTGCGGCACTACTGGGTGCACTTATAGGTGCGCGTATTGCTATAGACATCGACGGCATGTTGTTCAACAGAATACTTGCCATTATTATGATTGTTGTTGTTGTTTTGATGGTCGTAAAACCATCCTACAACGTAAATATGCTTGTGCCAAAAACTACAGGGAAAACCCTTGTTTGGTCGATGATTGCGTTCTTTTTCATTGGCATCTATGGCGGGTTTATTAACGCGGGTATTGGCTTTATTATGATGCTCTTTATGAGCTATGTAAATCAAATGGACTTGATCCGTGTTAACGCAACCAAAGTTGCCGTAGCATTCATTTATACTTCTGGAGCATTACTAACCTTTGCACTTAGTGGTAATATTGACTGGAAATATGGAATTGCATTGGCATCGGGCAATGCTGCAGGTGCTTTTTTTGCATCTCGGTTTTCCGTAAAAAAAGGAGAGGGTGTTATAAAAATGGTGATGCTTGTCATGGTAATTATTATGGCGTTTAAACTTTGGTTTTTATAACAGGATTTCAGCCATATAATTATCTGATTTTGTTCTGTAACAAAATAATATTTAATTCGTTATCTGTTTAATCCAAATCTATTTAAATGAAAACCCCTTCATTATTTCTCAAGGTATCTACCTTAATATTTTTCCTTTCGTTCTTTGTTCCTACTGTGGCATCTGCCACAACGAACAACCTTAAAGATGGGACTATTACCGGAATTGTTTACGATGATGCTTTAAATCAGCCCATCCCATATGTAACAGTTTTATTGTTGCTTCAGGATGGCAATACGCTCACTGGGGCAATTACGGATTCACAAGGTGTGTTTACCCTTCAAAACATACCAAATGGCTCTTATACCTTAAGCATTCAATATATTGGTTATGCTTCAGTAAATCAATCTGTGACAATTGATGATAAAAAGAGTAAGATAGACGTTGGGAGTGTATATTTAAAAGAAGACACTACTGAACTCGAAGGTGTAGAAGTTATTGCAGAAGTTTCAAGCATTCAGCAAAAAGTAGATCGAAAAGTAATTACCATTGGAAAAGACCTTGCAGCAGCCGGAACGGCTTCAGAATTAATGGTAGGCATCCCTTCCGTAAGCGTAGACCCCCAAAGCGGGGCTATTAGCTTAAGGGGGAATGAGAATGTTCGCATTTTGGTTGATGGAAAACTCTCCAACATTCCGGCAGCACAATTACTCAAACAATTACCTTCTTCGGCTATAAAATCAATTGAGTTGATAACCAACCCCTCCGCAAAGTACAACCCAGACGGGATGAGTGGGATAATCAATATTATTTTGCACAAAAATCAAATGCAAGGTTTTAATGGTTCAGTAAGTTCTAATTGGAGTTATGAGATTAATCGCAAACTTAATAATGGACTAAATTTAAATTATCGTACAGGGAAATTTAATGTCTATGGAAGTTATTTTAATAATTTTTCTAAAAACTCTAATCATGGACATATCGTACGTCCTAACGACGCATCTGAACAGTTTTTTAACTTTATAGATGATAGAAAATCACAAATTTTTAAAATAGGAGTAGATGTGTATTTAGACGATAAAAACACGATCTCGTTTTTCACGAATTTTAATCCTGCAACAAATTTAAATGATGGAGTTTCACGAGCACTATTTGAAAATGATGCATCTTTAAATCAAACACAGAATGTTTTTGCCGATGGAGAAAACAACTCGGATCAATACAATTTTAATTATAAGCACGATTTTACAAAAGAAGGCGCATCACTAGAATTTGAAGCAAATCACAACACGTATTATGCTGAAAACCCAACCTCGTTTGTATATCCCTTTGATGTAGAGAGCAATTATAAAGACACAAATATTACTGATCGCGAACGAACAACGATTAATATAGATTATGTGAATCCGATAACAGAAAAAGCAAAGTTAGAGCTAGGAGTTGAAGCACGTTTATTTAATTCAATCATTCAATTTTCATCTACTGGTGAGTCGATTAATAGCGAAGGCTTATTGGTTCCAGCCCCAGACACTACTTTTGACTACTTGCGTGATATTTATTCGGCCTATGTTACCTACGGAGAAAGTTTTGAGCATTGGACCTATCAAGCAGGTTTGCGTTTTGAGCAGGTTGAAGTAGATGCTTTAGCGCTCGAAGATTCTAATATATCAGAATTTACAAACATGTATTCAGAGCTATATCCCTCGTTTTTTGTCACGTATTCTCCTACAGAAAAATACACCTATCAAATTAGCTACAGTAAACGAATCGATCGCCCTGGAATAGGTCAAGTAAATCCCATTAAAGAATGGTCTACACCATTGGTTTCTTCTTATGGAAACAAGGAGCTTTTACCTCAATTTACCAATTCAGTAGAAATTAACCTTACTAAAAAACTTAAGAAAGGAACATTAACAACCGGAGTGTTTTACCGCTTTATATCTGATGAAATTAATCGAGTAGTTTTAGTAGACCGGACTGATGTCGAATCAGGTAGGGTAATTATCAGCCATGATAATTTTGATGATACCGCTGCTGTTGGTTTTGAAATTTCATCTAATTATAGACCATTACCGTGGTGGAATTTAAATGGCAGTTTTGATTTTTATTCTCAAACACAAAAAGGGATAGCCGAGCGCCTTAGCAAACCCATAAATGAAGCAACTAGTAATGATATTGTAACAGATATAAATAAAGTTGACAACGTTGCGTTTAATGCTAGGTTGTATAACAGTTTTACAGCGAGTAAAAAGTTAAGCTTTACTGCTTTTATGTTTTATCGCGGGCGTAATCGAAATTTACAGTTTGATGTACGTCCGATGTACTTTGTGAACATAGGAGCACGACTAAATATTTTAAAAGATAAGGGAAGTCTTAATGTAGGTTTTAACGATATTTTCAACACCATGCGTTTTAGATTTGAAGGACGTTTGCCATTCGAACAAGTAGGCGCATTTCATTGGGAAAGCCGCACCGTGCAAGTTGGATTTAACTATCGTTTTGGAAACAGTAAATACCGTGCTAAATCTAGACGTAAAAGAACAAATGACGAGAAAAGTGGGGGAGGCGGATTGTTTTAGTACTTCTCGTAGGATACAATTCTTAGTCCATAGCCCGACATTCCAACGCGTTTAATCTTCTCACTATTTGAAAGTAATCGAATATTGTGAATGCCTATTGCATGGATCATTTGCGCACCGATACCAAAATCTTTTTCATCAAACTTCACTGCATGCGCTTTTGATTCTGAAAGTCTTTTGAGTTGATGAAGTAAACGATCTGCAGCTTGCATCTGGTTGATAAAAATTAAGGCGCCTTTTCCTTCTTCTTTAATGCGTTTAAAAATAGTTTTTAAAGGGTTTTCATCTTTTTGATTTAATATACTAAACAATTCATTATTAAGATGCTCTCCATGTACTCGCGTAAGCACTGCTTCATCTTTTTCCCAAGTTCCTAATGTGAGAGCAATATGTACTTGGTTGGTTGTTTTTTGATGAAATGCTCGCAATCTAAAGGTTCCATATGCCGTTTCTACATTAAAATCTTCTTGAATATCGATAAGACTATCATGCTTCATGCGATAACTTACCAAATCTTCAATAGAAACTAACTTAAGGCCATTTTTATCGGCTACCTTTCTAAGCTCTGGCAATCGTGCCATTGAGCCATCTTCATTCATTATTTCAACAATAACTCCTGCAGGCTGAAATCCTGCAAGTCTAGCAAAATCAATAGCAGCTTCAGTATGCCCTGTGCGCCGCAATACGCCACCCTCCTTGGCCGTTAACGGGAATATATGCCCAGGTCTAAGAAAGTCATCTGCACTTGCGTCTGCGTGAATAAGGTGGCGTACGGTTTTAGCTCGATCTGCAACAGAAATTCCAGATGTTACTCCTCTTCCTTTTAAGTCAATGGATACCGTAAATGCAGTTCCCATGGGATCTGTATTGTTGTTAACCATAGGGTATAAGTCTAGATTGCGTGAGCGTTGTTCTGTAATTGGTGTACAAATCAATCCACGGCCATGTTGTGCCATAAAATTGATCATCTCGGGCGTAACCATTTCAGCTGCAGCAACAAAATCACCTTCGTTTTCACGATTTTCATCATCGACAACGATGATTATTTTTCCATTTCTAACGTCTTCCAATGCAGACTCTATACTATCTAGCCTTATGTGCTCAGCCATTTTTTTTTAATTTAAAATACGTAATGATTCTGTTAATGTGCTGTTTTAGCCGTTCAAGGTCAAATACGGATTTATCCTTACTTGCACGAACTACAGCAACTAGTCCAATAACGGTTAACACCAAAGAGATTAACCAACTCCCCCAGAAAGGGTGAAGGCTGCCATCTTCAGCACTATTTTTAAAAAGTGTTCCTGTAAAATGATAGGTTAAAAAGATGCTTAGTGCAACGACAATAGGTAATCCAAATCCACCCTTACGAATGATTGCGCCTAAAGGAGCTCCAACAAAAAAGAGAAGAATTGCAGCATATGCATTTACAAATTTATCATCGCGCCATAGACGGTGAAGATTTATGATTTTTTCCCGAATAAAAAATACACGCTTTTGATTTGTTAAATTACTTAGCTGTACATCTATATTATTCTTTGCGGAATTTAAAATTCTGTTTTTATCATTTTTAGCAAACCTTTCTAAAAAAGATTGTGTTCCGTTGAATTGTGTATGGGGGTAGTTTTCTTTTAAACGATCTTGATTTTTAATTCCTGTTCTTAGATAAACGGTATTGGCATATCCTTCAATTTCATCTAAATAACCTTTTGTTAATGAATCAATACTTTTTGAAAGTTCGCTAACGTTTTGCATTTTAAACGTATTTGAATAGTTTGTTTCGTTTAAATCTACGTCGTTAAACGCACGTAAATCGATGTTCATCGTATATTGCTTGAATGCAACTCGGTTGTGTGGGTAATTCTTTTTTCTTTTATTTTTTTGAACAACTTCTTCATACCGATACCCATTATATAAAATTAGTTGCAACCCTTCGGATAGTTCTTCGCTTTTCAACTCCCCGCTTTTAGCCTTAATTACAATATTGTTGATTTGATTTGGAGACTTTTCATGAATAATAACGTCTTCAAGTAGCCTATCGTTTTCTCCGTATTTACGTTTAACCTTAATGTTACTTTCCCCAATGTCATTAAAAACTCCTTCAGTTATTGCCAATGCAGGCCGCATTTTAGATAGATTTTTCCTAAGATTATAGGTTTTAAATTCTGCCAATGGAATAACGGTATTGGCTACATAAAACGTAGCTAAACATGCAATGCTATTTACTACGATTAATGGGCGCATTGCACGCATCAATGAAATTCCAGCCGATTTCATTGCTGCAAATTCATAACGCTCTGCAAAATTACCAAACGTCATGATTGAAGCAAGTAAAATAGTTAACGGAAGAACTAATGGAATAAGCTTGGGAGAGTAGTACAGTAAAAAACGTAACAAAACTCCAACATCAATCCCTTTTCCAGCAAATTCATCAATAAAAATCCAAACTGTTTGTATTATGAATATAAACATCAGTATAAAGAAGAAGCTGAGTAATACGGTGAGGTAACTCTTTAAGATGTATCTATCTAATAGCGGGAGTTTCATCAAAATCTATCGATGTAATAGTTTGGATAATCCGTTTCTTTAAAGGCGAATACTTCTGGTTTTACAGGAGTATCATATTGGAAAGATCGAATAGTTAGTGTGGTTTCTGTACCATTATCTCCAACCTCAATGAGCTTATAAATATGCTTTGTCTTAATATCTATCCCTAATAACAAATATGCTGCTTGTGCATAAGTATCGATAGGAGTAAGCTTTATGTATTGAATCGTTTTACCTGCACGTAAAGGTTGTTTAATATCCCATTCAAAGCGATATCCTTCTTTATAAAATGAAAATAATGTTGATGGATTTAGGCCGCTTGTTTGATTGCTATCAATAGGTTCAATAAGAATTTCTTCATTTTCTGGATTTATGGTATGGGTGTTTTTCCCATCACAGAGCTGTGTTATTCCCATAAGTTTTAAGAGGTAAGCATTCCCTTGCACTAACAAAGATCCTTGTTCTTTTTGCTGGATGTATTCTTTTCGGTTTACAAGCTCATACGAGAAATCAATAGCGATATTATCGTAACTGGCTAGTGTTTCTGAGACAGCAGTCAACAAATCTGTTGCACGCTGATCTTGTGCTAAGGTGAAAGTCATGCTTAAAAGCACGATACATAAGATTCTAATTTGCATTTTCTTTTTCTAAGAATTCATGTAGGGAAATAACATCTCGAAACATTACATCTCGGGCCTTACTGCCTTCAAATGGACCAACAATGCCTGCTGCTTCTAATTGATCTATAATTCTTCCAGCTCGATTATACCCTAGTTTTAGCTTACGTTGCAAAAGCGATGCCGAACCTTGTTGTGCATTAATTACTACTTCTGCAGCTTCCTTAAAAATGGGATCTCTCTCTGCGATGTTGTTTTCTTTGTTTGAACTAACTTCATCTGATACATATTCAGGTAATTCATGCGCACTGGGGTAAGCCCGTTGTGCGCCAATAAAGGCTGTAATTTTTTCTACTTCTGGTGTGTCAACAAAAGCACACTGCAATCGAGTAAGGTTGTTACCTTGCGTAAATAGCATGTCTCCGCGTCCAATAAGTTGATCTGCACCGCCACTATCTAAGATCGTGCGGGAGTCAACTTTTGACGTTACTCGGAAAGCAATTCTTGCAGGGAAATTTGCTTTTATTAAACCAGTAATTACATTAACTGAAGGACGCTGTGTAGCAATAATAAGGTGAATTCCAATAGCTCGTGCAAGTTGTGCCAAACGAGCAATAGGCGTTTCAACCTCTTTGCCAGTTGTCATGATTAAATCAGCAAACTCATCAATTACCAATACTATGTAGGGTAGAAACGCATGTCCATCATTAGGGTTTAAACGACGTTCTTTAAATTTTACGTTGTATTCTTTTATATTTCTACACATGGCTAATTTCAGCATGTCGTAGCGCCTGTCCATCTCAATACATAACGAGTTTAGGGTGTTTATGACCTGTTTGTTATCCGTTATTATAGCTTCTTCAGCATCTGGTAATTTAGCGAGGTAATGACGTTCAATTTTATTAAAAAGAGTCAGCTCAACTTTCTTGGGATCTACGAGAACAAATTTGATTTCTGCAGGATGCTTTTTGTAAAGAAGTGATGTTAGTATTGCATTTAAGCCAACGGACTTCCCTTGTCCTGTTGCTCCGGCCATAAGTAAGTGAGGCATTTTAGCTAAATCAACGACATAGGTTTCATTGCTGATAGTTTTCCCTAAGGCTAAGGGGAGTTCCATTTCGGCATCTTGAAAGCTTTTTGAAAGTATAGCAGATCGCATGGAAACTATAGTTGCTTTTTTGTTAGGCACTTCAATACCAACAGTTCCTTTTCCAGGAATAGGTGCAATAATTCGAATGCCCAAGGCAGAAAGCGATAATGCAATATCGTCTTCTAAATTCTTAATTTTTGAAATTCGAACACCAGCAGCAGGAACAATTTCATAAAGCGTTACAGTAGGACCTATGGTTGCTTTAATATCTGCAATACTAATGTTATAGTTTTTAAGCGTTTCTATAATACGATCCTTATTTTCTTCAAGTTCTTGTTCATTGATAGTAATTCCTTCATGCGGATAGCTTTTTAACAAAGCCTCAGTTGGAGAACGGAAATTTTTCAATTCAAGGGTAGGATCTACTTCACCAAAGTCTGCTACTAGTTTCTTAGCTTTTGTAACAACTTCGTCTTCTTCGGTTTCACTTACAGTTAAGGAAACATCACTTTCAGAAGTACTGATCTCTTTTTTAATAGGCTTTATTGTTATGTTTTCAGCCTTTTCTTTGACTTCTGGTGTAAATTGAACACTCTGTGCTTCTTCAATAACGGGTTCATCGGAATGTTGTTTTTCTTTAGTAGTTTTAAAAGAAGGGATACGAACATTTTCCGGTTTCCATTTAAGTTGGAACACTAAAAATACAATCGCAATCAAAACTAAAAGACTTGCAACGCCTAGTGGTCCAATATATTGAATCAAAAGTTCAGTGCTTTCATACCCAGTTATTCCGCTTAAAAGTTGATTGTTAGGTAAAATTAATGCTGCAGTAACAGAAACCCACAATGCAATTAGCAATGTCCAAATCCATCGTATTCCTAGTTTATTTGTGGCTGTGTTTAAAAAATGACATACACCAGTTACAAGAAGCATAAAGGCAATAAAAAACGCTCCAATACCAACTCCCTGGTAAACAAAAAAGTAGCTTACAGCAGCGCCAATTTTTCGAATGCTATTATCAACTTCAATTGTCCTATCAGTAATAGCGTTTACTGCACTTTGGTCGGCTTTCCATGTTTGAAGGAAAGAAAAAAATGCTGTAAATAAAAGAATAGCAATAAGCACACAAAAGGTTCCCCAAACAATTTGTTGTTGGCGATTTAGACCTTTTAACCGGAATTTTTCTTTTATAGCCATGAAATAAGTATCAAAAATACAATAAAAAAACCCGATGTTGCCATCAGGTTTTTAATGAAACTTTATTTAATACTCACTAAAATAATTAAACACAATGTTTATTACTTTAGATCAAATAGATCTGCATTCATAACCTTATTCCATGATGCAATAAAATCACGAACTAGTTTATCATTATTTCCATCCTGAGCATATACTTCAACAATGGCTCTTAATTCTGAATTGGACCCAAAAACTAAGTCAGTTCTTGAAGCAGTTCTAACCTCTTTGCCAGTGCTCCTGTCATGAGCAATATACTTGTTGTAACCAGCAGTTTGCCACTTTACATCCATTGAAAGCAATGTTTTAAACCAGCTGTTGTCTAAGTTTCCGTTTGTCCAAACTCCGTCTTCAGTAGCAGATATTCCCATAGCGCGCATTCCACCAACTAAGACTGTCATCTCTACCGTTGTTAATCCTAGAAGCTGTGCCTTGTCAAGCATGATTTCTTCAGGAGATACTGAGAATTCTTTTTCGCTATAGTTCCGGAATCCACATGCTCTTGGTTTAAGGAGATTAAACGAGTCTACATCTGTGTCTTCTTGCAAGGCATCACCACGACCAGTAACCGTAGGAACTTGTACACCACTTGCCATTTCTATACCTACAGCTCCACCAAGCACTATTACATCGGCAACACTTGCTCCAGTTTTAGATGAGATACTTTCGTAAACGTCCATTATGGTAGCTAGTTCACTAGGTTTATTCACAGCCCAATTTTTTTGTGGCTCTAATCGAATTCTAGCACCATTGGCGCCACCTCGATTATCAGATCCTCTAAATGTAGAGGCGCTAGCCCAAGCAGTTTCTATCAGTTGCTGTTGTGTTAAGCCACTTGACTTTAGTGCAGCGCGTACACTTTCTTCCTCACTAGATGACAAAGCTTTTTGGTTAGAAACTGGATCTTGCCATATGTAGGTAACATCTTTAAAATCTCCTGCAATATAGTTGCTCTTTGGTCCCATATCTCGATGCAGTAATTTAAACCAGGCACGTGCAAAACTTTCCCCAAATTCTTCAGGGTTTTCGATAAAGCGTTCGCATACCTTTCGGTATTGTGGATCAACTTTCAATGACATATCGGCAGTTGTCATCATCGGCAGCACTTTCTCATCGCTACCATCTACTTGTGGAACCATGTCTTCTTCAGCACAATTAATAGGGTGCCATTGCCATGCACCGGCAGGGCTCTTTTTACACTCCCATTCATACTTAAATAACAACGTGAAATAGCCCATGTCCCATTGGGTTGGGTTAGTAGTCCATGGTCCTTCAATACCACTTGTTATGGCATCAACTCCTTTACCAGATTTAAAAGAACTTTTCCATCCAAAGCCTTGTTCTTCAATAGCACTTCCTTCAGGTTCGCTGCCAACAAGATTGTCATCTCCTGCGCCATGTGCCTTACCAAATGTATGGCCACCTGCTGTAAGGGCAACAGTCTCTTCATCATTCATTGCCATACGCTTAAATGTTTCACGAACATCCTGTGCTGATAGCGCCGGATCTGGATTTGCGTTAGGCCCTTGCGGATTAACATAGATAAGTCCCATTTGAACTGCTGCAAGTGGGTTTTCTAAATCTTGACGTGTTTTTCCATAGCGATTGTCACCAAGCCACTCGTCTTCAGCACCCCAATAAATATCTTTTTCTGGATGCCAAATATCTTCTCGTCCAAGTGCCGTACCATGATTAGGACCACCCATGTCTTCGATTGCCACATTTCCAGCAAGCACCAATAAATCGGCCCAGCTAAGGGTATTTCCATATTTTTCTTTGATAGGCCAAAGTAAACGACGTGCCTTATCTAAATTTCCATTATCAGGCCATGAGTTTAAGGGTGCAAAGCGTTGTGCTCCTGTTGCAGCTCCACCACGACCGTCACCGGTTCGGTATGTTCCAGCAGCATGCCATGTCATGCGAATAAAAAATGGACCATAATGTCCATAATCTGCGGGCCACCAATCTTTACTATCACGCATTACTGCTTTGATGTCTTCTTTTAATTCCGCAACATCAAGATTTTTAACTTGCTCGCGGTAATTGATTTCTTGAATAGGATTACTCTTAGTGTCGTGTTGACGAAGAATATCTAAATTTAAATGATTTGGCCACCAGTCCTTATTTTGTGTACCAAGATTGGGCTGGGTTGTGGCTCCGTGAAAAGGGCATTTACTCTCGCTCATAACTATTGATTTTATTTAATTAAAAGTACAAAAATAAACAGAGGTGTTCTCACTGTTTTATTTTTATTATCTATTGATAAATAGTATTTCTTGATGTTAGGATTTTAACTGCTTGATTTTATAGCCTATTGCTGCATAAAGTAATGTAGTAAATGGACTTAGCCAATTAAAAATGGCGTAGATAAAGTAGTCAGCAACTGAAACACCCAATACGCCAGACTGATAAGCACCGCAAGTATTCCAAGGAATTAATACGGATGTTACAGTGCCAGAATCTTCCAGGGTACGGCTTAGGTTTTCGGGGGCAAGATTTCGATCCTCATAGGCCTTAGCAAACATCTTTCCTGGAATCACAAGCGATAAATATTGATCGGATGCGGTTATGTTTATTGCCAAACATGATGCAACTGTGCTGGCAAACAATTGAAAGGTGCTTGTAGCCCAAGATAATAGTGCGTTACTAATTGATTTCAATGCACCAATAGCATCCATAATACCACCAAAAACCATAGCACAAACAATAAGCCAAATTGTACCTAACATTCCAGACATGCCACCAGATTGGAATAAATCATTTAATAAGGGATCTGTTGTTTCAATAGAAGATGAAACTGTAATCGCATCCATAATAACACGATAACCTGATGACCACGAAAGTTGATCACTCCCCGAAAGAAGAGCCAATAGCGGTTGTTGAAAAATAAGCGCAAACAAAGCACCCAGTAAGGTTCCTACAAATAAGGCAACCAAAGGAGGTGTTTTCTTTGTAATTAAAATAACAACCAATACGGGAACAGCAAACAGTAATGGGCTAATATGAAATCGAGCTTTGATAGCTGCTAGCATGGGTTCTGTTTGGGTTATTGTTGCGGTATCTTGTGTAAGGCCTATTACAAGAAAGACAAGTAATGTAATGACTATAGTAGGCACTGTAGTAAGTGCCATATACCTAATGTGTGAAAATAATTCTCCTCCAGCCATGGCTGGAGCAAGATTTGTAGTATCGCTAAGGGGTGACATTTTATCTCCAAAATACGCTCCTGAAATAACCGCTCCTGCAATCATTCCTACGGGCATCCCCATTGCTTTTCCAATACCAATTAGTGCAATTCCAACTGTAGCGGAAGTTGTCCAGCTACTACCAGTGGCGATAGATATTAAAGCACATATTACAATACAGGCAACCAAGAAAAATGTAGGGTTTAAGAGTTGAAGCCCATAATATATCATGGCAGGAATTATTCCACTTATCAGCCAAGTACCGGCAAGCGCTCCAACAAACAACAAAATTAAAATTGCTCCAGTTACCGATTTTAAGTTTTCTGCAATATGATGGATCATTTCCTGATAACTCACACCCTTAACAAATCCAATAACTGCCGCAACTGCGCCGCCTATTAATAATACAAACTGATTAGAGCCGCTTAATGCATCATCTCCGTATATAGTAACATTTAGTGATAACAATAGCACTAAAATAACTATTGGAATAAATGCTACTCGTAGCGGTAGGGTCAAATTTTGTTTCATATTACATGTAATATTACGATTTTGTGCGGAATAAGATTTTGGGTATACAAGATACGGGTCTACATTGTACATTTGTAGTATTAAAATCAATTAAATGAACCAATTTGATGTAGCCATTATTGGCTCTGGTCCTGGAGGCTATGTTGCTGCCATCCGTTGTGCACAACTCTGTATGAAAACCGTACTCATTGAAAAGGAGTCAACCCTTGGAGGAACTTGTCTGAATGTGGGTTGTATCCCGTCTAAATCGTTGCTGGACTCTTCACATCATTATGAAACTGCTACCAAAGATTTTAAAACCCATGGGATTGATATTGCTGGTCCTATTGAGGTAAACTTTCCTCAAATGATTGCTCGCAAACTTGAAGT
>JAQWGN010000007.1 GCA_029238215.1 Flavobacteriaceae bacterium
AATTTATCTTAGCACCACTAAACATACGGTGACGTAAACTATTAAGCTTAAAGTCGACGTAATACATACCGTCGTATCGGCGACAGACTTTCGGATAGGAGAGACTAGAATTTGGCAACTATATGGCAATTAACTTAAACATCTATTTTTAGGCTTAAGCTAAGTGTCTATTAATCAGTGTATAGCACATTCCTCCTTAGCGATGAAGCATCTGACTGTTAATCAGAGGGTCCTTGGTTCGAGCCCAAGAGGAGGAGCAAGCGTAACCGCTACACTACACATTCTTAAAGCCCACCATAAAAGGTGGGTTTTTTCTTTACAGGCACTTGACACTAAAATCACTCAAAGAACTACTCAAAAGTAATCAAAACTGACAGACATTTGACAGACATTGTGCTTATAGCTTTGAAATAGATTGATTATTCAAGTTTTTCCCTTTCTATAAACTCTCTCATTAACCTTTCGTTCTTTACTTGTAATAGGTCTTCATCTTTTATAGACACTATACTGACCTTGAATAACTTGTCTAAATTTTCACTGATTAGTATTGGGAATACCTCTTTCGTTCTTTTTATAAGAAGCTCTTTTATTGCATTTGTATCTTGCTCCATACACAAAATACTATCGTGTATAATAAGAGAAAATATCTCTTTTGGAAGTTTTTTATAGACTTCAACGAATATATCTGCTTCAAGCTTTTGACCTATATGACTTACTGTTTTATAATTGCCTTTTTTTGTTTTATTAATCCAATTTATAAAGTTTGGGAAGAGTGTTTTAAGTGCTTTATTACGATTTGAGCTTATAAACTCTTCATACAAGCCTTGTAGCACTTCTTTCTTTAATTTTCCATATTTCATTGATTTGAAGTAGGTAGTATTTTGTTGGATATGGCTGTATATTTTTCCATTAAGTATTAGACTTCTTATTAGTGATGCTTCCTCACTTTCATTGGCTACTTTAAGCCACTCCAACATTATTAGTGTGGGTTGAGCTGCACTCATATCCACCTCCCATAGATATTGCCCACCAAAAGCTCTCATAGACCTCCTTATAAGTCTTGGAATAGATGACACTGTATGATATATCCTTCCTGATTTAGCCACTATTGGTTTTTGATAGACTTTACTATCAATCAACTGCCTTATTTCTTCAACTTTATTAAGTGCTGTAAACTCATCATAAAAGGAAGTGTATCGATTGTATTGGTGCCATCTTTCTTTGAGCTTTTCATCAGGGTCTATTTCATTATTCATTTCCTCTTCTGTAAGGCTTGATAATTCGCTTTTGTAGTAGTCCTCCTCCTCAACTATAATAAGCTTTACAGTGTTCTCTAAAATGCGTTTAAACAAAGGGTTTCTTATCGTTTCTTGGTATTCTTTGTCGTTAATATCTGATAACCTTTTGGCAAATGATTTACTTTGAACCTCTACCTGCACCTTGTCCATCTTTATTGCTTTTTCTGTAAATGCAAAAGACTTTGAAAACTTACCTTTTGAGTATTTGTCATTCCTTGTAATTATTCCATTGCTTATTAGCGTTTCTATTATAGGTCTGTAATCACGTGTTCCAAGGAATTTTTTTAACTCTTCACTCGATATATTAGCAAAGTAATTATCAGGCTTGTCCTTCTGTTTATCATTTAATGTTGTTCTCTTTAAAAGACAGGTAATAAACCAATTACATTTATCATATAACTCTGCTTTATGTACTGACACATTGAGTATTTCTTTTAACCCATTAAGCGAGTATAGTTCCATTTGTCAATAACTTTTTAAATATATTTTTTCTTTTGGGAACACATATGATATATATGGTTACTTATTTATAAATGATATGTAGTTAATCGTTATATATAGGTAAAGTTAAATAACATAAATTAACAGTAGTATGTTTCAAGTAGGTAACCAATATGGTAAGATGTCTAAACGTGGTAAAGCGTTAGATAAAGAAATGAGAGAGAGAATAAAGCAGTTAGCAAACGGATTGATAGATAGTATTGATATAGATACGCTAACGAGTAATCAACGTATAAATATGCTTAAAGCAGTCCTACCTTATTTATTACCAAAGGAATTAAGTATCAACGGAGAGATGGTCAACGAGCAGGAGCAAGAGATAAAGCCACCTGCGGTAATTGTGTTTGGAGACACCAAAGAATACCAAGCCTACAACGCTATGACAGAAGAAGAGCAGGATAAAATGGTAGAGGAAGCACCTCCACTATTTAATAGTAAATCCTAATTCTTTACAACCTTATAACTCACTTCTTCATTCTCTACTTTATCAAGTGCTTTAACTATGTAAGTAGCAGACGAAAGATGCGACATATCAATCGTGTTTCCTGTAAGTGCCATTACTTTATTCCCTGCCATATCGTATACCTCTATGTCGTACACTTTATCGCTGTTTAGTGCTAATAAAGATGATGTGGGGTTGGGGTATAATGTTGGTCTGAATAAATTGATATCAGATGGGCTTTCATTATATGCTAATGAATTCTGAAATTTAGTTGTTTCGTATTTAAAGACACGAACAATACAATCATCACAGCTTTCAGTTGTAATTATTCCTTGATCACCATCTTCAAAATAAAACTTGTTGCCCCCACCAAGTAAATTAACATAAGGGTTGAAATGATTAAATTCATTAGAGTTAACTAAATTAGTATCCGTTGAAGTAGCAAACTCAAACCCATATTCTTCTAAACCACTTAATTGAAGTACCAAATATGAATTATCTAAAAAAAAGTACCAATATTCGTTATCAGGAATTGTTATGTGTTGATCTTCAGAATAATGTTCAAACGTCTTTATCCATTCATCCCCAATAAAGTTCAAACCATTTATGTTTATATCATAAATATCCGTTTCTTGAGAGTTTACAATCATTGGGGCAATTAATAATAAGAGTAATAGTTTCTTCATCGTATTGTTTTTAATGGTACTAATTTAAGGAATTAAACCATAGGCATATCTTCTTCTTTTAGTTCTGCTACTTCTAATCCTCTTAAATAGGTTAGAGACACGTTTAAACTTGAATGCCCCATTGCTCTTTGCAGCTTGTGTATTGAGCCTGTACGTTTAAAGATTTCTATCGCTCCTGTATGTCTAAATGAGTAGAGTGTTTGGTCCTGTTCGATAAATTTAGAAACTCTCTTAAATCGCCCCCAAAGGGTGTTAAAATAGCTCTTGTTTAAAGGCTTTTCTATCCCTGTAAAAATGTTGTGGAGGTCGTGTCCTTTTTGGAGTTCGTTTCGAATATAAATAGGCACAGGTACTATTCTATTCTTTCCTGACTTGTTCCGACTTCCTGATAAGTGAATGTAGCTTAAATCATTACTAAAATCATTCCACCTTAAACCCCTTACCTCTCTATGCGGTCTTAAAAGACATCCATACGTCAAAAGACAGCATAAAAAGAGGTTGTGATTATATGACTTTACTTCATCAAGTATAGCACCAATGTCCTTGTATGGTTTATGAAGTTTTGCTTTTGTTTTCTTGGCTTTCAAACCCTCCATTGGATTACCGCTCATTCCTATGGCACGAGCTTCATTTATAAGCACATTTAAATGCCTTTTAAGGGTGTTATAGGATACACCTGAAACATATTGATTGAGATACGATTTAACATCGTTAGAAGTGATGTTTTCGTTGTGCAGGTGAGATACGAACCCATTAAAAACAAACCTTAACATCTCTTTATATTTATCAGAGTAATTTCCACACTGTTTAGTATCTAATGACATACGTAAATATTCTACATCTGACTTGTTATATACTTTGGTGGGTTCTCCGATTTCTAAACCACTTGACAGGAACTTAAACACCTCCGCAGCTAACAAACTTGCTATCTCGTAGCGTTTGCCAATCGGATAGGAGTTTGGATAGATGTTAGAGTTGATTTTACTGCCATTAAACAGCCTGTAACGCTGTCCATTTTGGTAAAATACGACATAGACACGCTGCTTTTTATCAGACTTAATTTTAGGGTACTTAACACTCATTTTTGACACACTTTTGACAGACATTTATTTTAAACATCTTTAAGTGTCTTATTGTCAAGTGTTTAGCGAAGTTGGGATACTGACTGTTAATCAGAGGGTCCAAGGTTCGAGTCCTTGAGGGGGAGCAACTTATAATGATATAACCGTTATACTTTTATAGTGTAAAGGTTTTTTTATTTTTAAAAATGCACTATATTGTTATCATGCGTTTGATTTTTCTGATTTCAACATCATTAGGCTTAATCCTACTAAATGGATGTTCCAAAATAAATCAGGAAGAAAATGTTGATCAAGCCGCAGGAACCTTCTTAAGAAGGATTGAAGTTGAGGGGGAGACCCGAGAATACCTAATTCATATTCCTGATTCATACGACTCAACTAAATCTGTTCCCATTGTGTTGAATTTCCATGGTTTTGGGGGCAGTGTAAGTGAATTTATAAATGACGCTGATATGCGCTCATTGGCAGAATCAGACACATTTATTTTAATCTATCCTCAAGGTAGTAATTTAAATGGCTTTTCTCACTGGAATGCTTGTCCAATTGGTGGAGACAATAAAAGTGATGCTGATGATTTTGGTTTTGTTGAATCCATGATAACTGAGATTTCATCTCAGTATAATGTAGATATGGAGAGAATTTATGCTGCAGGATACTCTAACGGTGGTATGATGGCATATGGCCTTGCGAATTATAAAAGTGATTTAATTGCTGCAGTGGCATCCGTTTCTGGAGCAATGTTAGATTGTACAGGATCTACCAGTCATCCTATGCCGGTAGTACATCTTCATGGAACCTCTGATGGTGTTCTTCCATATAATGGGAGTAGTGATTGGAGCTCGGTACAAAGCACGTTAGACTATTGGATTAATTTCAATAATACAGTTTTAACCCCAACCGTAACAAGTGACAGCAATATTGAACATTATGTTTATGATTTAGGAGATAGCTTAGTTTCTGTTGAGCATTACAAATATATTGGAGGAGACCATGTTTGGTTTAGCGCAACTTTTCAAGGTCAAAACACATCTGAATTGGTTTGGAATTTTGTGTCACGATATGACATAAATGGATTGAGATAAAGAATAAAAGTGCATAACAATGTATATAAAACCATAGCTCTTTCCCCGCTACGCTTCGTATACAAAACCGTTAACCACAAATTAGTAACCAAGGAATCATCAATCCACTTCCTTCACAATTAAAGGAAGTTTGCATTCGTTACTTAAGTGTTTTTGAGGAAGGAGAATTGGATATCGTCCAAGGCGAGTGGATCGTCAAAAGAAGAAATTGTGTTACAACTTTGAATAATAGGGGGAGCCATTTTAGAAAAGCCATCGAAAATCGATGGCTTTTTCTTTTTCTACACGGCTTTAATGCGGTTGCACCTTTCGAGATTGAAGTCTTTATTAATTGCTAATCAGTACAGTAACTAACATCAATTTCGCTGTATAAATTTGGGTCGTGGTTTGGGTCTTCGACCGTGTTAGCCATCATTGAAATTTTAAGAATTTCATCACTTGTAGAAAAACAAAGTTGGTGAAAGTTGTCGTTGTCATCTATATCTGCTATCGAAATAGGTACATGCGGTATTAGAACTCCAGAACAGTCAGAATATCCAACATAGTACTGAAACAAGTCAGATTCGGTATCACCACTTATATACGGTGTAACGCCACCATTCCAAGCAACTTGAATCGTTTGTGTTCCTGAATTACATTCATTCAGATTGCCATCAATTCTTTGGGCAAAGAATAAACTTGGTCCATCAGCAAGCGGAATAACATTCGTGGTAGTGATTCCGTTTAGGTTTATGATTGCTGAACAAACTGACTCTCCAGAAAAAGTATCAGTTGTAAATAAATCCCCTACAACTCTAACTTCAACAGGTGGATTGGTAACAGCGGTACCAAATTCACCTAGCAGAAGCACAGTTCGATTTTCTCCGTTTTCATTAGCTGGAGCCAAAGAAACACACATAGGGGTATGTATATTTCCAAGGCTATCTAAAACTTCAAAATCAGTTTCCGATAAACTGGATGCATCTAATGGGAATTTAAAATTAACAGGCATACCATCTATCAGGCCTCCTTGTTGATTACACAATAGTAGACTTGGGAGTGCATTATCAAGTCCAAAAAAAGCCGACACAAGAGTATCTTGTATTTCTTCATCGATTTCAACCAGTATACCTGCTGTGGTATATTCTCCTGTGCAATCATTTTTAACCTGTTCTTGAGGGGCTTCATTTTTGTTACACGAAAACAAGAGGATTATGATGGATAATCTTAAAACAGGTTTCATTTTAGTTGTTTAACTACTTAGACCCTAATTATCAAAAAAAGTTTAGAATATAATCATGGAAGCTGCAACTTTGAATAATAGGGGGAGCAGGTAGTAACCGCTACAGCACACATTCTAACTAAAGCCCACCTTAACAGGTGGGTTTTTTCTTTTAGTGCTGCTACTTCTAATTCTCTTAACTTTTTTTTAAATTTAACGATTAAATAAAAAAAATGAATAAATACTTAATCAAAAGAGAAATTGAGGGAGCTTCACAAATACCTAGCGAAAAATTAGACGAAATAGGACAAGGTTCTGAATCAGTTTTAATTGCAATGAGAAGTGAGGGAAAGAAAATTGAACAAGAACATAGTTATATAGCTGGAAATAATGTTTTCTGCGTCTACAATGCTGATTCTGAAGGCACTGTAAAAGAGCATGCTGAAAGAGCTGGAGTTCCTGCTAATGAAATTACTTTAATATCGAGTATTTTAAAACATAACACTAGTAATAACTAAGCCAGTAGGCACATCTTTTTCTTTAAGTTCAGGGAGTTTTACACCACGTAAATAGGGATAGTTTTTTATATATTTAGATCATGAAAAAGCTAATACTCACGCTATTATGTATTCCTCTTTTTTCTTTGGCACAAGAAAATACAGAAAACCAACGAATCTTTAATCCAGACCGTACTGTTATTGAAGCTCAGGCATCATGTGGAATATGCATGTTTGATATGCAAGGAAAAGAGTGCGCGCTAGCCGTTCAAGTCAATGATTCAACGTATTATGTAAAAGGTGCTGGAATTGATGATTATGGAGACGCACATGCCGAAGAAGGATTTTGTAATGCCATTCGCGATGTAATTATTCAAGGGGAGGTTGTTGATGCGACATTCCAACTAACCTACGTTGAATTGAAGGCAGATAAAGCATTAAAAAACTAAAATAAGCACCAAAGCATAGGAATTCGCACTCCTTGTAGAATTTACCTTCTATCATAAACTGTTTCAAAAGGCACTCGGCATCGGTCTCCCCATATTCCACTATTCCCTTCGCGAATGCCGCATGAAATAATCATATTTATATCGGCACCTCTAGGTAGGCGTAGTAATTTCTTTACCATTTTACTGTCGAAACCTTCCATGGGACAGGTGTCGTATCCCTTTTCTGCCATGGCAAGCATAAAGGTTTGTGCAGCAAGCGCACAAGACTTGTGTACAACCGTACGCATTTGTGACTCAGAAACTTCTCGTACTACAGGACGAAAAATTCCCATAACATTTACCGTCAGCTTGCGGATAATGCCCAGTAATCGAAAAAAACGACCATACAAGAAAGGCATTAATTTTCCGTAATAGACCTCTCTTACAGCAATGCGTTTTTTTTGTTTTTCCTTAGGGCTATTTCGCGCGATATTATCTTTTTCAAAGTCGAGGATAAACCGTGCTCTAGAACGAAACAAATCCTGGCGTGTAACAAAAACTACCCATTGTTGTGCAGTTGAAGCAGCTGTTTGATTTAAACAAGCCTTTGTTAGCTTTTCGCGCCATAAACCATCTGTTAGGTGAATAAATTGCCACAATTGCATGTTTGAGCTTGTAGGGGCAAGAGTAGCTTGCTTTAAGCAATCTTTTATTTCATCAGGATCAATAGATTCTGTGTTGCTGAAAATCCGAACAGAGCGGCGATGCTCTAAAAATTTTAATAAATGCATGGTTAAATATACGGGCTTTCGTTCCTAAATCTTGTTATTTTTTCACCAAGGCAATTGAAGTGGCGCCACTTCGGTCTCATAAAAGTTGTGAAGTTGTTTTACGAGTGTTTCTGAAAGCTTTTTTTCTGCACTAGATACATTACATAAAAGTTGTTCTTTAGAAATACTTCCTGGAATTACACACGAAATAAGGTCGTGAGACAAACAAAAAGCTAAGGCTACTTGCGCAAGGTTTTGATCGGGACCAACTATAGTTTCAAGTTTGTTTACCAATTCCGCACGCACGCCAATTTCCTCTTTAGACCATCGATTTCGAACCCCCGTAAACACGCTTTTTTTGGTGTATTTTCCCGTTAGCCATCCCGAGTCTAGCGGTATTTTGGCTACTACAACGGCCTCTTTTTCTCGAATAATACTGGAAGCTTGGAGGATGTTTTGGTGAAAAATATTAAAAAATGCATGCAGGATAGTGGATTGGGTTGTTGTCAATAACAAATCAATTTCTGCGCATGATTCGATAGACGCACCATAAGCCAGAATCTTCCCTTCTTCTTTTAAACGTTCCAAGATATTGTAATGATCATTTTTAGTTCCATCTAAATACGAAATAGGCGGACTATGAATAATGACCGAATCAAGATAATCGAGCCCCATCCGTTTTAGGCTACCTTCAATAGTTGATTTAATGTGCTTGGCATTAAAATCTACCGTTCCATCAACCAACCTGCCAAACTTCGAGTTTATTACAACCGCATTTCGATTTACTTTTTTTAATGCCTTTCCCAAACGAAGCTCACCCGTTCCGTTTCCATAAACTGGGGCAGTATCGTAAAAGTTTACCCCTAAGTCAAAAGCCTTTTCTACCAAATAGATAGCCTCGCGTTCTTCCAAATTTTTCCATCCCGAATTGATGCCTAACTGCCAAGCGCCAAACCCAATTTCAGATATGGGCGTATGTCTTTTAACATAAGTATTATACTTCATAACGCGTTTTTGTATAAACAACGAAAGTAGTTAAAAAGGATGCCTTAGAACACCTTGTTTTTTACTCCGTGTAGATGCGTTGTAAAGGTAGTTTTAATACATTATTTATATTTGAATAATATATTTACATATCAAATAAATATAGATGGTATTAAATACAAACTCCTTATTAAATATAGCAAAACAGTTGTTTTTTGTTTTAGGGTTGGTGATATGTGTAACTCCAATTTACGCACAAGTATCGGTCGGATCGGGGAGTTATTCAGCGAATCACCCAGGGGCTGATGAAGCAGGAAGAAATAATTTTCCATCTGGTTCGCCACAGCTTTCAGGAAATGCCGTTGGAAAACCAGTACCAACAAACGACTGGTGGTCAAGCCTTGTTAAAGAAAACCATGCGTCAAACTTATTTAATTACCCCCTTACCCTTAGCACACTAAACAACGGGCTTATCATGACCTATATTCCATGGGGTGTTATTGGAGATAATGCACCTATCGAAATCGGCCTAACGGGATTAAATGCTTCGCGAGTTACTGTTTCTGATTATTCAGACTGGACAATGACTATGAACTGGAACGATGGCACTAGAGACATGAAAGCGACTTCAGGAATTGGAATGCCTTTTGTGTATTTTGAAAAAAATGCAGGAACCTCAGTTTCTATAAAAGTTAATAATGGAACTGCTAGCATTTCTAACGAAATGCTTATTGTAGAGAATGCCAGTCATGACGCAGATTTTATTGTTTACGCACCGGCAGGAAGTACTTGGACCAACTCGGGGAATACATACACCTCTACATTAAACGGAAAAAATTATTGGTCGGCGGTTATGCTACCCCAAAACACGGCCAATGTTCAAGGAAAAGCGACGGAGTTAAAAAAATACGCCTATGTTTTTCCAACCAATACAACCACCACTTGGAACTACAATCAAACTACGTCTAAGGTAGTTACTGAATTTAATGTAACAACAGCAATAAAAGAAGGAACGAACACCAATGTATTGATGGGGTTATTACCTCACCAATGGAGCAATTTGGATCCTACTTCTGCAACCCCAGCAGAAACCTCATATGGTTCTGTACGAGGGGAATTAAAAATGTTAGATGGAAATAGTTTTAAAGTCTCACATTTATTTAAAGGCATTTTGCCAACGCTTCCTAATGTAACAAACTACAGTACAGGCTTTGACCCAACTAAACTAGATTCTAAAATAGGGGCTATAGAAAATGAAGGCCTTTCTACATGGACAGATTCTTACAATGACGGACAGGTATTGAATCGATTGGTTCAAACCGCACGCATTGCCGATCAAACAGGCGATATAGAAGCACGGGATAAAATGATTGCAACCGTTAAAGAGCGTGTGGAGGACTGGTTGTCGTATCAGCAAGGCGAAGTAGCCTTTTTATTTTATTATAATACGACTTGGGATGCATTAATTGGATACCCTGCAGGCCATGGACAGGATTCAAATCTTAATGACCACCACTTTCATTGGGGGTATTTTGTGCACGCAGCTGCCTTTTTAGAACAAGTTGAGCCCGGTTGGGCCGACCAATGGGGGCCCATGATAGACCTTCTTATTCGAGATGCTGCCTCTACAGATAGAAACGATGCAATGTTTCCTTTTTTACGAAACTTTAGCCCCTATGCCGGTCATAGCTGGGCCAATGGCTTTGCCACATTCCCCAACGGGAATGACCAAGAGTCAACTTCGGAGAGTATGCAGTTCGCTTCTTCCCTCATTCATTGGGGAACAATTACAGAAAATGATACCATTCGTGATTTAGGAATCTATATATATACTACTGAGCAATCAGCTGTTGAAGAGTATTGGTTTGATATGTATGACCGTAATTTTCAACCATCACAACAGTATAGTGTGGTATCACGCGTTTGGGGGAATTCGTATGATAACGGAACATTCTGGACTTCCGATATTGCTGCTTCATATGGGATAGAGCTTTACCCTATCCATGCAGGATCTCTTTATTTGGGGCACAACAAAGCTTACGCCGAAAACTTGTGGATAGAAATGGCATCGAATACGGGAATTTTAAGCAATCAGGAGAATGCCAACTTGTGGCATGACACCTATTGGAAATTTTTATCACTAACCGATGCGCAAGCAGCAATTGATTTATACGACAGCTACCCAGATAGAATCTTAAAGTTTGGAATTTCAGACCCACAAACCTATCACTGGCTTCACGCGATGAATGCTCTTGGCCCTGTTGATGCTTCTATCACAGCAAATTACCCAATTGCAGCCGCATTTACAGACAATACGAATTATACGACATACGTAGCTCACAACTATTCAAATACACCAATAACAGTAAACTTTTCTGATGGTTTTAACCTTGATGTGCCTGCTGGCGAGATGGTTACTAGTAGAGATGTTGAAGTTGATGGCGAACTTTCAGTAGACTTTAATCAAGCCTATGCAGGCGGTAGTGTAAACTTAGCGTTAGCTGTTACTGGTAATGGAGTGACTAAAGTCGAATTTTTTGATGGCAGCACCCTAATTGCAACAGATACAACGGCTCCTTATGAAACACAAGTTACCGACCTAGCTTTAGGCGTTCATGGGATGTATGCCAAAGTTTTTGTTGAACAAGGATTTAATAACTCCAACAGCGTAACAGTGCAAGTAGGAGAACAAATCCCTTATGCAGAAATCAATGTTATTCCAGGCGTTATTGAAGCGGGGCTTTATGATAAATTTGAAGGCGGACTTGGTCAAAATATTGCCTATGTAGACAACTCGCAATCCAACGCAGGTGATGTACGTTCAGATGAATATGTAGATGCTGCAGTAGTAACCAACGAGGGGACAACCGTAGGCTGGAATAACGCAGGCGAATGGTTAGAATACACTGTAGATGTACAAACATCTGGAAACTACACCCTTCAAATCCGCTATGCTTCAGGAAATTCAAGCGGGGGAGGCCCCATCTATTTTGAGATTGATGGCGAGCCAATTACGAATCAAATTTCTTTTGCTGGAACTCAAGACTGGAGTAACTGGGCTACAAAGACCGTATCGAATGTTCCCCTTCAAAAGGGAGTACAGGTGTTACGCTTGGTGGTTGTTAACGGAGAATACAACATTGGAAAGATGACCTTTAGTTATGCATCTCCATTGGCCTATGACCCGCCAATTGCTGACGCAGGAACTAATATCTCAACAACATTAGCTAGTAGCAATGTAACTTTAGACGGTTCTGGAAGTTATACACCTCAGGTACAAACAACAGCATACAATTGGACTCAAGTATATGGTCCAACAGCATTAAACTTTAGTAGCACTTCAGTAATTTCTCCTACGGTTTCTAATTTAGTTGAGGGAGTATACAAGTGTGTGCTTACGTTGAGCACCAACGACCATAGTTCAAAGGATGAAGTGCTGATTATTGTATCTCAGTCTGGAAATGCTACACCGTCTATATTTATAACGGCTCCAAACGATGGCAGTTCGTTTACCACAGATGAGAGCATTACAATAACAGCCGCGGCATCTGATTTGGATGGAACAATCACAAAAGTTGAATTTTATCAAGGCAATACCAAAATAGGGGAAGACACAACAAGTCCATTTAGTTATGTTTGGACAGACCTTTCTGCAGGATCGTATTCCCTAACGGCAAAAGCGACTGACAATGGTGGTGCAACAAAAGTTTCACCTGCTGTTCAAGTAGATGTAAGCGAAGTGACCTCGTGTACAATCACAGACAATCAGGCGAGCCAAGGATCGTTCTCTGTTGGTTATCGCACTACGTTTGAAACGGTAGGCAGTAGCGTAACGATAAGCATTACCCTACTTGATACTGATAAGCAGGGACCTCAAGCCTATTTATGGAAGCAGTCGCCTTTTCAAGAATCTCAGATGAATCATGTTGAAGGAAACACATTCTCAGCAACGGTTGGCGGATTGACGGCAGGCGAAACCATTAGCTATGCGGTAAAATTTGCTTATTCTGGAGGTCTTTCTGCTACTAAATACATGAGTTATGTAGTTGGGAACAATTGTAATTCAAGCGAGCAAGACAACGATGGGCCAACCAACTTTACTGCCAGCGTTGGAACAGTGAGTGCGCGATCGGTAGAGCTACTGTTACAAGCAGACGAAGATTCTACATCGGTTGTTTACACCGTGGTTTATGGTCAAGAGGAAGTAACAAAAACTGGGACTCCTGGACAGCAAACTGCATTGGTTATTAATGGCTTAAGTGCTGAAACTACGTATAGCTTTAGTGTTTCAGCAGCCGATATAAGCGGAAATACAGCAGCGAACAATCCAATTTCATTGTCTGCCACAACAACAGCAAACACGAATACCGAGTGTTTTGGCACAGCCTCCGATGCGCAGCAGGGTTCGTTTAGCACTGGGTATTCGTATAGTTTTGAAACGGT
The DNA here is from genome assembly GCA_029238215.1 of Flavobacteriaceae bacterium. Lineage (GTDB taxonomy): Bacteria > Bacteroidota > Bacteroidia > Flavobacteriales > Flavobacteriaceae > UBA7446. The sequence goes on from JAQWGN010000007.1 coordinate 13,415, forward strand.
TGGATCAAGTGTAACCATAACGTTTGAACTTTTAGATACAGATAAAACAGGAGTGAATGCTTATTTATGGAAACAAGTTCCTTTTGTTGAAACCACAATGTCAAATGTTTCTGGAAATAAATTCTCCACAACGGTAAATGGCCTTACAGCAGGGCAAACCATTAGTTACGCATGTAAGTTTGCCTTTGCAGGCGGGTTGGCAGCAACTAAATATTTTAGCTATACCGTTGGGGAGCAATGTACTCTAAGCACAAACCTAATAGATAATACACCTGCAGTTAGCTTCTATCCAAACCCAGCAAAAAATATGTTATACTCCAATGCGCTTCAAGCCAAGGTCGATAAAATGGAGCTTTACAGCATAACGGGGAAGAAGTTAATGGAGCTTAACAAAGGCCTTGAGCAAATCCGTGTTGATGGATTGACTAGCGGATTGTATTTAATAAAGGTTTATCAAAGGGAGAAACAATCCTTTTATAGAATTGTTATAGAATAAGATTAGAATTCTCTTTTACCGAACTCACTGTCAATAAATTTGGACTTATTTTTTCCATTTTTAAAGGTGTAAGAAAGGTTGAGAACTATCATGTCTACTTCATAGATATAATTGGTAGTGGTGTAAAACGAATCTTCTCTCCATGTTGAGATTCGTTGTTCATTGGTGTTTAACATCCCCATATCAATGTTAAGCCATTGCATGGTAGCTTTAAGCCGATTGTTCAAAAACGTTTTTTGAAGCGTTAAGTTAGGACTATAATACCTTGAGTCTTCTCCTTGTGCTGTAATCCGATCAGACATATAATTGAACGAAAGCTGAACCAATGCATTTTCCCAAAAAGAGTAACTGGTATTTACGTTTACGGTGTATTGGGTAGCGTTTGTATCAACCAAACGATTATCAAATTCTCCATCTATAGAATAGCGGTATAGGTTGGCACCAACAAAACTATTCCATTTGTTAGAGGGTTTTAATGCTGCTCCAAGCTCAATTCCAACAGTTTTAGCAGTTCCAATGTTTGAATAAATCCGGTTCAGAATAGTATCGTTATAAACCGTATTAACTCTGTTAACTGCATTTTTTGTGTTTCTAAAGTATGCTGTAGCAAAAACACGATTTCCAGGCTTTATCTTTTTTTCAATACCTAACTCAACCAAATCTATAAACTCGGGCTTTAGGTTTGGATCCCCTTGTTCTAATGTTTCGGAGTGTTCGCGTTCTGGAAAAGGATTCATTTTAAAGGTTGTCGTTCGCGCTACACGCTTACTGTAGGCAAGCTTAAGTGTTGTTTTATCATCAACCGTATAACTAATCGCAGCAGAAGGATATAATTTTGTAAAGTCATAAGCGAATACTTCGTTTATGGTATTGGCTTTGTCTTTTAGCAGTAAATTTCTGTCCATCGATTCGACACGTACTCCTGCGCTGTACTGTAGCCCTCCTTTTGACCCTGAAAGTTGCGTGTAAAAGGCATGTATTTCTCTTTTCAGATTTACTTCGCTAGAGAATTCGGGCACTAAGGAAAAGACATCGTTGTAATCGGTACGTCTTTGGTAAATAAAGTCTCCGCTATGATCTAAGTTGCGGTATTGATATCCCAGTTCCATTTTAATATTTTTAAAAGGGGAAAATGAATAGTCAAGCTTTGCTCGAGTGCCGTATAAAGGATTATCGTTGGTGTTGTATTCATCTTGATATAAAATGGTGTTGTCAGGATGACCTACGTTTTGATTTTCTGTTGGCCCACCCAAAAGCGTATACTCATATAAAAAAGAAAGGCTAAGTTTCGATGCATTTGAAAACGTATGGCTATAATCTATACTACCAAGAGCAAAATCACTTTTCCGTTCTCTTAAATTATGATTAAAATAAGAGAATGAAGACGTCCTTGATGCGCCTCCAACAGGGCTGATGGAATGATTATCGTAATAAACGATATCTGCCAATCGCTTTTTTGAACGCTTTCCTGCAAAAACGCCAACGCTTAGCGCATTGAATTTGTTTGGAAAGAATTCTATGTTAAACCTTCCATTGTAATTGGTTTCATCAAAACTACGTTCTCCTGTAGACGGGAAGCGGGTTAATGTATTGTCAATAATGGTATACACATCTCCTTCGCGCCTACCTCCTTTATCGTTGCGTTGGTAGTTAGCGCCAAACGAAACATTCCAAGCCTCATTGGTGATATTATAGGTTGCATCAGCGCCATAGCGTTGGTGTGATATCTCGTTTCCATAGGTTTCAATGGATGGAAGTCCTCCTTTTAAATTCACCTGCCCAAAGGCACCTTCAAGTTTACCACGGGTTGTTAAAATATTCAAAACGCCTCCTTTTCCTTCAGGATCGTATTTTGCTGAAGGCGCAGTAATAACTTCAATACTTTCAATAGCATTTGCAGGAAGTTGTTCAATAAGTGCAGTTGCATCACCTTGAAGTGGCTTCCCATTAAGTAAAACAACAAAACCAGCACTTCCGCGAATACGAATTGTTCCTTGTCCGTTTATACTTATTGCCGGGAGTTGCCGTATAATATCCATAGCTGTTCCACCTTCAGCACTTTTAAATGCGTTTGCTGCATATACTTGACGGTCTATCTTTGAGATCATGGTTGCTGCTTCTCCCAGTACCGTAACCTCGTTCAAATTGTTACCTAAACGCAAAGGAATGATGCCTAAATCAATTTTAGAAGTTGAATTATTGAGGTTGATGTCCGCTGTTTTTTGAGTGCGGTAGCCCAAAAACGAACTTTCTAAGAAATAGATTCCTTGCGGTATGTTTTTAAATAAAAAAGCACCCTTCCCGTCGGTCACCATGCCAGAAACCAATGCGTTAGTTTCTTGGTTATAAACAGCCACAGTGGCATATTCTAGAGGTGTATTTTGATCGTCTGTAATCGTTCCGCTAAGTTGTCCGTGGATGTTATATACAGTTAAAACTAGGCATAGTAGGATGGTTTTTTTCATAACAAGTACAGTTGCTTAAATATTAACAGCAAAAGTAATTTTTTAAATGAAAAGCAAGGGTCATTTCAAAAAAAGGATTTTTAAACTAGAGTGTTGAGGGACAGACGTGCGAACTGACAGGGATTCCTGCCGCTTCTATGGCACTAAAACCCCCTGAAATATCAATAAGATTATGGATTCCACGGCTTTTTAAAATAGAAGCTGCAATTACACTTCTGTATCCACCTGCACAATGCATATAGAAATTACCTTTTGTGGGGAAGGAAGCTAAATGTTCATTTATAAGCCGAAGCGGAGTGTTTGTTCCTGTTGGAATATGCGATGCGTTATATTCTGTTTCTTTACGTACATCAAACACGATTGCGGTGTCATTTTCAATGACTTTTTTTAAATCTGTTGCCGCTACCGATTGAATCGAATCACATTCTTTTTGAGCATTTCGCCACGCATCAAACCCTCCTTTGAGATACCCCAAGGTATTATCGAAACCAACACGAGACAATCGCGTTACAGCCTCCGTTTCTAGCCCATCTGGAACAACCAATAATATGGGCTGCTTTACATCGGCAATAAGTGCTCCAACCCAAGGAGCAAAACCACCATCTAGGCCAATAAAAATAGAACGCGGGATATGCCCTTCGACAAAATCATTTTGATGCCGAACGTCTAACACCAAGGCCCCAGTTTCGTTGGCAGCAATTTCAAAAGCATCAGGGGATAATGCTTGTGTCCCTTGCGCGACCACTTCTTCAAGGTCAGCGTAGCCCTCTTTATTCATTTTAACGTTTAGGGGGAAATACTCAGGAGGGGGTAATAAGCCATCTGTCACTTCTTTAACAAACTCTTCTTTGGTCATGGTTTCACGCAATGCATAGTTCACTTGCTTTTGATTCCCCAAAATATCTATGGTCTCTTTCATCATGTTTTTGCCACAAGCTGAACCAGCGCCATGCGCAGGGTATACAATTACATCGTCTGCTAGAGGCATAATTTTTTCTCTGAGGCTTTCAAATAAGGTTGCTGCAAGCTGTTCTTGGGTAAGGTGTGCTGCTTTTTGGGCTAAGTCTGGACGACCAACATCACCTAAAAAAAGGGTGTCTCCTGTAAAAATAGCGTGGTCTTTACCCTGTTCATCACGTAATAAATACGTTGTGCTTTCCATGGTATGTCCTGGTGTATGGAGCACAACAATTTGTGCTTTTCCTAGAGGGAAAACCTGCCCATCTGTAGCAATTGTTGCTTTAAAGTTGGGGTTTGCGTTAGGTCCAAAAACAATAGGAGCTCCTGTTTTTTTGGATAGCGTAAGGTGGCCGCTGACAAAGTCAGCATGAAAATGCGTTTCAAAAACATATTTGATAGCGGCATTGTCACGTGTTGCTCGTTCAAGGTATGGACTGGTTTCGCGCAGGGGGTCAATAACGGCGACTTCTCCATCACTTTCAATATAATAGGCTCCTTGAGCCAAACATCCAGTATATAATTGCTCTACACGCATGGTGGTTTTATTGTTGTAAAAATAAGCGTTCTCTTTTAATATGATGCGACATGCTTATGTTTCGTTTTGTTTTGTTTGAAGTGAGATTTTTTCTTGAAGTTTTGTTTTGGGCGTTTTATGTAGGGCAAAATTGTAGGCATCAATGGTATTGACAAAAAAATTATCCCGACCAATTATCTCAATGAGCTTTGAGTTTTTTATGATATCTCGAGTAGGTCCAATTACTTCAGAAAAGAGCACGGTTATCCCTTGTTTTTTTAAATCTATGATTACGTTTTCGAGCATGAATAGTGCACTACTATCTATATAATTTATCGGCTCTGCTTTTAAAATAATTGTCTTGGGCAGGGGATTAACATTGGTAAGGTGGCGGCTTACTTCTGTTTTGAAAAAATCTTTATTTCCAAAGTAGAGTTGTGCATCAAAGCGCAGAACAAGCACAGAGGGTTCATGTTCTATATCGTCTTCAAAACGTGTTATATTTTTAAAATATGCCGTTCCTTTTATTTTACCCAACACAGCCATATGCGGCTTTGATGTTCTATACACTAACAATAAAAGCGCGAGCAATGTTCCAAATAAGATTCCCTCTATAATCCCAACAAAAAGGGTCAACAAAAAGGTGATCAGTAATAGATAAAATTCGTCTTTGGTATTTTTGAACAATGTTTTTGGGTACCGTACATCAACAAGATTAACAACAGCTACTAAAATTATAGCCGCCAAGATAGCGTTGGGGAGATAATAAAATAGTGGGGTTAAAAACAACAAGGTACACCCAACAATACCCGCTCCAATAAGGCCTGTCAGCCCAGTTTTTCCTCCGCTCAAGTCAACCACTGCGGTTCGGGAAAAACTACCAGTAGTAGCGTAGGACTTAAAAAACGACCCTGTGATATTGGCAACCCCTAAGGCGATAAGCTCTTGGTTTGGATTCACTTCATAACCATGCTTTGTTTGAATTGCTTTGGCAAGTGACACCGCTTCCATAAACGCTATAAGTGCAAGCGTCAGCGCAATAGGGAATAGCTCACTAAGGGCAGATAGACTTATTGAGGGTACTTCAAAGGCAGGGAGACCGCTAGGAATCTCACCCACTATCTGAATGCCGTAGGTGTCTAACTTAAAATAGTAAACAGCCAGAATACCAAGGACTACAACGAGCAATGCACTGGGAATACGCGTATTTATTTTTTTAAAGATTACAAGAAGTAGAATTCCCAAAAGTCCAATACCTAATGCATAGCCGTTGATTTGTGATAAACTATTGAAAATAGTGTTAAGCGTTAGATGAAACTTGCTGGTTCGTTCAAGTTCAATACCAAGAAGGTGGTTAAACTGACTGAATCCAATAATTAATGCAGCAGCTGAAGTAAAACCACTAATCACGGGTTTGGATAAAAAATTTACTAAAAACCCCATTTTTAAGAGTCCCAGTACCAATTGAATCGTCCCCATAAAAAGCGCCAATACAATGGCCATGGCGATGTAGTGGTCTATTCCCGAAATAGCAAGTGTACCCAACCCGGCAGCTACCAATAATGAGTCCATGGCAACAGGACCTACTGCAAGGTGCGCGGAGGTGCCCATAAGCGCATAAACAATTTGAGGCATCAGTGCTGCATACAGCCCATAGACAGGCGGTAGCCCTGCAATCATGGCATAGGCCATGCCTTGAGGAATAAGCATGACGCCGGCAGTAATGCCTGCAGAAAGGTCTCCAGCAAGGTATTTCTTCTTGTATTTTGGAAGCCAGACAAGTATGGGAAACAAGCGTTTTATCATTAGGACAAAAGTACTACAACTTTTCAAGCACTCCCTGTTTAAAAATGCTCTTTATACGCCATATAAGGATATGGCCGACTATTTAATAAATAAGATCATACGGTTCTTCTACACAATTAAGTTACTTTTGCCGCTTAAATTTCACATCTTGAAGCCATTTAAACTTATAGATACGACCAATGGAGGTAGTATAAAAAACGATCTTTTATCGGGAATTACAGTCGCACTAGCCTTAGTTCCAGAAGCGGTAGCCTTTGCCTTTGTAGCAGGCATTTCTCCAATTGTTGGGCTCTATGGAGCTTTTATGATGGGACTTATTACATCCATTTTTGGAGGACGTCCAGGAATGATATCAGGAGCAACAGGCGCTATGGCAGTTGTTATGGTGCATTTGGTGAGTCAAGGAAATACTTTAGGAGGCGGTGATACGGCTGGATTGCAATTTTTGTTTGTTACTCTAGTGCTGGCAGGACTTATTCAAGTAGCTGCAGGCGTACTACGTTTGGGGAAGTTTGTTCGTATGATTCCGCACTCGGTAATGATGGGTTTTGTAAACGGATTGGCAATAGTGATTTTTATATCCCAGTTGGGCATGTTTAAAAGTCAAGGGGAATGGCTTACGGGCAGCGCGTTAATTACTATGGTTGGATTGGTAGGACTAACTATGGCCATAATGATTGGCGTACCCTATGTTACTAAAAAAGTTCCTGCAGCACTAACCGCAATATTGGTGGTTTCACTTCTTGTTATTTTTGGGAATGTTGAAACGGAAACGGTTCGATCTTTTATTGTGGCCAATGGAGGCGACGGCATACAGGCGGGCTTCCCAAGTTTTAATGTGCCTATTATTGGGTTTACCCTCAATAACTTTTTGTTTATCCTTCCTTATGCCATTATCCTAGCAGCGATTGGATTGATAGAGTCTTTAATGACCCTCAATCTTATTGACGAATTAACAGACTCGCATGGAAGCGGTAATCGAGAATGTGCTGCTCAAGGTTTGGGAAATATTGTCAATGGTTTTTTTGGTGGTATGGGTGGTTGCGCCATGATTGGCCAAAGTATTATTAACATAAAATCGGGAGGGCGTGGACGACTTTCTGGAATTACGGCAGCCCTAGCCTTGCTCTTTTTTATATTGTTTGGCTCTAGCTATATAGAGCAAGTTCCTATTGCGGCCTTGGTAGGGGTTATGTTTATGGTAGTCATTGGCACCTTTGCATGGAGTACGTTCCGTATTTTGAACAAAGTCCCGCGCACCGATATTATCGTAATCCTATTGGTTACCGGGTTAACAGTAATTTTTGATTTGGCGCTTGCTGTTTTGGCAGGAGTTGTAGTTTCTTCGTTAGTATTTGCTTGGGAAAACGCCAAGCGTATTCGGGCGCGTAAATTCATAGATAATTATGGCGTAAAGCATTATGAAATTTACGGGCCATTATTTTTTGGCTCTATTGAATTGTTTAACAGCAAGTTTGATGTGCAAAGCGACCCCGATGAGGTTATTATTGATTTTAAAGACTCGCGTATTGTTGACCAATCGGCAATAGAGTGCATCAACAAACTAACCGAACGTTACCTAAAAAAAGGAAAGAACATCCACTTACGCCACTTGTCGTCAGATTGTGTTAAGCTTATTAAAAAGGCGGAAAAAATTTGTGAGGTTAACGTGCTGGAAGACCCCGACTACTTTGTGGTGATCGATAACTTTAGAAAAGCCCAGAAAGAATTGGCATAAAAAAACCCGCCAACTGGCGGGTTTTTGATTGCTTTGCCCTTTTAGGCTATTTTACCAATTTCATGGTTTCTTTGCCGTTTTCTGAACCAAGCGAAAGTAAATAGACTCCACCTTTAAGTGCTGAAGTATCTAAGCTAAATTTCGCAGCGTTTGGCGCTGAAATATGCACTTGTTTTCCAGTAAGATCAAAGACTTGCACTTGATTAACCACTGTAGCACCACTAACATGTATCTTGTTTTCAAATGGGTTGGGGTAGATAGAAAAGCTATTTTCCACATCGCCTAAAGAAGCGGTTGGCGCCTTATAAAAATAGATATTATCTAAATAAATAGAGGATCTTACTGCGGTATCAGCAGTAACTCCATCAGTTTGAAACTGCCCGTCAAACTTCATTTGGAAAATTGAGCCAAGAGTCAGTCCAGTAAAATCAGTTAGTGGAATATCAACACTATTCCAAGCACCTGCAACAACAGGGACTGTTACTAAAAATTCTGTTGGCGCACCTGCAGTCGCTATTGGAGTTACTTTTACAGTTCTTACATTTGCACTAACCCAGATGTCAATGTGCAAATTTTCCATTGCAGATATGTCTGTTGTAGTAACGTCTGTACCTTGATAATTAAAGTTTGAGTAGTGTAACACATTGTTCCCATCACCTGGATTAAATGCTGTGTCAACAGCTCCTGATTGACCCCAACCAGGATTATAATTAGTTGCAATATCTGTATACGCATCGCTGTAAATAGAAATTACATCAGCAGCTAAAGCCGTTGGAGCAGTCGGAGAATCTGTTGGAGCTTGTGCTTTCACAAGATAGGTGCTTAGTGTAAGCACAATTAAAAGAGTAAATAGTTTTTTCATAATATATAGATTTTAGGATTTAAATTGTTTACCACAATATAAGCGCTTATAATTATTGAATTCTGATAATTATATATACAATACCTATACAATGACAACAAAACTTGCCATAAATTATTTAAATAATAACAATACTTAAAAAATAATGATTTATTTAAATTAAAAATATTTTTCAGAACAGCTGCTTTTTGGTTGTTTTTAGGGCAAAAAAAATCCTGTGCCAAAGACACAGGATTTTTTTAATAAATGTTGTTGTTTAACTATTTTACCAACTTTGTTGATAGTTCTTGGTCACCGCTTTTAATCGTTAGTAGGTAAAAGCCTTTGTTAAGGCTACTTACATCCAAGCTAGTTTTTTCAACGTTTGGCGTAGCACGTAGTACTTCACGGCCTGTAAGATCATAAATAGTAACAGTATCAATAGTAGTTGCTGCGTTAATTTTTAAGGTGTTTTTTACAGGGTTAGGATAGGCCACTATACCTGCGTTGCTTAAGTCACCAATGCTAAGCGCGGTGCCCTTATAAGCATATAGGTTATCATACCACACCTTGTTATGTAGGTTGGAAGTTATTCCAAACTCCTTAAATCCGGTGAAGGCTGATAAATTGACAGGAACATCGATTGACACCCAACTACCAGCGACAAGAGCAGGAGAAGAAGCAGCGTTGAAATTCACTTCCAATGCAGCTGCACCTGGCTGTTGTACAAATTTCACATTAAATACTGAAGAAGTCACATCTGTTCCGGCCTCAATATATACGTCAACATGAAGATTTGTAAACGTGCTTGCATCAATTCCATCGTTTAGCACAATCCCTTGGCATGGATTTGATCTGAATGCCTGTGTTGCATTTCCAGCGATATCAACTTCTGCAATAGAATTAGAACCGCACCATCCAGCGTCGAAATTACTGGCAACATCTGTGTAGGCGTCACTGTATAATGAAATTACATCGGTTGCATTTCTTGCCGGAGGGGTAGGAGCGGCTGTTGTTGGCGCAGCAGAACATGGGCTACAACTTGTACCTCCACAATCTATAAATGTTTCATCACCGTTCATTATTCCATCGCTACACGTTGGCCCTGAAGGAACATGTTTTACAGCTTTTATATTGTCTGCATACATGGTTATTGGCTGAACAGGACTATTCCATCCTGAGTCAGCAGCATTTCTGTTAGGAAAAAACGCAACTCTGGTATATACCCCGTTTGCTGTTGTTGTGCCATCAGAACCAGTTGTAAACGTAAAGGTTAGTGTTTCCCAACCAGTTCCACTGTGCGCTTGAGTGTTAGCCGCACTTGGAGCGGTACTTACATGATCTTCAACTTTAGCCATTAATGAAAAAGCGGTAGTTGAATATACGTCAACTTGCATTGTTTTATCAGATGTCAAGTTTGCATAATTACCCGATGCTAAATCAACCTGTGCTCCTTGCCAAAGGTTTCCACCAGGATCTGTAACCAATTTAAAAGTGCTTCCATGAGTGCCTCCAGTTTGTGGGTCGGCCTCAATAACTGCTCCCCCTAAGCCCTCAAAGTCTGATATAGTGGGTGAACCTTCAAAATCTTCCAGAACGCTTTGCCCGAAGCAAACCGCTCCAACTGTTAAAACAACTATAGTAAATAATTTTTTCATGATTTTATTATTTCTCACAATATATGCGTAATATATTATCACATCTGAAAAATAACCTATACAATATCTATACAAATGCAAAAAAACAGCGAAGCATTATATAATTCTTAAAACATCAACTTTTAGGGTGTGTTTACGACAAAAAAAATCCCGTGCCAAAGACACAGGATTTAGTTTGTAAATGTGGTTGTTTAACTATTTCACCAACTTTGTTGTTAGTTCTTGGTTACCACTTTTAACTGTTAGCAGATAGAACCCTTTGTTAAGGCTACTTACATCCAAGCTAGTTTTTTCAACGTTTGGCGTAGCACGTAGTACTTCACGACCTGTAAGATCAAAGATGCTTACGTTATTAATCGCAGCTCCTGCACTAATGTTAAGCCTGTTGTTTACTGGGTTAGGGTAGATGTTAAATGATGAGTCAAAATCATTAAGCGAAAGCGTTCCGCTAAAGAAGTAGATATTGTCAAGGTAAATATCTGAACGAACTGCAACATCTGCAGTTGCACCATCTGCTGCAAACTGACCATCAAATTTAAGTTGTATAACGTCTTGTGGAGTAGTAATACCAGAAAAACTTGAAACGGGAATATCCACACTATTCCAAGCGCCAGGCGTAGTTGTAACAGCAACTAAAGTTTCACCACCTCCAACAGGAGTAACTTTTACGGTCCTGGTGTCATTAGGGGCTACCCATATATCAATATGTAAATAATTCATTCCAGAAATATCTGACGAAGCTATTTCAGTTCCTTGATAATTAAAGTTTGAATATACCAATAGATTGTTTCCATCTCCTGTATCATAAGCAGCATTAACAGTCCCTGCTTGTCCCCAACCGGGATTCATATTAGTGGCAACAGAACTATAAGCATCGCTATAAATAGAAATTACGTTGGCAGCATCTCTTGTTGGAGTTGGGGGAGCAGAGTTAGGAATACCTATATAAAACGAAATTGTGTATGTTTCAGTTGTATTTCCATCTGCAGCTGTTACAATTACAGTCGCATCTCCCGGAATAGCCGTAGCTTGAGTAACAACTGCATTAGCACCAGTATCAGTGGTTGTGGCTGCAACAGTAGGAGGAGTTGCTGTTCCTGTCACAAGAGCTTGGGAATAGCTAGTATTAGCTGAATTAAAGCTACTAATAGCTGTACCATCTAAAGTAATATCGCTTAAGGATGCATCAGTTCCTGCAGCTGATGGCTCTTTCCAAAAGTATAAGTTATCTACGTATACATCAGTTGGCGCACCACCATCCATTTTAACCTGGAATACACTATCCCACGTCATTCCTGTAAAACTTGATTTAGGGATATCAATACTTGACCATTGACCAGCGGTATATGTCATCGAAAATAAAAATTCTCCCACACCTGTACCATTGTTGATAGGGGTGATTTTTAAATCAGCTGTAGTTCCCGCAGGTACCCAAATATCAACATGTAGGTATTCCATGTTTGCTACGGTAGTTTGCGCAGCAAACTCAATTCCCTGATAATTCATACCTGGATAAGCCAAGGCAGTATTTCCGCTGGAAGCAGGTTCAATTTCTGAAGCGGAACCAACACCTGCCTGACCCCAATTTGGATTCGTATTAATTCCAGGCACATTTCCATAAGTGTTGCTGTAAATAAACACGACATTTTCTGGCAACTTAGTCGGCACTGGTGCGTCGGTTGTCGGTTGTGCATAACTTAGGGAAAAACACATTATTGTGATAATAAGAGTATATAATTGTTTCATAATTTTTGATTTATTCAAATATATATAACAAAATTATTGAATTAAGAAATATTATATCTACAATATGTCTACATGGCAAAAAACAACCCCTTACATTACTGATATAAGAATATACAGCATATAGCATATGCTGTAAAAGTGGCTTCTAAATCTGTTGTATGGAGTATTTTTTGGAACCTAGCTAATGCTTATGCCAGTACACTTATTTCCTTGGCAAGACTTATATCAAGCTCCGTAACCGCATTTTGGTCGTGGGTTCGTAGTCTTATTATAACGGTATTGTAGCTATTGCTCCAATCGGGGTGGTGGTGTAGGCGTTCTGCAATTACAGCTACTTGCGTCATAAACGCAAAAGCAGTTTTAAAGTCTGGAAACGAGAATTCCGCCTGCAGGGCGTCAGCTTCCCAACGCCAATGCGCTGAAGCTTTGCCCAAGGCAGCTAAAATAGTTTCAGCAGTGTATTGCGTCATTAAACTTCGCAGCTCATATCAGCACCACAGCACTGTGGTGACTTGATCTTGCCTTTACAAGACGGGCATTGCGATATTTGTACCTGACTGCCGTCATCTAGCGAAAGATGGCCATTTTCTAAGGGCACATCACATGTACCACAAGTTGCTTTTACCGACATGCCGCACTGATTGCATTCGTATGTTATCATGATTGTTATTTGTTATAAAGATACATCTTTAGGTTTAATAATTAACACATTATCTATAGATCATCAACCTAAAAGAATTACATATATTAAGATAAATGTTGATAAGAAGTAACTCGTTTTTCATCAAATTATGCCGTAAATTTGACACGCTATGAAAAAAATTATAATCATTGGATCTGGCTTTTCATCTCTTTCGGCTGCCTGTTATTTGGCAAAAAAGGGACACCAGGTTGAAGTATTAGAAAAAAACAATTCGTTGGGTGGTCGTGCACGACAGTTTAAAAAAGACGGTTTTACTTTTGATATGGGTCCTTCATGGTATTGGATGCCCGATGTATTCGAATCTTTTTTTGGAGACTTTGGCAAAAAGGTTTCGGACTATTACCAACTCGATCGACTAGCACCCGGATACCAAGTTGTTTTTGGTAAAGATGATGTCTTTCCAGTAGAGGATAGCATTGCCAAAATTGCTGCACGGTTTGAAACAATAGAACCAGGAAGTGGGGTTAAACTCGAGCGATTTCTTGAAAAAGCACGGAATAATTACGATATAGCCGTTAAAGATTTGGTGTATCGTCCGGGCATATCTCCTTTGGAGTTAATTACGCCCCAGACGGTTCGAAAAGTGGGCTTGTTTTTTACCAACATACGCAAGCAAGTAGAAAAACAATTCAAAAACCAAAAATTACGCTCCCTATTAAAATTTCCAGTGTTGTTTTTGGGTGCCAAACCCGAAAGCACTCCCGCTTTTTATAATTTTATGAATTACGCCGATTTTGGATTGGGCACTTGGCACCCTAAGGGGGGTATGCATCAAATTGTGGCAGGGATGGTATCGCTTGGCGAATCGTTGGGTGTTCGTTATAAAACGGATCAAGCAGTTGAAGAAATTATTGTAGAGCATGGCACTGCAGTAGGGGTTCGTGTTGGTACAGCTATAATCAAAGCCGACTTGGTCATTTCAGGAGCCGATTACCACCATACAGAGACTTTATTGCCCAAAGAAAAACGCGCTTACTCAGAAGCGTATTGGGATAAAAAGACATTTGCTCCCTCGTCTTTGTTGTTTTACATCGGGTTGGACAAAAAAATAGATGCTTTGGCGCATCACAACTTGTTTTTTGATGTAGATTTTGATGCCCACGCAGCCAGTATTTACGACACGCCCGAATGGCCAGAAGATCCGTTATTTTATGTAAACCTTCCTTCGCAAAGCGATCCTTCTATGGCGCCAGAAGGTAAAGAAGCTTGTTTTATTTTGATTCCTATCGCACCCGATTTGGAGGATACCCCAGCATTAAGGCAACAGTATTTAGACATGGTACTTGATCGTATGGAACAGCTAACCGACCTATCGATTAAAGACAGCATCCTATTTAAGGAATCGTTTTGCGTGAATGAGTTTAAATCGGTGTATAATTCTTACAAAGGAAACGCGTATGGTATGGCAAATACGTTACTACAAACTGCGTTTTTACGCCCAAAAATGAAAAGTAAAACCGTAAAGGGATTGTACTTTACAGGACAGCTAACTGTTCCGGGGCCTGGTGTCCCACCAGCACTTATTTCAGGAAAAATCGTAGCTGAGTTTATCAAATAATAGTATAATAATGCAAACAATCTTTCACCCTGCCGATTCTAGAGGAAGCGCAGATCATGGATGGCTCAATGCCAAACACAGCTTTAGTTTTGCGGGTTGGTTTAATCCAGAACGCATACAGTTTGGTGCACTTCGTGTGCTAAACGATGATATTATTCAAGGAGGTATGGGTTTTGGAACCCACCCACATGACAACATGGAAATCATTACGATTCCTCTTAAAGGCGATCTAGAGCATAAAGACAGCATGGGGAATTCGGAAGTCATTAGAGAAGGAGAGATTCAGGTAATGAGTGCAGGTACTGGGGTACAACATAGCGAGTATAACAAAAACCCAGACAAGGAAATCAATTTATTGCAGCTTTGGATTTTTCCTAACAAACGCAATGTAACACCGCGTTATGCACAACTTCCAATTCATACGCTACATAAAAAGAATGAACCTTTTCAAATTTTGTCTCCCAATGCAGGTGATGATGGTGTTTGGATTCACCAAAATGCGTGGTTCCATATGCTTGATTTAGACGAAGCGCAATCGGTGTATTACGACCTAAAAGCAGAAGGGAACGGCGTATATGCTTTTGTTATTGAGGGCGAAGTTGAAATTGGGGAACAGCTTTTAGGACGTCGGGACGCGTTGGGTATTACAGAAACGGCTACATTTGAAATTAGTGCTCATCAAGACGCAGAAGTCTTATTGATTGAAGTACCAATGAACATCAACTAAATATGAAGCCATGCCCAAACAAGTCTTTTATATTACTGGTATGACATGTTCGGGTTGCGAGCAATCCGTAGTAAAAACCCTTTCAAAAATAACTGGGGTAGAGCAGGCTACTGCTAATCATCGCACAGGAGCGCTTAGCATAGAAACAAGCCATCCAATTTCTATTAACGAATTGTCTGCTGCACTACCCAAAGAATATGCAGTTGAAGGCCAAAGTCTAGCAGCTCCCTCCAAAGCCAGACAATTGTTCCCATTGTTTCTAATTTTTGGATTTATTATTGGTACTACGTTTATCATTCACATAGACACAATGAATTTAAGGGAGATGATGCTTGATTTTATGGCCCTATTTTTTATGGTGTTTTCGTTTTTCAAGTTGCTGGATTTACGCGGGTTTCAATCTAGTTTTAAGCAATACGACCCCCTTGCTTCTGCACTTCCATTTTACGGGTGGATCTACCCGTTTATTGAGCTTGGGCTTGGAATATCTCTTATTCGAAACTATGCGCCCAATTGGATGCTAATGCTCATTTTGGGAGTTCTTGGAATAACCACTGTAGGCGTTACTCGGGTGCTTCTTCAGAAAAAAACCATGCAATGCGCCTGCTTGGGCAGTGTACTCAAACTCCCAATGACCGAAGCGACTCTAATTGAAAATACGATTATGTTGGTAATGGCAGCTACTCTACTACTATAATTGGGCAACGAATTCTGCTAATGCAATTTTAAACTCTTGTAGAAGTGTTTCGTTTGTAATCCCCTTATCTTCAGTAAAATTCTCATTGTAAGAGGGTAACGAAAAAGCAGGAATTGAAGGATTATCTCGTGATAGACGTAAATGTGCAAGTTCCAATACAGTTTTAGCTCCCCGAGCCCCCGTGGAGGTAGCCAACAAAAACATAGGCCTGCCACACCAAATGGGCTTTTCTAGTCTCGAAATCCAATCAAAAATATTTTTAAACGCTGTCGTATACGCACCATTATGTTCGGCAAATGAAATAATTATTCCATCCGATTGTTGAAGTGCAGCTTTAAACTCGTGGGCCTTATTAGGAATGCCTTCTTTTTCCCGGTCCGTGCTGTATATAGGCATTTCAAAATCATTTAAATCGAGAAGATGAATATCGGCATCAGAAATTTGAGAAGCAGCGAAATGTGCCAACTTTCGGTTAATGGAATTTTTGCTTGAACTTGCTCCAAAGGCAACAATATTAGGCATGGTTTATTTTTTTGTCAAGATACATCCTTCATTGAAGGAATACAATGGATGTTTAGAACTAGTGTTTATTTAAGTTTGATTTTTGCCAGGAATGCAGGATGCTTCATCTTTTTTTCAGATGTTATCCAAACATGATGGGAATCAATAATGGCCACGGCTTCAACCTGAGCGCCTTTAAGTTTAAGTACGAATTTATTTATTTTTGGTTTAGGGCTAAGAGACAAGTTAAATTCTCGGATAACGTAGAGGTATTGCTCAAAATTCTTTCCATAACCAGTAAGGACAAGCATTTTTAGATTGGCGTTATAATCAGCCCCTGTGATTAACGAACCCACAGCCAATGATCCAATTTTTTTTGCCCCTTCATTTTCACAAGACACGATGTAAAGTTCCGTTGTTTGTGTCCTCCTATTTTTTGTAAAAACAACCAATTCATTTTCAATGGCTATAAGACCCTCGGCATCAAATGGTGTGTTTAGTTGAAACCCATAGTAGTTTTGTTCTGGGTAATGAAAAGCAATAGAGTCAAACACTTCCACGCTGCTTTCTGAGGGGATTACTTCTAATAGATACAGATTTTTCCGTGTACCAAAATTGTTCCCCATATCTGCTATAACTAAGTTGCCACTGACAGCAGTTATGTCTTCCCAATCGATATTATTGCTAGTTGGAAGTACAATTTTTTTTAGCAGCGCTCCTTTTGTACTAATGGCATAGAGTGCTGCTTCATTGTCAGAGTCGTTATGCGTCCAAAGCGTGTCGTTTAACAATGTTAGCCCAGAGGTTTCATCAAGTACCAACGGCAGGGTATATTTTTCAATAATTTCTTGGCCATACGCCGACATTCCAAAAAGAATGAAAACCAACAGGCTTTTTATAGTGTCAAAAGTGTCTTGATGTAGTTTCAATACGTATGTCTATAATTTTGCAGGTATCTCTGTTATCTCTATCATAAACACTATGTAGGTCATTGAGAAGCCCAGTTGATTAAGGCAAAGTTACATTTAATCTATTAGTACCCTATATTTCAACAGCTAAATTACCCCTATCTTTAACACATGGCACAACAGGTTGTACTAAGCTTTTTTACGTATACCAAAAACAAGTTTTGGGCATTTACACAAATGCAGCGTGCATTGCCACTAGTAGCGCAAGAAAATGGGATTGATTTTGCTCGTACTTTAGGTACAGGCTCAGGTTCTGGATTTAGCTTGTGGCCCGATTTTTCAACCTATGGATTGCTTACCATTTGGGAATCGGAAGAACAGGCCATGGCGTTTCTAAACAATAGTGCGGTAATGGACAGCTTTAATTCACGGTCCAGCAAGCAGCAACATTTTGGGTTACATGCCCTTCAAAGTCATGGGTTTTGGGGAAAACAAAACCCATTTATTCCTTCAAAGCGCCCACTTCTAGAAGATGAGCAAATAGGAATAATTACACGAGCGACTTTGCGCCCAAGTAGACTACTTGAATTTTGGCGTGCAGTACCTGCGGCATCAAAAGCCATAGCGCAAGCAAAAGGAGTATTGTGGTATAAGGGTATAGGCGAATGGCCGCTTGTTCAACAGGCAACCTTTAGTCTTTGGGAAAGTCTTGAGGATGTTAAAAATTTCGCTTATAACAGTGGTCAACATGCAAAAATTGTTAAACAGACTCGAAAGCGAAACTGGTACAAAGAAGATTTATTTGCACGTTTTGCTGTTCGTTCTATAAATTTAAACTCCGATGGCTAAAGCAGTTATTATTGGCGCAGGAATTGGCGGACTGGCTACCGCCATCCGATTGGCACACAAGGGTTATGCCGTTGAGGTATTTGAAGCAAACACATATGTGGGGGGTAAACTGACTACTTTTACTTTAGGAGCCTACCGTTTTGATGCAGGGCCGTCGCTTTTTACGATGCCTCATTTTGTGGATGCTTTATTTGAGCTTTGTGGAGAAAAATCACAAGATCACTTTAAGTACTTGCGTAAGGAAATCGCATGTAATTATTTTTGGGAAGATGGCAAACGACTAACCGCCTATGGGGATACTGATCGATTTGTTAAAGAAGTAGAGACAGTATTTGGTGTTCCCGCCCCCAAACTATTGCGTTATTTAGAAAGAGCAAAGAAAAAATTTGATCGAACAAAAACACTTTTTTTAGAGCACTCACTCCATAAATGGCAGACCTTTTTACGAAAGGAAACCATAATCGGAATTGCCAATTATTTTTCGTTTGAAATCGATACATCACTTAATCGTGTAAATCGAAAACAACTAAGCGAGCCCCATTTGGTACAGTTTTACAACCGTTTTGCAACCTATAACGGCTCAAACCCCTACCAAACTCCAGGAATGATGACGCTTGTTCAACATCTTGAACAACATTATGGAACCTATATCCCCCAAAAGGGAATGGGAGACATTAGTGACTCCTTGTATCAACTTGCAAAGCGTATGGGTGTGGTTTTTCATTTAGAGCATCCCGTTGAAAAAATTCTTGTTGAAAACAAAAAGGCGAAAGGAATCATAACTAAGGGTGAGCAACATCTTGCCGATTTGGTGGTCTCTAATATGGACGTAGTACCTACTTACCGTAAGTTATTACCCAATCAAAAACAACCTGAAAAAATATTGGCGCAAGAACGTTCGAGTTCTGCAGTTATATTCTATTGGGGGATTAAAAAATCGTTTCCTCAACTGGATTTACACAACATCTTTTTCTCTAAGGATTACAAAGCCGAGTTTGATGCAATATTTAAGGATAAAATAGTGGTTAACGATCCTACAGTATATGTAAATATTACTTCTAAAGATATCGTTGCTGATGCTCCTAAGGGTTGTGAAAATTGGTTTGTAATGATTAACGCACCTCACGATTCAGGACAAGATTGGGAAGCTTTAGCACAAGAATTGCGTCGTTGGGTAATTGCCAAACTTAACACTGCTTTAGGGGAAGATATCACTTCGCTTATAGAAGAAGAATGGATTATGACGCCAAACATTATCGAACAACGGACACAATCGTATTTAGGTGCTTTGTATGGGGCATCGTCAAACAATAAAATGGCCGCTTTTTTACGGCATCCCAATTTTTCGAAAGCCATAGCAAATCTTTATTTTTGTGGGGGAAGCGTTCATCCAGGAGGAGGAATTCCATTATGTTTGTTGTCTGCTAAGATTGTTACAGAACTAATACCAAAACCATGAAAGACCTTTTTATTCCTAGGACAGGGACCGCCAAAATATCGGTTGGGCTTATCTGGTTATTTCATTTTTCAGGACTACTGGGCATCCTATTTATCGATCGAGAATTGTTTTTAGAAACAACACCGATTAATCTATTTATCACTTTTTTGCTGTTATTTGTTAACCTTCCTGAGATAAATCGGGGAGTAGCAATTGCTGCTTCAGTCGCGTTTGTTGTGGGCATGGGCGTGGAGCTTTTGGGAGTAAACTACGGGCTTATTTTTGGACAGTATGTATACGGGAATAACCTAGGTGTAAAACTAGGAGGTGTTCCGTTGCTAATTGGTGCAAATTGGGTGATGCTTACTTTCATTACTGGTGCAGTGGGCGCGGTGTTTTTTAAACGCTCCGCATTTTGGGCAGCTGTTTTAGGCGCATTGCTCATGGTACTTTTAGACCTTGTCATCGAGCCAGTAGCACCAAAATTTGATTATTGGGAATTTGCCGAAGTAACGGCACCGGTATCTAACTATATTGGATGGTTTTTGGTTGCCTTTCCTATTCAATGGGTCTATCAAACAAAAGTATTCCTTAAAGACCGTGTCTTTTCATTTCACTTGGTGTTGATTCAATTCCTTTTTTTCGGCATCTTTAGTATCATACAATTAGCCTCGTAGTTCAACGGATAGAATAGAAGTTTCCTAAACTTTAGATCCAGGTTCGATTCCTGGCGAGGCTACAATACCAAACAGTTCGTTCAATAATGAGAGTTGTTTTCGTGTTCAACCCCACTTATTTGTGTTTAGAATGAATCCGAATGGGTTCGCGCCAAGGCGTTGCTCCATCTAGTTGTTTACCAAGGCCAGCAGGCACTTGTTTAGCCTCAGCAATTCGTTGCGTCAGCACGCTATGAAGCGAATCTTGAACGCTTTTATAATCGACATGACTTGCTCTATTTTGAAGTTCAGCAGCATCAATTGTATGGTCATACAGCTCGTAGCTAAACCGACCGTTGAGTTCCCATTGGCTAAATCGATAGCGTTTTGTTTTTATTGAATATCCTTGTGCTTTTCCCGCGGGAGTATTTACTTGAAGTTCTGTTAAAGCACTTTCTCGAACAACAGAACCTCCACGTTTGGTATAGGGAACAAGACTTTTTCCTTGAACAAAATCAGGTGTTTTCATTCCTACCATGTCCATGATTGTTGGGTATAAATCGACCAGTTCAGTCGGGTATTCAACATGTTTGTTTTTTCTAATCCCGGGCCCTGCAAAAATTAGTGGAACTCGTGTAGCAGCATCAAATAGTGTTTGCTTTTGCCAGTGCCCGTGTTCTCCAAGATGGTAACCATGATCTGATGTAAAAACAACAATGGTGTTTTTGTCCAAGCCAGTTTCTTTTAGTTTGTCCAATACCCGTCCAATTTGCGCATCCATAAAACTTGTAGTAGCATAGTAGGCATGCTTAATTTTTTTGGCTAATTCTAAATCCAAATCGACTTGTTCTTTTTTGGCTCGAACCGTAATTGCGGCGGCTTTTGGAATGGTTTTTAAATAAGCGTTGGAGCTTTGTGGGACACTAAAATCGTCGATGTCATAAAGATCAAAATAATGCTTTGGCGCTACAAAAGGAACGTGAGGTCGATAGAGACCAAAAGCCAAAAAGAAATTTTCACCACTTTGTGCGAACTCATCTAAAAAGCCCATGGTTTGTGTTGCTCCAATACCATCAGTTTGCTCTTCATCTGTTCCATCTGCTTCAAGCCAACTCAGGGTTCCGCCATCTAATTTTCGCTTTAGGGAGGTAATTTTGTATTCTTCTTTTTTGTCACGTCCGTATGGATTAACAGTTCGATCCCAAGTAAATGAATCATCGTGCCCAGCGGTTCCAATATCTCTGGGATTGTGGTAATGGTAAATTTTACCAACCCTTACTGAGTGGTAATTTTCCATTCTGAATTTCTGCCCAAGGGTAATCACATCTGGAATTGTTTGGCGAACATATAGCCTAAGTTCTTTTGATTTTGTTTGATCGGGATATAAGCCTGTCATCAATGAAACTCTGGATGGTCCACAAAGTGGATATTGCACATGTGCATTCGAAAAAACCAATCCTTGTTTAGCTAGTTTGTCAAGATTTGGTGTTTTTACAAGCCTGTCTCCATAAGCGCCTACAGCACAATTTAAATCATCAGCGATGATAAATAAAACATTGAGTTTCTTTGGAGGTTTAACCGTTTTTGAAGCTGTAATTGTTAGCGCCAGTACCAGAAGAAATATACCTTTTAAACGTTTCATTGCGTAGTAATTTTTTATAGTAATTTATATTTAGTTTTCTGAAGATACAACATCTTCTTTTTGCATTAAATTTTGATAAACTTAGTATGGTATTGATTGACTTTAATAAAATAAATCCCTTTTTTTAAATCAGAAATATCAATCGTATTTGATGTTGTTTTATGAACTAGCACTCCAAGAATTGAATAAATATTGAGGGTTTCAATGGGTTCTGAATGAATCACTTTTATGTTGGTTGTAGCTGGGTTCGGAATGACTTTTAAGAAATATGTTTGCGGAGAACCCGATTGGCTAGAAGAAAGTAAATTGGACGGATCACAAGTGTATGCATAACTATTACCCACAGCATTGCTTAAATTATCTGGGCCACTATAAGAGGACTCGGGAATAGATGGTGTTGATGCATAATTCTTATAATAGTTCCCAATTTCAGTAAGATTCATATTAGCGTCATAAAATTCCGCATTTCCAAGGACTTCACCTTCAACTATAGGAAGCGGCTCAAACCACGCATAGCGCTCTACATAATCCAAGCTTTCTAAATAAGGGATGGCCAGCTTCATAAATTGTTCATTTACTGCTGGAGTGCGGTATTTGTTGGCATTAAATTCTGTAATCCATATAGGTAAACCGTATAGCGTATGTACATCAGTTAGGTAGTTTTTAAATCGAGTAAAAATTGAAGTTGCATCTCCATTTGGAGAATTTTGAGGACCTCCTCCCCAATCATACCAATGCACAGCAATTACATCGATTCTAATGTTATTTTGTATTGCTTGTTGATAAAATGGGTCAAGCCAATCAAACACAGCCCCTTGTCTGCATGCTGGAGAGACAAGCCGCATCCCTGTTTTCATTAAGTTTTCATAGATTCCTAAAGCCGTATTTACATCACACAAATTATTGTATTGACCAGATTGTCCATTGCAATCATCGGGTTCGTTAAAGCCTAAAACATGCGTTGTCTTATACTTGGATTGGTATATCAAGACATCATCAGCATCATTGGCTCCATTGTATCCCCACGCCATTGGAGTGCATTCCCGTTGTAAATCAGAGTCCCATTTATTGCTCCACCTGTAATACCATGTATTATTTATTCCTAGAATATCCCCGCCAGTCCCTTTTTTGGAAACCCAATTCCAAGGAAGTACACGGATAAACGAAACGCCATCCTCAAATAAAGCGGGTAACGCATGAACTTCTAAATCTTTTTCTGAGGCGACAAAAACCTTACTCTTGCCCGTACCTTCCGCATTAACGGCCATGGTTACCATGTAGCCTTTTTTCAATACAAACGAACGAATGTTGTCATTCATTTGGTTGGGAATTGAAACACCTTGATAAATTTGATTGATCTGTATTTCAGCTTCTGTTCCCGTCAGGTTTTCATTAGTGAAAATCGATAGGGGAGTCACTTCAAGATTTTGAGGCCTTATGACTGTCCCATGATCATAATAATTGTCGAGGCGGATGTTTATTGGATATTCTGCAGTCTGATCAAACACAGTAATTTGAGACAGGTAAACATCATTAGCTTGATTCGGATTGATAGTATCCAAACGCAACCAACTTAGGTCAGCGTTTAAAAACACTTGCGTTCCATTTGGAAGCGGATCAGCACCAGTTAAATTCACATAAGCGTTCTGTTTCAAAACCAATCTACCCCCTGAAAAACTGAGGGCATTTAGTGTGCCATCTGAAAGTTCTAGTGTATTAGAAGGGTTTAAAACAATCGATGCACCAGGCATCGAATAAACTGAGCTACCGTTTAGTGAAAGTTCATCAAAAACTACAGCTCCACTACTAAATTGAAATTTAACGGTTCGGTCAAAACTTACACCATTTAGGTGAATGGTATTTGTGCCTAAAGTGAGAGGTTGAGGGTTTGCGTAATCCCAATTTTCATTGGCAACAGTCCTTACGATACGGTAGTTTGCCCCTTCAGCAGGTAAACTAGTAATATGGATTACAAAAGTTTGATATGCACCATTAGTTCCATCACCTAAGGTAGCAGCAGTAAAAACAAAAGGCCAACTTGTATTTGCACCCGGGTCAAAATGGGTTGGAGTTTGTGAAGCAATAGTAACACCGCCACTAGCTGTTGCGCCACCTACTACATTGCATGTTAGAAAAAGATTTGCATTGATGGTTTCTAAAGGATCGATGCTTCCATCTTCTGGCTGTTCCTCTGAAACTGAATCAATCCAATTCGCTTCATTAAAAAAGTCATTATCTGCACCACTTCCTGTCCACGTATAACTTTGGGCGGTTACTCCAAAAGATAACAGGACAAAAAAGTGAAGAGATAGTTTTAAGTTCAATGTTTAATGTGCTATTAATTGATTAAAAATAAACTAGTTAGATTTATTTTATTCAAGTCCACCAAAATCTTTTTCAGCAATGGTTCTTAATTCTTGTAAGGACATGGCTGTACTTCCCCGTAAGTATTGTTGCTCTACTGGGACCACAAATGGTATTTGTGGCATGATCATCTGAAAAAATGAAGATAATATTTGGCTTCTGTGTTTGGGGTTTCGGTTGGCCAAAGCATTGCTAAGAAAATACGATAAGTATTGATGTTACAAACGGTTTCAAAGCACAGGGATAAATTATCATGGAATTAAAAAAGCTGGCAAAGTCAACGTATAATATTGATTTTACCAGCTGTATAACGGTTAATGACTCGTTATTTTACAATAAATTTCTTGGCAAATACAATCCCGTTATCAACAGTAATCATATGGAATCCTTTTGAAAGACCTGAAACATCAACTTGATTTGAGTTCAAAACTTCTTTCTCCAAACTTCCTAATATGGAAAACACCTTGATTGATTTGATGTTTTCAACTCCGCTAACAGTAATAATACCTGAAGCAGGGTTTGGATACAACGTCATGGAAGAATTATCCATTTTATCTAAACTTAATACAGAAGAACCATTAACAGTTATATTATCAAATTTTACATCACCATTAGTCATCATAACAAGAGAACTGCGATTCCAAGAAACAGCCCCAAATGAAACCGTATTTTCACCCATAACTAAAGTACTTGCACAACAATATCCTAATGAATTGTCCTCTTTTGTCCATTTTCTTCTCCATTGAGTTCCAGCAGCCGGTAAGCTAGTTATGTTAATAACTACTGTTTGTGCTTCACCATTTAACGGGGGTAAAGTGTATTCATAGGGCCAAGTAGTGCTGCTTACATCAGCAAATAATGAAGAATTAGCTACATCTTGGGCATCCGTAGTACCGTCGTTAACCGAAATTACATCAAATTCAATATCGCCGCTATCCACTTGAATTTTGACATAACGGGTAAAAGTTGCATCATTAATGGATATTGTATTTTGACCCATCGATAAAGGTTGAGAACTTCCATTATATTGTGAATTATCAGCAAGTGATCTTATCACGCGATAATTCGCTCCTCCAGTAGGAAGTGACGTCACATTAACAACTATTGTTTGAGCTTCACCACTGCTAGAATCTGAAGTTTTTACAGCAGTAAAAACATATGTCCATGTAGCATTGGTAGTCGTAGTAAATAAAGGAGAATCAGCCACACTTGTTTGTGCAACTAATCCAGTTGTAATTAGTATAAAAAATAGATAAGTAAATTTTCTGATCATAATAATAGATTTAATTGTTTTGTTTATAAACATTCCACGCTTTCATTTTTTCTTCTCCTAACGTAGCCTTTAATTTGCCATATAATCTGTTGTACATTTTTTTTAATTCAGCTTTTTTTGTTTCCGAATCGTCCATGTACTGTTCTCTAATGGTTTCCGCTTCTTGAAATCGGTTTAATTGAATTTCAAAAATTTTGGTTTTCACTTCCTCATCCAAAGAAAGCGCTTGTGTCATTTCGTTGGTTAATTTATTAGCTTTTTCAGTTGCATCGTTTTGAGAAGAAACGATTGTTGTGAAAAGCGTAAAGGCTAGTAATAGAAAGATTTTTTGAATCATGAGTCATTTTAATTATATAATCCAAAGCTATGCAGTAGATAT
Organism: Flavobacteriaceae bacterium; assembly: GCA_029238215.1. Taxonomy (GTDB): domain Bacteria; phylum Bacteroidota; class Bacteroidia; order Flavobacteriales; family Flavobacteriaceae; genus UBA7446. Next base: position 39,334 of record JAQWGN010000007.1, read on the forward strand.
ATATAGGTTGTTTAAATTTTGCTCAGTTAGTTAAACTATCTAACCAAAAGCTAAATTAGGCCTAGCAAAACGACCTAGGGTTTGGTTTTAGTGGAACGAGTTTATTTTTTCGATGGGCTTATTCTTCCAAGTAATACCGGGTTCCCATTTAGGGGCCTTTACTTTTGTCAAGTAAGCATCTAAACCTTTTTCTAATGCGTTCAGTTTATCTGGATGCGTAAATGCCAGATTGTTTTTTTCTTCCAAATCCTTGCTAAGATTAAACAACATCAACTGATTATTATCGTGAAATTTTATCAATTTAAAATCATCTAGAATAATGGCTGAATGCGCTCGTTTAAGTGCGATTCCGTTTGCGTAGGGTACATGAAAAATCAATCCCTCTGTTGCCCGATTGATAGTTCTTGAGCTACGATTGTAAAGAATTTCTTTAAAACTTCCACCATCAATCTCATCGCCAAATGGCTTTGTATAACCAGCCAAATCGGCAATCGTTGGCAGTAAATCAGAGAATGTAATTGGAACTTTTGATTCTATCCCTGCTTTTATTTTTGGCCCAGCGATAACAAAAGGAACTCTTATACCGCCTTCCATGGCATCCCACTTTCCTCTACTAAGAGGTGTATTTGTCCCATGTTTGTATTGAGCTCTTGGCGGCATCACTGGCACAGCACCATTATCAGAAGTATAAATGATGTATGTATTGTCTTCTAAGCCTAATGCCTTTACACGTTTCAATACCATTCCCACGCCTGTGTCTAAATCTTCAGTCATTGCCGCAAAGCCTGTATGGTTTTGGTATTTACCTTTTTTAATGTCTTTGTATTTTTCTAAAGTTTCTTTCCGCATCATGATGTCGGAGTGGACAGCATAATGAGAAAGTTGCAAAAAGAAAGGACGCTTTGAAGTGGCTTGTTCTTCAATAAAATTGATAGCTCGTTGTGTTGTGCTGAATATCTTTTTAGGGTCTTCATCAATATTATTTTTCCATTGTTTTTTATTTGATTTATGGTTAAATCCACCTTCTTTATTTCCTGTAACCCCATCGCTATCATCATATCCCAGAATAGAAGGGTCTACATCAATTCCCCATTTTCCATAATGCGCAGTTATATAGGCCGGATTAACTTTTTTTAATAGCTTGGGGATTGTTGTAGGTCTTTGATGATTAATGTGATTTGTATTCATCCCAACTCGAATCATTCGCAGTCGTGCTGGAGTTTGTCCAAATTGAATGCTGTATCGCGACGGCGAACATACGGGAGCACTTGCATAGGCCGATGAAAAACGCATCCCACGATTGGCAAGAGTCAAAATATTTGGCGTTTGATGATAGTCACTTTTCGATTGACTTAGCTCATCTGACATTTGAACAGATGTACCATTCCAACCCTGATCATCTACCAAAATAACAATGAAGTTTGGTGCTTTTTCTTTCTGCTGAACCGTAGCTATTTTGCAACTAAGAACCAGCAATCCAAATAATCCAAATGGGGGAATATAAGAGCAGAATTTTTTCATAAGATCGAATCACGCGTACAAATAATGTTAAAAAATGATGCGTTGTTATTGAGTTAAATTTCTCAATCAATATTGGCGTTAGCTGAAGTTTCTGAAATCGGCATTGGCCAAAAATAGTCTTCAGCTTGTCTTTGTCCATCTACATTTCCATGAAGCGTTCTACAATATTCATCCAAAACACCCATTCTAGTTAAATCAAAAAAGCGGTGGCCTTCCATATACAGTTCTACCGCACGTTCTTTAAGTAGTGCTGTTCTAAAATCTGGCATAGTCATTCCAACGCCATCGAAGTCTGGCATTTCAACCCTAGCCCGTAAGGCACTCAAGTCTGAATTGGCCGTCGTAGGGTCTTGGGAAACCTCCGCCATTGCCTCTGCTCGCATTAAATAGACATCAGCTAGTCGAATAATATGCCAATTTTGACGGCTTGTATATTCCGTGGTAGCTTCTGAATCTATATACTTCGAAGTCCAAACTTGCCAGAGCGTTCCAACCTTTCTTCCAGTCGAAAAAAGCGTGGGAACATAGCCTGTAATTCCAGCATTTATTTGGAAAGATCGAGTGTTGTTTTGATACGATTTGATAATCGTGTTTTGAAACCTACTATCTAATTTATCCAATCGGTTATTAATAAACTTACCTTTTAATTTATTGGTGCCTCCAAACCCAGTTCCGCTAAGATTTGAGTCTTTGGGTGAAAACAAATTAGAGACCGCAGTTCCCTGTCCAACAATATTGGAGCCTTGTACCTCAAAAATCATTTCTGAGTTGTTGCCATTATTTGGATTGAAGATTGTTATCCAATCTTCTAATGTTGATTTTAATTGGAACCCTTGATCATCCAATGCCAAATTACATTGTTCTTTTGCTAGTTGGTAGTAGTCACTTACTGGTGCTGTAAAGTCAAGATACTTGTTGTTACCATCAACCCCTTCTAGAGCTGTTCTTTTACAAGAAGCGATTCGTAAATAGACTTTAGCAAGCATGGCATGCGCTGCTGTTTTTGTAACACGACCTAAGTCATTTGAAGCCGAAGCTCTTGTTTCATTTCTTCCCCAGCAATTTGCAGCAGCAAATGCCAAATCACTTATAATTACATCATATATGCTTTCGATTTTGGATACGGGTAGCCCCTCATCTTCTCCTTGTTTTAATGGGCTTATTCTTAATGGTACTTCGCCAAAACAACGCACCAAATTGAAATAGTGTAGTCCTCTTAAAAATCGTGCTTCACCTAAAATACGTGCTTTAAGTTCTCCGTCCATATCAATGTTCTCAACATTGGCAATGACATTATTTGCATCCCTTATTGCAAAATAAATGTCTCTCCACATGGACCTTAGACTTGGGGTTGTATTTGCAATATTCCCTGTCTTAAACTCTTTAAATAAAAAGGTTGAAACCCCTTGATCAGAAGAGGCATGTAGTGCTGTTAAAAAGACTTGTTTGTAATACCCATTTCCACTTTTTAGACGCGCATAAGCAGCGGTTAAACCGGCTAATGCATCTGTTTCATTCTGATAGAACTGTTCTGTACTTACCTGTGTTAAAGATTCTTCTTCAAGATTATCACATGAATAAAGCGTTAATGCAAGAAAAGAAAGTATAAATAGGGGAGTTCTGGATACGTTGAAATTTAGATAGCTCATAATTAATAAATAAATTTTAGACCTAGTAAATAGGTTTTTGTTCCGGGATACGTACCAAAATCTACGCCTCTTTTTTGAGGGTTTTTTGTATACGTCTTCACTTCAGGGTCATAGCCTGGATAATCTGTCCACACAAGGATGTTTTGTCCAGTAGCATAGACTCTAAAACTTCGTTGATTGGGAAAGTTAAAGGTGTATCCTAAATTAATATTTTTCAATCTAAAAAAGGATCCATCAAAAATCTGTCTATCAGAAACCAATGCCCTTGGACCGTTGTTGAGAATGGCAGCCGGATGGCTTGCATTTTCGGTGTTTCCAACAGCAGGATTAAAGGTTACTTGTCCGTTATCTACAGATAAAGGCGCTATCCAAGAGTTATTAAACGACGATGTAAGTACGTTTGTTGTTTTCTGTAACCCACTTAATTGCCAGGAATCTACCCAAAACAGATCACCTCCTTTTTGCCCAGTGAGTAAAATACTTAAATCCCATTTTTTGTAGCTAAAACTATTCGAAATGGAGAATGTGTAGTCTGGATTCGGATCTCCAATTTTCACATAATCATCAAAGTTTATTTGCTGTGATGCTAAAGGCTGCCCCGATGCATCTACTTGAACGGAATTATTTAAATACTTGATTTCACCTGGAGCAGCACCTACAATGCCACTGGCATTCGCTTCATCCCAGTTTGCATAGATTCCGTCGGTTTGTGCACCCCAATAAATACCTAGAGGTTGACCAACTTTAAATAATATTGGATTTGCCTGTGTAAATCCAACATATGGGCCGAGTTGATATTCTAAATTTGAATTTAGAGACTTAAGTTCGTTTCGATTAAAACTAAGATTGGCTCTAATGTCCCAAATAAAGTCTTTTGTTTGTACCAAGTTGGTGTTGAGGCTAAATTCGATTCCTTTGTTTTCAACCGATCCAAAGTTATCTACTCGACTTGTGTAGCCATTCGAAACAGGTAAGTTTACATTTTGGAGTAAGTCATTGGTTAATTTGTGATAAGCATCTATAGTAAGGTTCCATTTAGAATCAAAAAGGCTGAGGTCTAAACCTACATTAAATTGATCTGTTTTTTCCCATGTCAAATCATCATTCGCAAGATTAGACTCGAAATATCCTGTGATTAATTGATTGTCAAAATTATAGCGAATAGGTGTCAAAAGCGCTAAAGATTGGTATGGAGAAATGGGGTTGCTGCCAGTTTTACCAAACGAAAGACGAAGCTTTAATTGTGAAATAGCAGCCACTTTTTGTAAAAAGGGCTCTTTAGATGCCACCCATGACAATGCGATAGATGGGAATAAGGCACTCTTGTTATTGGTAGCAAACTTTGACGATGCATCGACACGCGCATTTAAATCTACATAGTACTTCCTTTTGTAGTTATAACCTACTCGGGCTAGTCCAGATAATAGACCTACTTCTCTAAACTTTGAGATTGGTACAAAAATTTCAGTAGCAGAAGAAAAATTGTAAAATGAGGTATTATCGCTTCCGTATCCTGTAGCCTTATTAAACAATGAACGGATGTTGTTTTTTTCGAAAGTCCCCAAAACAATGGCATCTATACGGTGCGCATTGAATCTATTTTTATAGCGAAGGTTTGCCTCTGCGTAAATTTTGGTATTTTCTAAAGAAGCTTGTGAGGCCTCACCATCATTACGCCTTCCTCTTGTGGTAGCAATTGGGTAGTAATTGTCACGCGTACTTCGTTGATAATTATATGCTCCTTTGATTGTTCCCGTTAACTTCGGTGCGATTTTTCCAACCACAGAAAAAACTTGCCGAACGGTTACGGCTGTTTTTTGATCAATCACATCACGGGCCAACGTATATGGATTAGAGACAATGTTTCCTTCATTTAGTGCGGCATAAACATCATCTTGTTCACCAGGGTTCAACAATGAAAAAATTGGCTGGAATTGTAAGGCTTGAGAGACAACTCCTCTTTGTGCAAAGATTTCTCCATTACCTACTGAAGAAGCATTTCCTTTTTTATAAGAAATATTAGTTTTTGAGAAAAAGTCGATCTTGTTATCAAAGGCCTTCCTTTTAGCATTCATGTTATACGTAATTCTCTTGTTATTTGAGTTGATAATTACTCCATCTTGGTCTAAGACTCCTAAGCTAATTGCAAGATTCCGCTTAAAATTTCCTCCTCTGTAAGAGATATTGTACATGTTTGAAAAAGCCGGGCGATACGTTTCTTCTTGCCAATTTGTGTTAATTCCAGAAGATACCGGATAAGGCAATTCTAGGTCTGTTATTTCGGGATAGTTTTCTTCAGTAAGGGCTTGACTACCATCAAACGCGCCACCTGCTCTAGCTGGATTGGTAATGCTTTGGTAGAGCTGATTAATTTGTCGCTGATTCATATAGCGTTCAAAACCTGGACCATCTAATACTTCAATTTGCTCCCTTACTAAAGCAACCGAAGTGTCGTAATTAATAGAAATTTTATCAGCACCTTCTGCCTTATCGGCAGTTTTTGTGGTAATCACTACCACACCATTTGCCCCTCGAGCCCCATAAATAGCTGTGGCTGCGGCATCTTTTAATACTTCAATTTTCTCAATATCATTCGGATTCAAAAAAGCCAAAGAACTTTGCTGCCCTCCGGTACCTCCGTTACCTTGTGCGTCCGTTACTGGATTAACCGGGACACCATCTAAAACATACAATGGTTGTGTTCCACCAAGCATGGAATTAACCCCTCGAATAGAAATACCAACTCCACCCCCGGGCTCAGAACTTTCGGTTACTACCACACCGGCAGCTTGTCCTTGCAGGAGGCTTTCAATAGAATTCGTCCGATTTTTTTCCAATTGTTTTGCATCTATTTGAGCTATAGAACCAGAGAGATCTTTTTTGTTTACATCGAAATATCCTACACTTACGCTTACCTCTTCTAATTGATTAACATCTTGCTCCATACGAATTGATAGGGGAGATGAAAGAACAACGAGTTCCTGTGTTTTCATGCTTAGGTATGAAATTACCAGGGTGTCACCTACAAGTGCATTTAATTCAAAATTACCATCAAAATTAGTTGTTGTTCCATTTGATGTTCCCTTGATAAAAACAGTTGCACCGGGTAATGGATCATTAGAGTCTGTATCAACAACATTTCCCTCAAGTGAAATGCCTTGTGCAAGTACAAGCATCGGAAAAAGAAGCAAAAAAAGTATCGTTTTATTCATATCGTTTTAAAGAATTAGCAATTTGATGAATTAATACAACAGCAACGTTTAAATTCTATTCAATAATGTTTAATATTCGGTATCTCTATTCACAAGTTGTTTTTAGCAATAAATTAAACTACTTAAAAAACATTCATTTAATGGTCTTGACTAAACTCTTTCGGAGATTTACCGAAGTGTTTTTTGAAAAGCGTACTGAAATACCGAGGATCATTAAAGCCAGATTCATAAGCAACATCACTTATGCGCATTGTTTTATTTAGCTTAAGCAGTTCTGCTGCATGATTCAATTTTATTTTTATCACCAAATCATTTGGAGACATGTTGGTCAACCCTTTTAATTTCCGAAATAAATTAGATCTACTAAGCCCAGTTTTCTCTGACAATAAATCAATTGAAAAGGTTCTATTGTTAAGGTTTTTTTGAATGATTTCAACGACTTCAGACAAGAAATTTTCATCGGGAGATTTTGTACTTGATGGGCGCTGTTCTTTTGTTTCAATAACACGGTTAAGTGCCCGCCTTGAGCTTATTAGGTTGCCTGCCATTGCATGAAGTAACTTCATGTTAAAGGGCTTTTCTAAATAGGCATCAGCACCAATTTCCAAGCCTTCAATCTTGTCGTCAATTTCACCCAAAGCCGTGATCATTATTACAGGAATATGACTGGTCTGAAAGTTGGTTTTTACAACACGACAGAACTCCTTACCATCCATAACAGGCATCATAACATCTGTTATGATTAAATCTGGATTTTTCGCCAATGCCATTACAAGTGCTTCCTTACCATTGGGCGCATCGATTACAGTATATTTTTTTTCTAGCTCAACTTTAATAATTGCTCTTAAGTCTTCATTGTCCTCAACGAGTAATACGAGTTTATTCGCGTTTAAACTGTTTTCAATAAACTCGGATTCTGATTTATCAACTTCGTCAATTACTAAATCTTTTTCGTCATAATGTTGACTGCCTAGTTTGAGTATAACAGAAAAGGTGGAACCCAAATTCTCCTTACTCGTAAGTTCTATTTCCCCTCCGTGAAGTTCTACAATCTTTTTAGAAATCATTAGGCCAATTCCAGAGCCGTAAATACCTTTATTATTAATATTCGTACCTCTAGTAAATCTAGAAAAAATCAATTTTTGTTCTTTTTCAGGAATTCCAAATCCATTGTCTATAAAATCAATTTTGACTGTTTTTTTTGTTCTGCTAGCGTTAATTTCAATTTGCCCACCTTCCTCACTATATTTAATTGCATTAGAAATTAAGTTGTAAAAAATCCGAGACATTTTACTTTCATCAAACCATAAATTTATTTTTGGAATTGCAATAATCAAATCGATAGACTTTTCATGGAGCAGTGGATTAACTTCTGCTACAATTCGACTTATAATTTTGTTAAGTTTAACTTGCTTTACAGTTAATTTAAGCATCTTACGATCTGCTTTTTGAAAATCTAATAGCTGCGTAACATATTCATTTAAATTTTGAGTGTTTCTATGAATTAATTTGATGTTTTCGGTAAGCTTACTTTTATCACTAGAAAGTTGTGATACTAGAAGTTGGATTAGCGAAACGGGTGTTCTAATGTCATGGGCAACTTCAGTAAAAAACATGATTTTATTTTCATTAAACTTTTGATCGGCTCTAGTTCTAGCAATCATTATAATTAAAATCACCAGACAAATTCCTGCGATTGTATAACCCAAAATTGCCCAACCGCTTAGCCAAAAGGGTTTTTTAATTGTAAGTTCAATTGAAAAGGAATTTAGCGATGGTAAGCCCGCTATGTTTTTAGCCTTTATCTCTAAGGTATATTTGCCAGGAGGGAGGTTCGAATAAATGATTTTCCTGTCATTCTTAGCTTCAATCGGAGCTTGGTCGTAGCCTTTAAGTTGCCAATTAAAGATATGCCTTTTGGAGCCGTGATATGTAGGGGTTTCAAAGTCAATACTAAACGAGTTTTGAGCATAATTCAACGTGACCTTTTCTAGAAAATTGATATTTTTTTTAATTACGGTTGCATCTGCGTCAACACCATTCACCTGAAAATTTGATATATAGATAGGTGCAACTTCCTTTTCGATTGGCAATGATACTGGATTGAATAGCGTAGCTCCTTTTGGACCACCAAATGCTAAGCGGCCATTGGAAGCCTTTTTTGATGCGCCAAACCCAAAGGTCTCAATGGAAACCCCATCACCATAATCATATTTTCTGAGGTCACCAGTCTTGACACTTAGTTTCCACAATCCTTTATAACCACTGAGCCATAAGTTTTGATTCGTGTCTTTTTGTATAGAAAAGATGGTGCCTGATTCAATGTTTAGTGCCTTACTTGCAGAAGTTATTTCATTAGTTTCAGGTATAAATTTAAACAGTCCTTGTGTGTTTCCAATCCAAATACATGCATTTTCTGAATCATAAAGCAAGGAATAAATTTGATCAATATTTTTGAAAGTATCATTTTCAATTCGAGTCAATTGCTGGGTTGACGTATTAATTTTAAATAAACCATTAGGAGAGCCTACATACATTATATTCTCTCCCCCAGAAATGATAGTTCTTGCATTTCCTGTGACATAACTATTTACTAAACTCCCATTTTTGAAGTGTTTGACAGGTCCATCAAAACCGCCAATCCAAAGTTCATCTTCTTCAATATAGGTGGCGAAAATTGAGGTTGACTCTTCTTCTTTTTCGATTAAGGAAAAGTCATAAGTCTTTCCCGTTTTTGGATCAAATTGAATTAACCCAACGCCATACACACTTAAAATAAAATAGTCTGCCTGTTTATTTATTGTTAAAACAGCTTTGTTTGAAAGCAAGGGATTCTGGTTGTAGTTTGTCCAAGCCCCATTTGATGAAAGTTTACTAATTCCATTTTCGGTACCAAACCAAACTACATTGTTTTCTTCAAAATAAATTGAGCGGATATTATTGTTAGAGATACTATTTTGCTTGTAGGGGATATACGAGATGTTTTCAAAAGGGTTGTCTTTTGGGTAAATTAAATCAATTCCAACTTCCCTCAAGCCAAGCCAATACACATTGTCTTCGTCAACGAAAACATCATACACGCTATTTTGACTTAACGAATTAAAGGTATTGGGATCGTACTTTAAGGTATTCACAACATTAAAAAGGGAATCTACAACAACCAACCCAACCCCTTCAAGGGCAATTAATGCCTTGTTGTTTTTATCAAACTCAATAGACCTTATGGTGTGTGTTTTTAAACGAGCATCGAAAATTTTTAGTTTTTTAGGGATGTCATTTTCAATAACATACACTCCTTCTTGAGATGTTCCAGCCCAAATACGACCTTGATTATCAAAATTAAAATCAAGAACTTCTGTATCATTAAGAAGTGTATCACGTTCTTTTAGCTGACGGGTTTCTTTTAAATAATCATAAACTGTAATTCCTTTAGTAGAAGCTACATAAATCAGATTTTTTCTAACGTTTATTTTTCTGTTAAAATGACTTTTTGGGAATTGTAATTTACTTATTTCTTTTGTCTTGAAGTTATAGGCTAATAAACCGTATTGTAACCCAATAATTAAGGTATCATCGCTAACCAACTCAAAACATAAAAAGCTTAACCCTTTTAAACTTAAAATATTGCTGAATGTATCCTGCTCATAGACATATTGTAGTAGCTCACCCTTAGCACCTAAAACAAATAGGTGTTCGTTTTGACTTATAATGTCTACAACACCATTTATAGTAGCTTGGGAATTGTAATTTTTAAATTCATAACCAGAATACCTGTTAAGCCCTTGTGAAGTTCCAATCCACATGTAGCCTAATGTGTCTTTTTCAAAGGTTCTAACAGCTCCACTTCGAATCCCATCATAAGCACCAAGGTGTTTAATTTGTTGCCCATGGGAAAAGAAGAAAAATAATAATAGTATAGAAAGAACTAAATTAAAAAGGCGTTTTTTCATAACAATGGTTATTGCCTGTAAAATACATCTTTTCAATTAGTTATATATATAAACTTGAATGTTGTCTAGTGTTGAGCGGTCTCTTTTTTTCTTTTAGCCTTCATGACCTCCTGCAACCACCAATCTCTTTTAGGATTGTACTTGTATTTCTTTTTTAGTTCTGTTGCTTGATTTCTGAGGTCTTCCTCAATTTCGTTGTACGCGTCATCATTAATGAGGTTTTTCATTTCTCCCGGATCTTTCTCAAGATCATACAGTTCATCGATATCATTTGCCAAAAAAGCATCAATTAATTTAAACTTTTCTGTACGAACTGCAATTTGATTTGGACCCGCATAAGGCCAGTAGGTGTCTAAGTAGTATTCAAACAAAATTGCCTGACGCCAATCTTCATCCTTTTCTCCTTTTAACAATTCTATCATAGAATCTCCTTGCATATATTCAGGAATTTCTATTCCAGCCAACGCTAAAATTGTTGGTGCGATATCGATATTTAAACACTGTTCTTCTACCGTGCTGTTTTCTTTAATTAGTTTTGGGTAGCGTATCAGCATTGGAACGCGCATGGAGTTTTCATAGGCCAAACGCTTGTCTAAGAAAGTATGCTCTCCCATAAAGTACCCATTATCACTGCTGTAAATGATTACCGTATTATCCAATTCACCCATTTCATCTAGGGTGGCCAAAACCTTTCCGAGTGATTCATCAATTGCTACCAAACAACGTAAGAGCTGCATGTTTCTATCGTAATTGATGGGCCATTCTAATTCTGGCAATTCTTTAGGAATAGGGAGATTCTTTTTCCATTCAAAGCCAAAAGTTTTTTTGCGTTGCCACTCCGGTTTTCCTTTAAAAGTTTCTTTATGGGTATCGTATGGCGGCTTAGGCAGCTCTTCTCCAGCATATAAATTTTCATGTCTTGGCGCAGGCAAATGAGGTTGATGTACTGCTTTATGCCAAAGGTTTAAGCTAAAGGGTTTATTTGGATCTCTTTTTTCTTTTAACCAAGAAATAGCCTTATCAGTTAGAATATCTGTCATGTACCCTTTTTCTTGATATTCAACACCATTATCGTTCACTTTTGGATCAAAATACTTCCCTTGCCCTATAAAGCTAAACCAATAATCAAAACCAGGTCTTATGTGATCTTTTCCTTTTAGATGTGCCATATGAATTTTGCCAACATGGGCTGTTTGATATCCGGATTCTCTTAAATGAACGGAGTATGGAGCAAACTCATCCCACTTTGGGTCTACATGACGGTTATTTTGATTAACCCCATGAATGTGTGGGTAGGTGCCTGTTAAAAAACTTGCGCGTGAAGGTGAGCAGATAGATTGTGTAACAAAAAAATTCTTGACGTTAACCCCTTCCTTGGCTAAGCGATCCATATTAGGTGTTTCTAAAAAAGGGTATCGACCTGATAGTCCGATAGCATCAAAAGGTTGATCATCAACCAATACAAACAAGAAATTGGGTTGTTTAGACTCAGAAGCGGTTTTTTTTTTGGCAATTATACCTGTGTTTGGTATAAGGATAACCAATAGAATTACAAGCGCTGTGTTTATTTTTGTCATTTATACATCCGAATAAATTACGCTGTAAATATGAATTAACCAGTATTAAAAACTGTTCTTTTTTAGGTCAATTAGATTAAAAAAGTGGTCATAGCAACGGGTATCACTCTCGATATAATTGTTTAACACTCCAATAAAAGTTACAATCATTTCGATTTTCATCTACATCAGCACTACAGTTTTAATTCAATAACCTACCTTCACGCAATGTTTATTAAAGGGCTTACTTTCTTTTCCGGATTTTCGCATTTTTTCTATGGAATTATAGCGCTATTTCATCCGTTTTTTATTGCGGAGTTTGAACGGTATGGATTTGCCGACTATCGCATGTTCATAGGTGTTGTACAAGCACTACTTGGGCTTGGTCTTTTGGTTGGGTTTTATTTCCATAAAATAAATATGTTTGCAGCCTTAGGGTTGATTATTCTTATGCTTGGGGCATTACTTACCCGAATCTATATTGGGGATACTGTGATTCAATCAGCTCCTGCTACAGTCTATTTATGTATAAATTTTCTTATATTTAGAAAAACCATAAAATCAATAAAATGAGATATTTAAAACAAATTTTAATGTTAGTCGTACCAGCAGTAGTGCTAAATGTATGGCTCCTTAGATACAGTAAAGCAACACCTTACAGAGGGGGTGATGCCAGTACAATGCTTGAAGAATTCACTGCTTATGGTTTAAGCGAATCAATGGTTTTTTTAGTTGGTGGATTAAAAATACTTGCCGCGTTGGGGCTCCTTTTAGGATTCAAATACAAGAAAACGATTGTGCCTTCTGCAACGATTATAGCATTATTAATGGTTGGCGCTATTGCCATGCATTTTAAAGTGGGTGATCAAGCACTTAAATTCTTACCTGCAGGCCTCATGCTTATTGGTAGTACAGCCATCTTGTGGATTTCAAAAAAAGAAGCCTAAGCTTTTACAAGTTTTTAACCGTTCTAAATCCTGTGTGGATACTCCCAGTATCTGGAGTAGTTTTCATGCGCATGGAATTTCTGTAGCCACTACAATAACTTTCGTGGCATAAAAAGCTGCCACCTCTACTCACACGCTTCTGTGCATAGGGTTCATTGGAGTCATAACTTGTTGCCGGTCCTTTTGGGTTATTTGTCGTTTTGTTTGCGAGTGTTTTGTAGTATTCCTCGTGGTACCAATCGGCACACCATTCCCATAAATTCCCAGACATGTCATACAAGCCATAGCCATTTGGTTGAAAGCTCATAACGGGTGCGCTAAGATAATAGCCATCACGCAGTCTGTTTTTATAGGGAAAATTTCCTTCCCAAGTATTGGCTTTTGGGCTACCATCAGTCAGGGCTTCATCGCCCCATGCATATACCCTGTTTTTTAGCCCACCTCGACTGGCATATTCCCATTCTGCTTCTGTGGGGAGTCGCTTTCCTGCCCATTCGCAATAAGCAATAGCGTCATACCAACTTACATGAACTACCGGAAAGTTTTCTTTTCCAATAATGTTGCTACCAGGTCCTTCCGGTTGCCGCCAATTGGCTTCTTGTTTCCACCGCCACCATTGACTTACATTATTTAAAGGGACAGGACGATCTGAAGCCACAAAAACGAGAGATGCAGGAGCAAGTTGACTTGCATCTGGTTTTGGAGTTCCTGGAGGAAGTTCTTTTTTTACTTCTTCCCAATCCACTTCCTTTTCAGCAATAGTAACATAGCCAGTGGCTTCAACAAATGCTGTAAATTGTGCATTAGTCACTTCGTGAATATCCATCCAAAAAGAGTCAATCACTACTTCGTGTTTGGGGTATTCGTCTCTCCAAGCTTGTTCGTCATCGGCCCCCATGCTAAAGGAACCACCTGGAATTAGCACCATGCCCTCAATCGAAGCTTCATTTTCGTTTTTTCGAATTTCAGTAGGTGAGCTAAATCGTGCGTTTGTAGGAGTACAACTATGACCTGCAGTTACATGGGAGTCAGTGTTGGGTTCGGTCGTTGATTTTTTAGGCGCTTGCTCACATCCACTAAACAATAGGGCAAGAAGAGTAGTAACTAAAATTGAGTTATATGACATTTTAAATTATAAGTAATGCAAGATAATAATTTGACACATAGCACTAAGGAGTAATCGTGCCCACGTGTAAAAAGCACATATCGTTTAACGTATAACTATCGTAAGCGTATCTCCATCTAAGTTTGATTCATAACACTCTAAAGCGTTAGTGTCATCACAATCTGTGCCATATGACTTTCCGTGTTGCGCACATTTAAACGAATTTCCTTCAAGACTCCAACGGTTATTTACACTTTGGTGTGGACACACGTTTGTGTAAGCTTGAATTTTAGTAGTTGAAATTCGCAAAAACAGCGCTGCAATCCCAATCGATCTACCATTCATCCAGTCACCTACATTAGTTAACGCATTAAAATTACTGTGGTTTAAATCAATGGTATACGTATTGCCACTTATGGAATAACCCTTATCAGTTCCTGACCCATTATCGGGTGGTGAAGTTACGCCATCCTCATCGCCACTATCACAGGCCTCGAGAAAACTAAGCCCAAAAAAGGCAAAGGCAACAGTAGGACACACATCTTTTAAAAAGCTTCTTCTATCTTTCATGGTGTATATTTTGTTTAAATATAACTATTTTAAAAAGAATTATTTAAATGCAATCCACTAATAGCGCATTGTACTTTGGACATACATGCCGTAGTGCAGTTGTAGAGATATTTGGAAACACATAAAAATTAATTCCTCCCTATACATTAGAAACCTTACCAGTGAAGAAGCTTTAACGTTAGGATAGTTTTTGTTGTGTTAGTACCCTTGTATGTTTTTTATTTCAAATTATTTTGTTATCAATTTAATTCAAAATGTTTAGGTTTGTATATACATAATTTTATTTATTTTGAATCACCTACACTTCAAATTACTGATAATCAATCTGTTCTGTTTAAATCTAATTTTTTCTCAGTACAATCCTCCTATACAAAATTTCACACCAGAACTATACCAGGCTGGAGATCAAAACTGGAAAATATCTCAAGATGATTCTAACCGTGTTTATGTAGCAAACAATTTTGGATTACTAGAATTCAATGGGATTAATTGGAAATTACACCCTACTCCCAACAATACCATAATGCGTTCTGTTTTAGCAAAAAACAATGAAGTGTATACTGGCGCTTATATGGATTTTGGTTACTGGTTACGTAAGAAAAATGGACAACTTGCGTATACATCTTTAGTAAAAAGTCTCAACTTTAAAATGATTGAAGATGAACAGGTTTGGAATATTTTAACACATAAACAATTTGTGATATTCCAGTCTTTAAACCGACTCATTATTTACGATCAAATTAAGCGAAAGCTAAGAACCTTTACTCCGGTCACAGGGATTTTAACAGTTTTTATTGCATCGGGAAATATTTATTATCAAGACAACAATCTTTCCGTTTACAAAATCGAAAATGAGCAAAGCCAGATTTTTATTAGTGCACGTGAACTCAACAACGATCACATTGTAGGTATTTCTGAAACTCCGAAAGGAACTTTGTTGGTTACTCGAGACAATGGACTTTTTCTTTATAAAGATAAAATAGTTCCCTTAAACGCTAGATTGAGTAATACACTTGCAAATGATGTTATTTTTTGTTTCGCAAGAACAAAAAGGGGCGAGTTAATTTTAGGATCAATAAAAAATGGAGTTTATGTGTTAGCTTCAAATGGAGATCTTATACGTCATATTGGCGCTGAACAAGGATTGCTTAATAGTACCGTGTTATCTGTTCTTGCTGATGCCCAAAACGGGCTATGGCTTGGACTTGATAATGGACTTTCTTATGTGTCGTTAGTTTCTCCGACTCTTTTGCATAACATTAACCAACAACCAATAGGTACAGTTTATACAACCAAAACAGTTGACAATATACTTTATGTTGGTACAAATCAAGGGCTTTATTATAAGCGATTTGATTCGAATGAAAAACTCATGCCCGTCATTGGCCTTGAGGGACAAGTTTGGAACTTACAACTGATAAATGAAGTGTTATTTTGTAGTCATGATAAAGGAGCTTTTATTGTAACCAAAAACAAGGCTAAACCACTTTTTACCAAATCTGGGGTTTGGCTGTTTAAGCAAGTTAAGAACGACCGATTGATTGCTGGAACTTACAATGGTTTGCACCTGTTTGAACCCGATGGTTCTTCTTGGAAGTATGTAAAACCAATTATAGATTTTGAAATATCCTCTAGGTATTTTGAGTATTTAAACGAAAAAGAAATATTAGTAAGCCACGAGTATAAGGGAGTTTTTAAGCTTACGTTAGACCCGGAAAACCAAATTGTAGTTGATGTAAAACAAATCCCTAAAGCACCTGTTAGTTTATTTGCCAGTATGATTATGTTTCAAGGAACACTATGCTACTTTTCAAACCAGGGTTTTTTTGAATATAATAAACAATCCGAACGCTTTGTGAGAAATACAGCTGTTTCAAATGTATTTACAGATATAAATTTCACTTCTGGAAAGATGGTACTTGATCGAGACAAGTACCTTTGGCTTTTTCAAAGAAACAACCTTATTCGTTTAGAGAAAGCAGCACTCGCAGATGCATATGTTATAAATAAATATCCGCTTTCCTACGAGATGCGTAAAACCAACACAGGGTTTGAAAATATCAGTCATGTAGCTATGGAGGAGTATTTAGTTGGAACCTCTACGGGGTTTTTTATATTTGACACCTCCAAAATCAACACGTACACGCCCAATATTGTATTAAGTAGCTTCAAGGCGTCTAGCAAGAATAGCGAACAGATGAACTTGAATTTGGGGGAAGAAGTAAAACTCAGTTCACAATTTAATTCTGTTGCGGCAACGTATTTTCTTTCTAATAATCAAGTAGGTGACAAGGTTCTTTTTCAATACAAATTGGAGGGTTATTCAGATAAGTGGACAAATTGGTCTGAACGTGCAACAGTTAATTTCAGTAATTTAAAATTTGGAACGTATACGCTCAATGCACGCGCCATGGTAGGAGATGTAGTGAGTAATAAAGTGTTTAAAATCCCTTTTAAAATTGATCGTCCTTGGTATTTTTCCACTATTGCCTTATTGATTTACGCCACATGCATGTTTTTACTTTTTAGGGTAATCAATAATAGATATACCACATACTACAGAATTGAACAGGAAAAACTTATTGAGGAAAATAAACGCAAATTAAACCTCATGGCTTTAGAGCAAAACGAGGAAATTATGCGCATTAAAAACGAGCAACTACAAGATAATATAGAACAGAAGAACAAAGAACTTGCCATTTCTACTATGGCGATGATAAAGAAAAATCAGTTTATGAACGCGCTGCTCAACGACTTAAATCCAGCTGCAAAAGATCCTATAGTAGCACGCGTAATACGCATCATTCAACGTGCGTTGAAAAACGATGACGATTGGGAATTTTTTGAACAAGCTTTTGATAATGCCGACAAGGATTTTCTAAAGCGATTAAAAGAATTACACGTAATGCTTACAAACCACGACTTAAAACTTTGTGCCTACCTGCGTTTGAATCTTTCATCCAAAGAAATTGCACCACTTCTTAATATATCTGTAAAAAGTGTAGACATAAAAAGATACAGACTTCGCAAAAAAATGGACCTGAAGCACGACCAAAATCTTACAGAGTATATTCTTTCGTTGTGATTTTGACAATACGAGCCTGTTATTTTTGTATTGTATATATATTGTATAGGTTGTTTTTTATGATTTGACAAAGCATTCCAATTATATTTGAAGAAATCAATTAAACAACATGAATAAACTAATTATTAATATACTAGTTTCTTTCACCGCTCTTTGTTTTGTTCAGGCACAACAAATAAGCGGAATCATTACCGAGGCCGATACTGGCGCACCATTGCCTGGTGCTACAGTCCTGGTTAAGGGTACCAATAACGGAACAACCACCGATTTCGATGGGGCCTTCCAACTATCAAATGTCGACAAATCTGCCACTTTGGTAGTTTCCTACATTGGGTTTAAAACTCAGGAAATTGCGGTGAATAATGTCGAAAACTTTTCTATTGCATTAGCTGTTGAGGCAAATGTATTGGATGAGATTGTAATGATTGGGTATGGTTCACAACGAAAGAAAGAACTCACAGGAGCAGTAAGTGTTCTTGATGCAAAGTCAATCGAAAAACTAAACCCAGTACGAACTGAACAAGCACTACAAGGACAGATTGCAGGTGTAAACATTACCTCACAATCAGGTTCTCCTGGAAGTGGATTTAATATTCGTATTCGAGGGATTACTACAAATGGGGATAATAAACCTTTAATTTTAGTCGACGGAAACCGTATTGGTGACCTTAACGCCCTTAACCCCAATGATATTCAAAGCATTAACGTACTTAAAGATGCTACTGCAGGGATCTATGGAGTACAAGCTTCCAACGGAGTTATTTTGATTACCACCAAATCGGGAAGGAAAAACAGTGATCTTGATGTAAGCATAGACACTTACACAGGGTTGCAGGTTACCAGCAAAAAGCTCGATTTGATGAATTCATTTGACTTCGCACAATATGTAAACGATGCCAAAAACAAAACGGAGTTTTTTGTTTATCCGCAGCAAGGTACCGATTGGCAAAATGAGGTGTTTGAAGAAGCATTCATGTCTGAAATTAACGCTACGGTAAAAGGGGGCGGAGAAAAATCTGCCTATTCTTTTGGAGCAGGTTTCCTAGACCAAGATGGAATTGTTGGAGGCTCTAGCAATAACTATGAGCGTCTAACCGCACGTATTAATTACCAATATGACATTTTAGATAATTTAAAATTAACTGCAAATGCAATACACTTTTCGGCTACTAAGAAAAACTTACAAGAAAACGGAATTGGTGCCGTGCTTTATAATGCCGTAAACATCAATCCTACCATGCCAGTATATGATGAAAATGGTGATTTTGCTTTGGCAACAGACATTTCACAAATTGAAATCATCAACCCTTTAGCGCAAATTGATAATTCGTATAATACTACACGTACATCAAAGTGGTCGGGTCTTTTTGCATTGGAGTATGACTTTTTGGAAAACTTTACTGCCAAAACACAGTTTAACATCAACCACGCTTCTGTTAGAGAAGATAACTTTAGACCAGAACAATTTTATGGCACAGGCAAATCTAGTAACACCGTTGATTCTGTCAATGATTTAAGTGATGTAAACTTCACAAATGAAGTGATTGATAACGGTGCCAATTATGACGACTGGACATTAGACGGTTTTATTACCTATTCCAATACCTTTAATGACGACCACGACTTTACAGTACTTTTAGGAGGCTCAATTTATCAAAACAAAGGGCTTTTCTTTGGAAATACTGGAAGAACAACTACTGGTACAAATCAGTTGGGTCAGACAGTATGGGACGCAGGGATGACCTTGGAACCACGTTTTAATGATGCTGCACTAGAGCGAGGAGATGATTGGTTTGATACTCGATTGGTTTCGACGTTCACTCGAGTGCAATATAACTACAAAGGGAAGTACCTATTCTCAGGAGTTTTCCGTAGAGATGTCTCTTCTCAGTTTTCGTCAGAAGACAATCAAAATGTTGGTTATTTCCCTTCTGGTTCTGCTGGGTGGAACATTTCCGAGGAAGACTTTTTACAGAATGTAGATTGGATTACCAGTCTTAAACTCCGCGCTAGCTATGGTGTAATTGGTAATGACCGTATTTCTTCATTCGCTTATCTAAGAAGATTAAATGGCCTTGCTACAGTTGACCCTGGAAACATTTCTAAAATTACTGATCTTGTTTTTGGTAAGGCACCAGGTAAACTGGACAACCCAGACCTAAAATGGGAAGAGCAAGAAAATGCAAATATTGGACTTGATATAAGTTTATTTGACAATAAGTTCAGCTTAAGCGCTGATGTTTATCGCAAGAAAACAAAGGACTTATTGTTAGAACCTCAAATTTCTGCTGTGACTGGAAGTGGCGCACCAAGTTTTGGGAGTTTGAGCCCTTTTGTAAACGCAGGAACGGTTCAAAACCAAGGGGTAGAATTATCATTGAGGTATAATGATAACCTTACTGATGATTTAAACGTTAACTTTAATTTTAATGTCACTACTATCGATAACGAAGTACTTTCCCTTAATGAAAGAACAACTCCAGTTGGTGGTGAGTATGGTGTAGGAATTAGCCAAACTGGGATCACACGCATGGAACCTGGTTTTGCACTGGGTCATTATTATGGGTATAAAACAGATGGGATATATCAGACCCAGGCGGAAATAGATGCTTTAGACGCAGCTGCTTTTGCAATTCATGGAACTGACAAAAATGGCGATAAGATAAAGTATAGCACTATAGGCGATATCGCACCAGGAGATTTACGTTTTGTAGATATGAATGGCGATGGTAAAATTGCATCTGATGATCGCACCAATATTGGCGACCCTGTTCCAGATATTGAAATGGGTCTTAACATAGGGTTTAGTTATAAAAATATAGATTTTAGCGCAAGCGCTTTTGCTTCTATTGGTCATGAGTTAGTACGCGATTATGAACGTGCCGATTTATATGCTAATCGTGGTACCTATATGCTGCGTAGATGGCAAGGCTCGGGGACTAGCAATTCTGTCCCAAGGGTTGTCAATGGAGCAAATGTTAATACAGATTTATTCAACGACTTCCATGTGGAAGATGCCTCATATGTGCGTTTACAAAATGTTCAAATTGGGTATAGTTTAACTAGCTTATTTGGTGATAATTCTGGAGTGGATAATTTTAGAATCTACGTGTCGGGGAATAATCTATTTACCATTACAGACTATAATGGTTATGATCCATCCGCAAACAACGGAAATCCTCTTGGTGGAGGTATTGACAAAGGCTTTTATCCTATAGCCTCAACATATTTATTAGGAATTAATTTAAACTTTTAATGTCATGAAAAAATTATTAAATATTTTCGTGTGTCTATCTCTAATTTCATCTGTAATTAGTTGTGACAGTTTTGTTGAAGTTAAACCTTCAGGCTTTGTTACAGACGATTTCTTTAAAACAGAAAAAGATTACGAAGAAGCTCTTATTGGTGCTTACGACATACTCCAGGCAACGTACTGGAACACTCTAGTAAGCGTAGTAGCTTCTGATGACTATGCTGCAGGTGGAGATCCAGACTCATATGATCAACCCACGCTCCAAAATGTAAACCTAATGATACACACTGAAAGAGATGAAAATCAGATAAGGGATATTTGGGGACTAATGTATGCGGGTATTGAGCGTACCCATTATTTGTTAGAAAACAAAGATGCGCTTGACTTTTCAGGAAAAGAACAAATTCTTGCAGAAGCCTATTTTTTACGTGCATACTACACCTTTGAGTTGGTTAAGTTTTTTGGGAACGTACCGCTAAAAACAGAAACTCGCGGTGGTGTTTTACGCATTAAAGACGAGACCATGAAATTTGGTGAAGAGTTTACTATTGAACGTGTTGCAGACATTACAACGGCGTACGCTCTTATTGAAGAAGATTTAAAGGAAGCAATTCCTAATCTTCCTGTTAGCCAAAGTTCTCCATACAAAACTACCAAGGGTGCGGCACAAGCTTTGTTGGGTAAAGTGTATTTGTACCACGGAACTTTTGACAATGCCAAATTTGCAGATGCTGCAACATCCTTAGGCGATGTTATTTCAAGCAATAAATACAGCTTAGCAACAGGGACTGACTATGAAGAACTCTTTGAAATTGAAGGTGAAAATAGTCCTGAGGCTGTTTTTGAGATTCAATACACCAGTGTTGAGGCAGCAACTTGGGATTGTATTTCTTGTAGCCAGGGAACGTACTTTGTAAAGTTTAACGGACCGCGTGATTTATCCGATAGCATATTTGATAATGGCTGGGGGTTTTGTTTACCATCTGTTGAGCTTTACGATTTGTTTGATTCTACAGATAGCCGAAGGGATGTAACCTTTTTCGATTTGAAACAGAAAAGCGATGACGACTATGGCCAAAGTAGAGACCATACAGGATTGGCAAACAGAAAATTTATGCCTAGAAAATTACCCGCTAGAGCCGGTTCAGATCCGTTAAATTATGATAACAACTACCGCGCTATTCGCTATGCCGATGTGCTGCTTATGGCAGCTGAAGCTGAAGCACAAAGTGGCGGATCAAATGGCGAAGACTACTTAAATGAGGTACGCGCTAGAGCATATGGCGATAATAGCCAAGACTATACACCTTCAGAAGGAACACTATTAGATGCTATTTATACAGAAAGACGTAAAGAGCTCGCTGGTGAAGGACATCGTTTCTTTGATTTGGTGCGAACAAATAAAGCCACCGTTATAGACGGCTTTAAATCAGGTCAAAATGAACTATTCCCCATTCCGTTAATTGAGTTAAAAATTGCTGACGCGGAAGAACGATGGGGTCAAAACCCAGGATATTAAAAAATTAATCAAAAAAAACAGAATACAATGAAACTATTAAATAAAGGGATTTACATCCTATCATTTCTACTACTAAGCATTCCTTTTGCTTGTACAGAAGAGGAAAATGATTTTAGCATCATCGAAGGCTTAAATTTTACCGTGGCAACACTTAACAAAGAAGGAACACAAGCAGGCGTACTGCCTACTACCGTTCCCGGCGACGGACGTATTGTATATACGGTAGATTTTGGAGACCCTGCTGAGGCTGAAAAAGATGTTTTCAAAACAAGTGGACCTATGGTTACTTACAAGTATCCAAAAGAGTCTGCAACCTATACCATTTCTATTACTGCTTCCCTAGATGGTAAAGAAGATGTGTCAATTAGCAAAGAATACTCCGTTGTTTACGTAGACACCTCAGTTCAAGAGCCTGAAGCTAGTGGACTTTATGATAACTTTGAAGGTGGCGGAAACATTGACTGGAAAGGCGATGGCACAATCATTGACGCTTCATTTGCCAACCCGTACAAAACAGGCAATGATACTTGTGGTGTGTTAAAATATGTAGACGATGGTGGTCAATATGCCAATGTAGGGTTTAATGTATCGCCAAACTTTGACTTAAGCGAAGATGCTGTGTTTTCGATTATGGTATATGTTGAATCAAGCAGTATTACGGGTTCACAACCGAACCAAATTTCACTTAAGTTGCAAAATGGTGATTTGGCACAGTTTTGGACTACTCAAACTGAAATCATAAAGCCAGTGGTTTTGGATCAGTGGCAAGAGATTACGTTTGACTTTGCAAACGATACGTTTGTAAATGCTGGTAGCTCAGACGACCCAGTTGATAGAACAGATTTAAATAAAGTGGTAATCCAGTTCAATAGCGAAAACAATACTGACAAGGTTACTGCGTATTTGGATGAATTTTTATACGGAACTAAGCCAGAAGTAACTGGTGCTTATGCCAATGACGATTTTGAAGGATGTGATGGTATTGCTTCATTGAAAGGAGATGGCACAACAATTGATGCATCTTTTCCTAATCCTTACTCTGGAGGAATTAACACTTCTGCAAATGTCTTAAAATATGTAGACGATGGTGGTCAATATGCCAATGTAGGGTTTGATGTATCGCCAAACTTTGACTTAAGCGAAAACGCTACCTTTAAAATTAAGGTATATGTTGAATCAAGCAGTATTACAGGTTCACAACCGAACCAAATTTCACTTAAGTTGCAAAATGGTGATTTGGCAGAGTTTTGGACTACTCAAACTGAAATCATAAAGCCAGTGGTTTTGGATCAGTGGCAAGAATTTACGTTTGACTTTGCGAACGATACGTTTGTAAATGCTGGTAGCTCAGACGACCCTGTTGATAGAACAGATTTAAACAAAGTAGTGATTCAGCTCAATAGCGAAAATAATACTGACAAGGTTACTGCGTATTTGGATGATTTGGTTTACGAAGAGTAAACTATTTTTGAAAAATAACAAGCTTATTGTTAAACACCACTAGAAATTAATTTCTGGTGGTGTTTTCTAAAAGTAGGATTAAACATAAAATATGAATATGAGAAACAACATTTTAAAAGTACTCTTCTGCCTGCTTACGTTTTCGGCATTTTCCCAAGTGGAGGTTATGCAAAACAACAACGAGGCAAAACTCGTTGTTAATGGCGAAGACTTCATTGTCAATGGTATGAATTGGGATTACTTTCCAATTGGAACCAATTATAGCTTTAGCTTATGGAATCAATCAGACGATTTCATTAAAGCTGCATTAGATACCGAGATGGGTCTTCTTAAAAATATGGGGGTAAATACCATTCGTGTTTATACAGGAATGCAGCCTCGTTGGATTCAATATGTTTATGAAAAATACGGAATTCACACAATGCTAAACCACCCATTTGGCCGATATGGACTTACCATAGATGGCGCTTGGGTACCAGTAACAGATTACAGCAACCCCAAAGCAAAAGAGCTTCTTATTTCTGAGGTAAAAGCCATTGCGGAGGAATATAAAAACACACCAGGTTTACTGTTGTTCCTTCTTGGAAACGAGAATAACTACGGGTTGTTTTGGGCTGGTGCTGAAACGGAAGATTTTCCGGATGAAGAAGACCAACGAAGAGCTGTTGGTGAGAATCGAGGCAGACCGATGTACAAGCTCATGAATGAGGCGGCTAAGTTAATTAAAGGAATAGACGGGTCTCACCCAGTTGCGATTTGTAATGGGGACTTACTCTTTTTAGACATCATAGCTGAAGAATGTACAGACGTTGATATTTACGGGACAAACATGTATCGTGGTATTTCTTTTGGTGATACGTTTGATCGCGTTAAGAATGAATATGGCAAGCCTGTGCTTTTTACTGAGTTCGGTTCGGATGCCTTCAACGCACGATCTAATAAAGAAGATCAGAAAGCTCAAGCTGACTATATGGTCGGTCAATGGGAAGAAATTTATGCTAATGCAGCGGGTCTCGGAAAAGCAGGCAATTCGATTGGTGGATTTACATTCCAATTTAGTGATGGTTGGTGGAAATATGGGCAAACAGATAACCTTAGTGTTCATGACAACAATGCCTCATGGTCTAATGGTGGATACCAATTTGACCATCAGGAGGGCTTGAACAATATGAATGAAGAATGGTTTGGAATTTGCGCTAAAGGGCCAACCGATGCACGTGGATTATACGATTTATATCCTAGAGCTGCATATTATGCACTGAAGCAAGCACATTCGCTTAACCCTTACGAAGATGGTGTTGATGCTGCATTTGTAGCCAATCACTTTGATAACATTCAAATGATGGACGCAGTACTACGCGCAAGAGGCGATAAAGCGGCTCTTGGTGGTGGGGAAAAAATTCGTCTTAGCAACCTAAGGGCTGAAATTTCAACCTTTAACACAGGAGGTAGCTTGATTACCACTCCAGATACTGCTAGTTCTGATGAAACGGTTTATCCGAATCAATTAGGATTCGATAATATGGAGTCTTATTTTATTGGAGTTGAAGCAAGTCCTGCACCAGGAATGCGCGCAGAGGTAAACGTTAATGTATTAGGTAATGTTGCATCAAACCCAATAGATGAAATCTTCTACGAAAATAGGGGTAGATCACAGCAAGTGATGACAAAAGATGGTTATGCCACAATAAACCCTAATAGAGTTCAGGTGTACAATGCAGCCTTTGAATGGAACGCAAAGGACTTTGATGCACGCGGATTTTATAGAACAGGGCACTACCACTGGGCCTATGAGGGAGATGTTTTCAACCTTTATCCTGAAGCGAATTACGGTCCGAACTTAGATATTTACAGTGGTGAAATACTAGGATTAGAAGTAGATGCCAAAGGAGCCTTACAAGGGCTCAAAGTGGCTTTTGGACCACAATTGTGGTGGGGAGCCAATCCAACAACCTTATTAAAATATTCTAAGAATATTCATAAATGGGATGTAACGGCTATTTACCACAGAGACCTGAACACAGAAGCAGAGTTTGATGCTAGTGGACGTCGTGTGTTGGATCAAAATCAAGTTTCTTCAGGTGTTATTCCTGCTTGGCCAACCGAGCGCGCTACACTTGCGTTTGAACGAAAGCTTGGAAACTTTGACCTTACTCTTGGCGCAATTTGGGCAGGGAGCCCACTTAACGGAAGCAAATTCCAAACAGTTGATGATGATTTTCATATAGTTCTTGAGGACAAAGTCAACAAGGAAGACAACTGGGGTGGAAAGGCTAAAGTCGAATATGCCAAAGGTAAATTTATGTGGTATGCTCAAGGCTCTTACATGGGCTTAGTTGCCAACGGAGGTGCCGATCAAACCCAGACATTTACAGGATGGAAGCTTAAAGACTCTGGAAGCGGAAATATGACGAATGTACTTTCTGGATTTGCGTATCTTTTAGGAGACTTGCAAATTGCACCTAACTTTTTGTATCAAAAACCTTTAGTAGATCCAATGCCGAATACTTCATTTGGTCCTGGTCGCTTACGTAATGTTATTGATGATCCGTTTGCGGTTCGTGGGGGCAACAGAGAAACCTTTGGAGCTGAATTGTTATTTACATTCGACCCCACACCAGGTACTTGGATGTATGAATGGAACAATGATGTAATGGAAGATGCGAAGTTTGCTGTAAGTGCAGGCTTTGTCTTTAGACACTTGCCTACCACTCAAGATGCACACATAGGATTTTTAGCAAACCGTCAATTTTTTGCCTTTGCAAATTCTGCACCTGCAGAGGATTTATGGGAAGCACATACACGAGTTGTTTCTAAACTAAGCCCTGAACTTGGGCTTATTGGTAATTTCTATTACGGAAACGGTCAAGGAAATGGCGACAATACAAGAACAATCACTCGTTTTGGTGGTGATGTTCGCATGATTCACAAAAAGATGATGCTTATGACTCACGTTAAGGTAAACGACTGGGGTCCTTTTGACTACCATCGCGATTTTAACTTAACATACCCACTTCAACTGATGTTGGATGTTTCTACATCGCTTGGAAAGCCTGATTGGTTTTTACTGCCAAACACAAAAATTGGTATCCGTGGAACTTGGAGAACATTAAATCAATACTCTCCACGTTTCTCGCCAATGCAGGCGGCAGAATTCTCTTCTGAACCTATCATAAGTCCTGTTGGATTTCCTGATGGTACTGAGTGGGAAATCAGAACCTATATTCACATAAACATTGGTAAATAATAAAACTAAAACAATGAAAAAAATTAATTTCAAAACACAAGTTGCATTTGCTTTTGTAGGGTTTCTTGCATTAGCACTAGTAAGTTGTGAAAGAGGATTTTCAGACGAGATCACTTTGGCGACCTATCCTGAAACCCCAGAAGTATTTACTGATTTTCCTGTTGGTTTGACAGATGCTTTTTTTGTATCCTTTGACCCCGCAGGCGGAGCTAACGTTAATGGCTTTGGAACAGATGAAAATGAGGCCTATAAAGGGAACTCTTCTATTAGAATTGACGTTCCTGATTCAGGTGATCCAGAGGGTAATTATATTGGAGGTATTTTTCTTGACAGAGGAAACGGTAGAGATTTAACCAACTATGATGCCTTAACATTTTGGGCTAAAGGAGCGATAACAGCAGAAGTCGGATTATTTGGATTTGGAACAGATTTCCAAGGTGACAAATATGCTGTTGGATTAAATAACATAGCACTTTCTACAGATTGGAAACAGTACACAATTCCAATTCCAGATCCTACAAAGCTGGTACAAGAAAAAGGCATGTTTATTTTTGCCGCAGGGACAGCAAGCACTAACGGATTGGGTTATACCTTCTGGATAGACGAGATTAAGTTTGAAAAGCTAGGTACTATAGGTCAGGTAAGAAACTCAATTTTTAGCGGGGAAGATGTATCTATGTCATCTTTTAATGATGCAATTATTCAAATAACGGGTATTTCACAAACCCGAAATCTAGGCGATGGTACGGATGTTACAGTAGATATTGCAGCGGGTTATTTGGATTATGAATCCTCTGATTTAACTGTTGCTAAAGTTAATGAGTTAGGTCAGATTACCATAGTTGGCGCGGGGAACGCTGTAATTACTGCATCAGCTTACGGAATTGAAACCGCAGGGTCTTTAACATTAACTTCACTTGGAGATTTTACTTTACCTACAGCACCAACACATGCTGCAGCTGATGTGATTTCAATATTTAGCGATGTATATACAAATGTTAATATTGATTTTTATAATGGATATTGGGAGCCCTGGCAAACCACTACCTCAAATGATTTTGATATAAATGGTGATAATATCCTCAGTTATGATTCCTTCAATTTTGTAGGGCATCAATTTTCTGACCCCACAGTTGACGCATCGGACATGACGCATTTCCATATGGATGTTTATATCCCGGGAACATTAGCTGCTGGAGCTAAATTAAAAGTAACGATTAAGGACTTTGGCGCAAATAACGAAGATGGTGGAGGAGATGACACAACTCAGACATTTACAATCTCCGGCGCAGATCTTTCTGGAGATGCTTGGAGTAGCATTGATGTAGCGTTAAGCTTGTCTTCAAAAACCAGAGTAGGACAATTTGTTTTTGAAAATGATGGGTCAGACCTCACAAAGCTATACATGGACAACGTGTATTTCTACAAACAATAATCATAAAATTAGAATATGAATTTTAAAAATTTAAGAGAATCAAGTCCAATCCAACAACTATCTCTATTGGGACTGGCAGTTGTGTTTGGTGTTTTTACAACCAGCTGCAACCCTGATGAAACTCAAGTGGTAGCCAATTTCACATCTACAATAACCCTTCAAGAAGAGTTTGATGTTGATCTTAATGACTCCATTTGGGGTTATGAAGAAGGCACAGGAACTGACGGCTGGGGAAATAATGAACTTCAGCATTATACAAAACGCGCGGACAATGTAGTAATTGAGGACGGAATGTTGAAAATTACGGCGATTAAAGAATCGTATGAGGGTGCAGAGTATACCTCAGCCAGAGTGCTAACAAAAGGAAAATTTGAGCAACAATACGGACGTGTTGAAGCACGAATCAAATTGCCTTCAGGAAAGGGACTTTGGCCTGCATTTTGGATGCTTGGCTCAAATTACGATGTCGTAGGCTGGCCACAATGTGGTGAGATTGATATTATGGAAAACAAAGGTTCTGAGCCTACTATTGTTGCAGGTAGTTTGCATGGCCCTGGATATTCTGGGGGTAATCCCGTAACTAAGCAGTTTCAGCTAACCGACAATCGTTTTGATAGTGATTTTCACATTTTTGGTATCGAATGGACCAAAGATTATGTAAACCATTATGTTGACGGTGTATTGTATAATCATATCACACGTGATGATGTTCCTGGCGAATGGGTTTTTGATCAGCCGTTTTATATCATTTTAAACCTTGCTGTTGGGGGTAATTTTGATGGCGCACCAACCGACGCTACTGTATTTCCAAATCATATGCTGGTTGATTACATAAGAGTATACGCCGCTAAATAGACAGGTTTTTCAAAGTAGATTGTGTGTTTATTAGATTGCTGTTTAAACGATAGTAATGCCCCCAAATCTGTCAACACTTAATTGCTAAAAATTAATTTATAACAATAGTACATTGCAAAACATTAAAGAACCTTTTACTAAAGACGACGCTATATTCTTAGGGGATTACTCTAGTCAATTTTCAACAAAAGAAGTACGCGGAGAACAAATTACAAGAAACGGGGAAATATTTTATAAGATTTCCAACGTAGATGCCATGCGCCCATTTTTTATGAGCATCGTAAGTAATTCAAACCATTGGATGTTTATCTCTAGTAAAGGGAGTTTGTCGGCAGGGAGAAAGGATAGCAATAATGCCTTATTTCCGTACTATACGGACGATAAAATAACAGAAGCAGCAGCAATAACAGGAAGCAAAACACTGTGTATTGTTGCTACCGCTCAAAAAAAATACCTTTGGGAGCCTTTTTCTGACAGATACGAAGGAGTTTATAGCCTGACTAGAAACTTGTATAAAAATTCTTACGGGAATAAAATCATTTTTGAAGAAATTAATCACGACCTCAAAACGTCGTTTACTTACGAATGGAATTCAAGTGATAAGTTTGGCTTTGTACGAAAATCATCGTTAAATAATATAGGCTCAGAACCCCTGACAATCAACGTGATTGACGGGATTCAAAACATCTTGCCTTATGGCGTAGAAGAAGCACTGCAGAATAGCAGTAGTAATTTGGTTGATGCCTACAAAAAGTGTGAATTAGAGGCCGATACAGGGCTTGGAATTTATTCACTTAGTGCTATAATCGTTGATAAGGCTGAACCTAGTGAAGCCTTAAAAGCGAATGTAGTTTGGTCGCTTGGACTGGATCATTCCAAAAAATTAATTTCTTCCCTGCAACTAGACGCCTTTAGAAAAGGGCATCCTATTTCACAAGAAGAAGACATACGAGCTGAAAAAGGCGCTTATTTTTTATGTGATGAATTTACCTTAGCTGCAGATTCATCCAAAAAATGGATGCTTGTTGCCAATGTTAATCAGACGATATCAGATATCGTTCAAATTAAAGAACAGCTACTAAACAATGAATCGCTTGCTGATGAAGTGGCATATGATGTTGAAAACGGTTCAAAACATTTGGTCGAGCTTGTTGGTGCTTCCGATGGAATTCAACTAACCAATGACCGCCTTCGTAATATTCGACACTTTGCCAATACCATGTTTAACATCATGCGAGGAGGTATTTTTGACAAGAACTATCAAATTGAAAAGGCAGACTTTACCCAATACATAGCAAAGGCAAACCGAAAAGTATTTAAAAAGAAAGCACCGCTCTTAGAGACCTTACCTGAATTGTTTGACGCACATCACCTAAAAGAATTGGCTGCTAACGACGATGATCAGAATTTTAAACGTCTTTGTTTTGAATATTTACCCTTAAAATTTAGCCGTCGCCATGGAGATCCTAGCCGCCCGTGGAACAAGTTTTCTATCAATACACGTACTGAAGAGGGAACAAAAATTTTAGATTACCAAGGAAACTGGCGTGACATCTTCCAAAATTGGGAAGCATTGGCGCTTGCCTATCCCGAGTTTATTGAGGGAATGATCCATAAATTCCTTAACGCCACCACTTTTGACGGATACAACCCCTATCGAGTGACTAAAGATGGGTTTGATTGGGAAACTATTGAACCAGACAATCCATGGTCGTATATTGGATACTGGGGCGATCATCAAATTATCTACCTCCTTAAATTCTTAGAGTTTATTGAAGCCTATTACCCAAATAAATTAGGAGAATACTTCAACCAAGATTTATTTGTGTACGCTAACGTGCCTTATCGTATTAAGAGCTATCAAGAAATTTTAAAAGATCCAAAAAACACCATTGATTTTGATTTTGAAAACGAAGAACGAATTCAATTAAAACGCGATGAAATTGGCGTGGATGGTGCGTTATTAAGAGATCAGTCGGTCTTTATATATAAGGTAAACTTTATAGAGAAAATATTAGCGACAGTTTTGGCAAAAATGTCAAACTTTATCCCTGAGGGTGGCATCTGGATGAACACCCAACGCCCTGAGTGGAATGACGCCAATAATGCCCTTGTGGGCAACGGGGTGTCTATGGTTACGTTATATTATTTAAGAAGATTTTTGCGATTCTTCGAAAATGTAGTAACTAATACCGCCTGTGATGATGTGGCTGTTTCTAACGAGCTTGCTGTGTTTTTTAATAAAATTTCATCAGGACTAGCACAACACAAACCCTTACTCAACGGCAGTATTTCTAATGAAGATAGAAAACAAATTATGGACGTTTTGGGAGAAGCGGGAAGTAACTACAGAAGTACGATATACAAAAACCGATTCTCTGGCGATAAACAAACAATTTCAAAACAAGATCTTATTTCGTTTATGTCAAACGCCACAGCATTTTTGGAGCACGCAATTGATGCAAATAAGCGCAATGACAACCTTTATCATGCGTATAATTTAATGACGCTTGAAAGCGATAAGGCTGTGCGTATCTCGCACCTTTCGGAAATGCTAGAAGGTCAAGTAGCCGTTCTTAGCTCGGGGTATCTTTCTGCCAAGGAAGCTTTAGAAGTTCTCGATGGATTAAAAGCAAGTGCGTTGTTTAGAGAAGATCAGTACAGCTATATTTTATATCCAAATAAAGAACTTCCACGCTTTGTAAATAAAAATACCATTCCACAAGATAAAGTGGAAGCTTCTGGGCTTTTAACAAAGTTGCTTGCGGATAAAAACACGGCAATTATTTCGAAAGACAAGAGAGGGGAATACCACTTTAACGGGAACTTTAATAATGCCAATAGTTTGCAGGAAGCACTAAAGTCTCTACCTAAAAACTACACGGATTTAGTTCAAAAAGAAACCACTTACATTGAGCAACTTTTTGAAGCTATTTTTGATCATAAGTCATTTACAGGACGTTCTGGAACTTTTTACGGATACGAAGGTTTAGGGTCTATTTATTGGCATATGGTATCCAAGTTGCTTTTAGCAGTTTATGAAATCACTGAAAAGGCTATTGCAGATAATGAGGATACTACGTTGATAGGTAGGCTATTTGATCATTATTTTGAAATTAATGCCGGTATTGGTGCACATAAGTCTCCCGAACTTTACGGGGCATTTCCAACCGATCCATATTCACACACGCCAGGTGGAAAAGGAGCACAACAACCAGGGATGACCGGACAGGTAAAAGAAGATATTTTATGCCGCTTTGGCGAGCTGGGTGTTCGTGTACAAAACGGGGTTTTAGGATTTGATCCGACCATTTTACGAAGCGAAGAGTTTTTACAAGAACCTCAAGTTTTTCACTATGTAGATGTAACCAATACAGCGAACACAATTCAATTAGGAAAGGATACTTTGGCTTTTACATATTGTCAAGTGCCTGTTGTTTATAAGAAGGCGACAGAACCCTCAATTGAAATTAGTTTCAATTCGGGGGAGTCTAAACACATTATTGGAAATCAGCTTACTAACGAATTAAGTACTGCTATTTTTAAACGAAAAAACAGCATTAATAAAATCACAGTTTCCGTAGTAAAGGACTAATGATTTTACGACAAAAGAAATTAATCAGGTTGCTAGAATAGCATGAACACTTTAAGAAATATCGGACTTTTTGGTTTTTTCTTAAGCATTCTATTTATTGTTGCTTCCTGTACTACACAGCATTCAAACATGAAAGACAACACCATTACAGCTGCGGATATTTTGGGAAATCCTGATTACCCTGCAATTTCTTATGGAGGATACAGAGGAAAAACAAGGGATATTCAACCAACTATTGAGGAACTAAAGGAAGACTTAAAAATCCTATCTGCAATGGGAATCCGTATCCTTAGGACGTATAATGTGCAATTGCCACATGCATCTAATATTCTTAAGGCTATTAAAATACTTAAAAGTGAAGACCCCGATTTTGAGATGTATGTTATGTTGGGCGCATGGATTGATTGTTTAAACGCTTGGACGAATCAGGTAGTAAATCATTACGTTGAAAGTCCAAATAATGCCGATGAGATTCAACGCGCAATTGTTTTGGCGAATGAATATCCCGATATTGTAAAAGTTCTTGCCGTAGGCAATGAAGCCATGGTCAAATGGGCAACTAGCTACTATGTGCAAGCAGATGTGATTTTGAAATGGGTTAACCACCTTCAACAGCTAAAACAGGATGGTTCATTACCCCAATCCTTGTGGATTACAAGTTCTGACAATTTTGCTTCTTGGGGTGGCGGAGATAGCGAGTATCACAATGCGTCACTAGAAGCCTTGGTAGCTGCTGTAGATTATATTTCTATGCATACCTATCCGTTTCACGACACCCACTATAATGCTGGATTTTGGGAAGCTAACCCTGAGGATGTTGAGGGACAGTCTCAACTCGAACAAATTCAAACCGCTATGTTGAATGCACGGGATTATGCCATTGAGCAATACACGAGCGTTAAAAATTACGTTGAAAGTTTAGGAATAGAAAAACCAATTCATATTGGAGAAACAGGGTGGGCAACTATATCTGGTGGTTTTTATGGCCGTAAGGGCTCACATGCCGCAGATGAGTACAAGCAAGCATTGTATTATAAGTTTATGAGAACCTGGACCAATGAAAACAACATCGCATGTTTCTTTTTTGAAGCCTTTGATGAGCGCTGGAAAGATGTCAACAACTCGAAAGGATCTGAAAACCACTTTGGACTATTTACGATTGACGGTAAAGCAAAATACGCTCTTTGGGATCTAGTTGATAAAGGGGTGTTTGATGGGCTTAACAGAAAGGGAAACCCTATTACTAAAACCTTCAAAGGAAGTACAGAAAATCTGTTTGTTTCGGTTATTCCTCCTATACTTTTAGAACCAAATCTCAATTAAAACTGTCACATGAAAAAAAGCATCCTTTTAACACTATTTATTATGACGTTTTCATGCACATCAAATAAACCTAAAATTGAAGTTTATGAAACTTCTGAAAGCGGCAATAAATTAACGTTAGTCTCTGCTTTCGAAGCGGAAGAAAATGTCACGACAATAGCCCTAGATATAACTACTGAATTGCAAACCATTACAGGCTTTGGAGGGGCTTTTACTGAGTCTTCAGCTTACCTTTTAAATCAAGTGAGCAAAGAAAACCGAACACGTATTTTAAACGCATATTTTGCCAAAGAAGGTGCCAGATATTCGCTCACTAGAACTCACATGAACTCTTGTGACTTTTCACTTGATAATTATTCCTACACGCCTATTGCTGGGGATAAAAACTTAGAACATTTTTCTATTGAAGAAGATAGAGAAGATCTCATCCCCATGATAAAAGAGGCAATGGCTATTTCAGAAGACGGATTTCGCTTGTTTGCTTCTCCTTGGACAGCAGCTCCATGGATGAAAGATAACAACAAATGGGTAGGCGGGAAATTACTTCCTGAGTATTATGATACTTGGGCATTGTTTTTTTCCAAGTACGTAGATGCTTACAAAGCTGAAGGCATTGATATTTGGGGATTTACTGTAGAAAATGAGCCTCATGGAAATGGCGAAAATTGGGAAAGCATGCATTACTCCCCGGCAGAAATGACTCATTTTGTTCAACATTATTTAGGGCCCAAGCTTGAATCAGAGGGCAAAGGAGCGATTAAAATTTTGGGATATGATCAAAATCGTAGCGGTGTTTCAGAATGGGTAGATGCTATGTATAAAGACGAAGCATCATCTAAGTATTTTGCGGGAACCGCCGTGCATTGGTATGACAGCACTTACGATTATTTCCCAGAAGCCTTACAGTATGCTCACCAAAAAGCACCTGATAAATTGTTGATTCAAACCGAAGCCTGTATAGACGCCGAAGTTCCTGTATGGGAAGACGATAAGTGGTATTGGAAAAAAGAAGCAACCGATTGGGGATACGATTGGCGTGAAGCTGAAAAAAAATACTTACACCCTAAATATGCACCTGCCAATCGCTATGCTCGGGATATTATTGGTTGCCTAAACAATTGGGTAGACGGCTGGGTTGATTGGAATATGGTTTTAGACACCAAGGGAGGGCCAAATTGGGCAAACAACTGGTGTATAGCCCCTGTAATTGTTGATACAGATAAAGATGAAGTTTACTTTACGCCACTTTATTACATTATGTCACATTTTAGTAAGTTTATTCGCCCTGGCGCAAAAATAATTGATTCAAAAATTTCTGACCCTCAACTTATGGCAGCAGCAGCAAAGAACCCCGATGGGAGTATTGCAGTTGTTGTTTTTAATGAAAGCAAGACTCGAAAAAGTTTCAAACTAAACCTAAATCAGCTTAGCAAAAACATAACAATAGAACCCCAAGCAATACAAACGATTGTGATAACCGATCTCTAAAACCGAAACCATGAAAAATCAACCACATACTGCTCATGCTACTAAAGTTCCTATGGGTCAAAAAATCGCCTTTGGTTTTGGAATGTTGGCGAATCAGATGTTTCCTGCCATATTGGGAATTTTTATGGTTGTTTTGGTTCAAGACTTAGGATTTCCAGGGTGGATGTGGTCACTAATTTATTTTTTCCCAAGAATATTCGATTCTATAACAGACCCAATTATGGGCTTTATCTCTGATAATACAAAATCGAAATGGGGGCGTCGTAGACAATATGTTTTCTTAGGTGGACTCTTGATGGGTATTGCATATATTTTTATGTGGCAGTTGTTTAAAGAAAATTCACTCAACTTTAATTTCTGGTACTTCTTTCTTTGGTCAGTGATTTTTTACTTAGGCCTTACCTTGTTTAGCGTACCCTACGTAGCTATGGGCTATGAGATGAGTGATGATTTTCACGAACGTACAAGTATTATGGCTATTGCTCAATGGATTGGTCAATGGGCTTGGGTTATTGCTCCTTGGTTTTGGGTCATTATGTATGACCCCGAATGGTTTCCTTCGGCTGAAGTGGCCGTGCGTGAACTGTCTATATGGATAGCGATTCCATGTGCCATTTGTGCAATGATTCCTGCATTTTTTATCAAAAGCAAGTCAACCCTAAACGAAAACTATGAGCCTCTCAACAGGGCTAACATAGGGAATAGTTTAATGAAGATTTACTACAGTTTTGTAGCGGCCTTTAAAATTAAAGAGTTTAGAAAACTATGTGGAGCTACCTTTTTAATTTTTAACGCATTTAACACTGTTGCAGCACTAACTTTTTTTGTGATTGTATTCAAACTCTTTAATGGAGATGCTGAGGCAAGCGGTATATGGGTTTCATTATTTGGATGCTTGGGTGCCTTGGGGACCACCTTCATTGTTATCCCTGTAATTACTAGGATGTCAAAAAGATTTGGCAAGAAAAAAGCGTTTTTATTATCACAAAGTATTTCTATCATTGGCTATATTATGCTTTGGTTCTTATTTGTACCTGGCAAACCATGGATGTACATAATTGCCCTTCCATTTTTCTCCTTTGGAATAGGCAGCTTGTTTACCATTATGATGTCTATGACTGCAGACGTAATTGATGTGGATGAGTTGAATACGGGTTTGCGTAGAGAAGGTCTTTTTGGTGCAATTTATTGGTGGATGGTTAAGGTTGGCTTTGCTATTGCAGGAGCACTTAGTGGAGTGATTATCGCATTAGTTGGTTTTAATCCAGATTTAGCAACAACCGATCAACAATCAGCAGTTGATGGCTTACATGCATTTTTCTGCTTCTTTCCATTAGTAGGAACACTTATTGCAATGTACATCATGCGCGACTACAACATTGATGAAGAGCGCTCAAACGAAATTAGAGTACAGCTTAGAGAACGAAAAACCACCCAGAAATCGCTTACTTCTTTTTATCAAGTCAGAAAATTACAACAACTGACAGGCGCCAATTTCAATAATGCATTATCCTCAGATACAGACTTTAGCCGTATCGAAAGTGTACAACAAGCCAAGCTGTTCAAGGAAACCTTGGACAAAGGACTGCATGGATTATGTTTTAGCCCATACACAGAAAACCAAAATGTTGGGGACACGCTTACAGATGCCCAAGTCAAGAAACGTATGGATATTGTTGCACCCTATACCAAATGGATTCGCTCGTTCTCCTGTACACATGGAAATGAGCTTATTCCCAAAGCAGCAAAGGCAAGAGGATTAAGTACTATGGTTGGTGCTTGGATTGGCAAAGATACCGAGGAAAACGAAAAAGAAATAAAAGCGTTGATAAATCTCGTTAGCCAGAATCTAGTAGACATCGCTGTTGTGGGAAATGAGGTATTAATGCGCGATGAACAAAGTGAGGAGCAAATAATTGAATATATAGCACAAGTAAAGAAAGCAAACCCTAACGTTACAGTAGGTTATGTAGATGCCTATTATCAATATATCCAACGTCCAAAACTAGTCGAAGCTTGTGACGTGATTTTAATAAACTGTTATCCTTTTTGGGAAGGATGCAAAATCGAATCATCAACGGCTCACCTTAAAGAAATGTATGCGGCAACAAAAAATGTAGCTAATAACAAACCAGTTATCATCACAGAGACTGGATGGCCAAGCGAAGGCAATAGTGTGGAAGCTGCTAACCCATCTAAGGTAAACTCCATGCAGTATTTTGTAAATGCCAATGGTTGGGCAGAAAAGGAAGGGGTGTCAGTATTCTACTTTTCTTCATTTGATGAGTCTTGGAAAGTGCATCATGAAGGAGATGTTGGAGCGCGTTGGGGCATTTGGGATAAAAATGAAAAATTAAAATATTAATAAGATGTCTTACAGGGAAGGAAAAGTATTTCACTTAGATGAACTAGAACAAAAACCCGACAAAGGAGTTGGTGTTTTTTTTGATAAATCCAATGAAGATGAACTAAAGGAGCTTTGGAGAAAGACCCTAATGTCTGGCATGCACGGTATTTGCTTTAGTATGTACGAAGATTCGCAAAAACCCGGGGATACCATTTCCGAAGCACAAGTAGAACGCCGCATAAAGATTTTAAAACCATACACAAACTGGATTCGTTCTTTTTCATGTATTGAAGGGAATGAACATATACCTATTCTTGCAAAAAAATACGGTCTTAAAACATTAGTAGGTGCTTGGCTAAGTGATGATAAAGACAAGAACGAGGAAGAAATCGAAGCGCTTATCCAAATGGCAAATGAAGGTTACGTAGATATTGCCGCGGTTGGAAACGAGGTCTTATATCGAAAAGAACTTACTTTAGAGGAATTACTGGCCTACATGAAGCGTGTACGTAAAGCAATACCCTCACATATTGATGTTGGCTATGTGGATGCGTATTACGAGTTTTCAGTACACCCAGAGTTGGTTGAAAATTCTGATGTTATTTTGTCTAATTGCTATCCTTTTTGGGAGGGATGCCCCGAAGAATATGCACTAAATCACATGCAACAAATGTATGGACAAGCCATGGCCGCAGCCAATGGCAAAAAAGTAATTATTACCGAAGCTGGATGGCCTAGCAAGGGCGAGGCCTTTAAAGGGTCGATTCCTTCAGAAGCTAATGCGATGAAATACTTTATTAATTCTCAAAGATGGGCTAAGGCAACAAATATTGAGTTGTTTTATTTTTCATCATTTGATGAGTCTTGGAAAGTTGGTCCCGAAGGCGAGGTTGGTGCATATTGGGGGCTCTGGGATAAAACAGAGACGCTTAAGTTCTAATAATAATTATCATCTTTACCACTGTATGAAAACAACACATCTCCTTTCAGCTTTAGTGGTTTTATCGTTTTTTACCAGCTGTTCTTTACCATCAAAAAAACAGAACGAAAAAGTAATTTCCGAAAAAGTTACACGTATTTTAGAGCAAATGACCCTCGAAGAAAAAGTTGGTCAAATGACTCAAATTGATGTGCGGTTGTTGGACGATATTCAAGACATTAAAACCTATCATATTGGTTCTATTTTAAGTGGCGGAGGTTCAGTTCCAAAAATCAACACACCCAAAGGCTGGCTCGACATGGTAAATGGACTTCAAGCAATTGCTTTAAATGGCCGTCTTAGCATTCCCCTTATCTATGGTATAGATGCCGTTCACGGACACAACAATGTATTAGGAGCTACGGTTTTTCCACACAATCTTGCCCTTGGTGCTGCCAACGATGCTGATCTTGTATATCGAGTTAACAAGGCAACAGCTATTGAAGTCGCAGCAACCGGAATTCACTGGACATTTTCGCCTTGCATTACCATTCCTCAAGATCCACGTTGGGGTCGTTTTTATGAAGGCTTTGGTCAAACAACAGAAAGAGTAAATGGACTTACCAAAGCTGCCGTTTTAGGGTATCAAGATCGATTGACTGAAGTACAAAACAAGCAAGTGGCTGCCTGCGCCAAACACTTTATTGGTGATGGTGCAACGGTATGGGGATCAGGAACTCGTTTAGACGGTATACACACCTACATGCTAGACCGAGGTGATGTACAGCTTGACGACGAAACACTTCGTGAAATTTACCTTCCTCCTTATCAAACAGCGATTGCCGCTGATGTAAAAACTATAATGGCTAGTTTTAATAGTATACTAGGGGAAAAGTGCCATGGGAGTTCATACATATTGACAGATTTATTGAAAGATGAGCTTGGTTTTAAGGGCTTTGTTATTTCCGATTGGGCTGGTATCGATGAAATTCCTGGTGATTATAAATCGGATGTGATAAACGGAGTAAATGCAGGGATTGATATGGTTATGGTTCCGGGTGTTATGAAAGGGCAAAACCAAAAACACTATAAACTTTTTATCCAATTCCTTATTGAAGCTGTGAATGAAGGCAGTGTCTCCATAGAAAGAATAAACGATGCCGTACGACGTATTTTAAAAGTAAAAATGGAGATTGGATTGTTTGAAGACCCTTATATGGAGGATACGTCACTTGATAAAATTGGCTCTAAAGAACACCGTGCCCTTGCTCGCGAAGCAGTGCAAAAATCAACGGTACTTCTAACAAATAACAACATACTTCCATTGGCTAAAAATGCTTCTATTACCGTTGTGGGATCAGGAGCAAATAATCTCGGTGTGCAAAATGGAGGATGGACTACCGAGTGGCAGGGATTCTTCACCCCAGACTTTCCCTTTTTAGATATTAATGCTGATGGTGTACTTACGTTGAAAGAATACAACGGTCAACTCCAAAAAATTTATGAAGGAAAATTCGAAGTGAATAGCTGGTCTGCTTACTTTGAAGAAATAGATTTGGATGGTGATGGAAAAGTTTCGAATATGGACTTTACTAGCTTTATGCGTCACCGTCCGTTACAACCCAATGGAACGACCGTGTTGGAAGGATTGCGTGAGGTTGCTCCTGATGCTATTATTACTTATGACCCCAATGGTCTAGCCATTCCCAAAGGCGATATTGTAGTAGCTGTAGTAGGTGAGTACCCCTATGCAGAAGGTTTTGGAGACGATGCTGATTTGCGAATGAATAAATCGGATTTAGCGGCTATAAAACGCATACAGGAAGCAGGAAATCCAGTGGTTGTGCTGATGCTTTCAGGACGTCCATTAATGGTACATGAACAGCTTGAGCATTGGGACGCTTTTGTTGCTTCTTTTTTGCCCGGTATGGCGGGTGAAGGATTGGCAGATGTTATATTTGGAGAATTCAACCCACAGGCAACACTTGGATTTACATGGCCTTCTAGCCCCAATGGAGATGGGGTATTATTTAAACAGGGAAGTGGCTTAAACTACAACTAGTTTTTAGCAGGTAAACGCTTATCTTTACATATGCGTTTTATAATCTTTTCTTTTCTAATTCTTATTATCGCTTGTACGCAGCCAAAACAAATTGCTTCAAGGACTGATGTAGTAGATACGCATGTTATTGATTCTATAATTAATTCCGTGGTTCCGCATCAACTCATTGAAGATGAGACAATTAATTGGGCAAATCTTGTAGGTCTGTTGGAATCATTAAATGATGTGCCTTATGAGCAACGCGAAGTGGCTCTAAAAAGCATTAAAGATGAAGCGGTCACTCTTTCAAATCAATCTTGGCCTGAGCGCTTCAATACAAATCCGATTCGATCACGTTTCAATGTATTTGTTACCTATGCAAGCTTAGCAGCGGATCAACGATTTAGTACGAATCCTTCCCTAGAGCAAGCGCGTGCGATTGCTAAAATGAAACAAAGCTGGAATGATTTTGCAAATCGAATCGAGAACAGTCTCGAACTACCCGTCTTGAATACGGCAATTCGGTAGTTGATAGTGATGCCCCAGTAAGTCTTCACTTTTTGTGTCTAAGACCTTTTTTGTTCTTGTGCTTTCCTCTTGACTAAAACCAGGCTCGGCTAAGTTATTTTCTAAACATTCTCGAGTGTAATAAGGAGCTCTTTCCGTATCGGTAGGACTAACACAATGAAGCGTGTCCCCCCAATGATTTCCTTGAATTAATTTCACTAAAAATGAAACTACATCTTTTTGATGCACTAGGTTTATTGGGGCTTTTGGCGCCGAAATAGTTGTCTTTCCTGCAAGTTGTCTTGCTGGGTGCCGTCCATCGCCTACTAGCCCTCCTAAGCGTACTACTGTCGCTAGCGCACTAAAGTTTTTAATATATGTTTCTGCTTGTAGCAATGCATTGCCTACAAATGATTCTGGCTTTGGAATGCTATCTTCTGTAACAATTCCTTGAGTTAAACCAAAAACACCAATACTACTCAAGTGGATTATTTTGCCATTGAAATTTTTTGGAATAGCACTCAAAACATGACTTACACGGGCTGCATAATCTGCATTTAAATCGCGTCTCATGCCCGGTGGAAAGGCAAGAATTAGAACATCCATGTCTTCTAGTAATGGCGGAAGTTCCCCAAAAACGCCATCATTATTAAGTTTAATTATATAGGGAACAACCCCTAACGCTTTTAGTTCAACTAGATTGTGTTTTTGGGTAGTGCTTCCATGTACAATAAACCCCTCATTTAGAAGTGCTCTGGCCAATACTTTCCCAAGCCAACCGCATCCAATTATCGAAATCTTCTTTTTCATTTGTGTAAAAGTATTCTTTTTAAGAGAAGTTTGATAAAAATAATTTTTTGTATCTTTTGTTCAATAATACATAAACATGCCTATAAAAAGTTTTCAAGCAGCACGACAAAAACTTGTTCCCAAAAAAAAGAATTCTTTGTTGGTACGAGATTATATGACGCGTAATTTGATTACTTTTTCTCCACAACAATCTATTCTGGAAGTTATGCGTATTTTAATTCGCAATAAAATTTCAGGAGGTCCAGTTATGGATGATTTGTCTCGATTAGTTGGTGTCATTTCTGAAGCCGACTGCATCAAACACCTGTCAGAAAGTAAATATTTTAATCAACCTTTTTTTGATAGAAAAGTAGCAGATAGCATGAGTGAGAACGTTGACACCATTGAAATAGATAAAACCATTTTTGATGCTGCTACGTTATTTCATGAAACCAATAGAAGACGGCTTCCCGTTTTGGATCGAGGTAGACTAGTAGGACAAATTAGTAGGCAAGATGTTGTTAAAGCTGCCCTGTTGTTGCGAAGTCAACGCTGGCGTTAATTATAAGGTAACCTCTTATTCCCCTTAATCATGAATACAATCCAAAATCACGTCCAACTTATCGGTCATCTAGGAGATGATCCAGAAGAAATCCAATTAGATAACAATAAAAAACTGGCTAAATTTTCACTAGCTACAAACCTTAGGTATAAAAATAAAGATGGAGAAAGCGTAGAAAACACGCAGTGGCATCGAGTAGTAGCCTGGAACAAACTCGCTGATGTTTGTTTGGGAAACCTCAAAAAAGGAAGCCATGTAGCTTGTCTGGGACGCTTGGTCTATAGAGAGTATGAATCCAAATCTGGAGATAAACGGCAAGCAACAGAAATTCATTTGGATGAGTTATTAATGTTGTAGTTACTCAAATATGGATGAAGCAACACGGTAGGTATTAGCATGTGCTTCAACAATAAGGTTAACATCAGGCGCATAACCACCACCCATGCTGCACTGAATGGGTATGTCTTGCTCATAACATGCTGAAAGGACCATTTCGTCTCGTCTTTTTGAACCTTTTAGTGAAAGGGAAAGACGTCCAAGTTTGTCTTCTTTTAAAACGTCTACACCAGATAGATAAAACACAAAGTCAGGGCGTACCCTTTCAAATAAATTTCCTAGATGTTTCTCAAGTAGCTTTAAGTAGCTTTCATCATCTGTATTATCAGGCAAAGCTACATCTAGGTCACTTCGTTCTTTTTGAAACGGATAATTTGATTTTCCGTGCATAGAAAAGGTAAAAACCTGTGGGTTGTTTTCAAAGAGTGCTGCAGTCCCATTTCCCTGATGCACATCTAAGTCAATGATCAGAATTTTCGAAGCTTTTTTGGTGTAAAGCAAGTGGTTTGCAGCAATAGCTTGATCATTGAGTAGACAAAAGGCTTCACCACGGTCATAAAAAGCATGATGGGTGCCACCAGCAATATTGAATGCAATGCCATTTGATAAGGCATATTCACACC
Source organism: Flavobacteriaceae bacterium (assembly GCA_029238215.1). GTDB lineage: Bacteria > Bacteroidota > Bacteroidia > Flavobacteriales > Flavobacteriaceae > UBA7446. The sequence goes on from JAQWGN010000007.1 coordinate 83,229, forward strand.
CCATAAGGGTTCCTTGTGCGATGACATGCTCGCGTAAAATGAGATTTTCTGAGACTGGAAACCCAATACGCCTCGCTTCTTTTTTAGAAAACTTTAGGGTGTTAAGTTTTTCAATATAAGCTTCGCAATGGGTAAGTAAAATTGTTGCGTTGTCAAGTTTCGTTGGGCTAAAAAACTGTGCTGGGATACAGGTCCCTTCTCGTTTTAATTGCTCTGGGAGCAATTCGTATTTAAGCATTGGAAATCGATGTCCCTCCGGTAGAGGGTGCGCATACAATGGGTGCTGAGCAATGCGAATCATGCATGCAAAGATACATCTTATGCGTGTTTAATGTTTTTTACTACCAAGCTTAGTATACATAGTTTGATTCCAATTGCCAATGCGGTGCACAATACCCCTTCTATATGATTTAATTTATAAACAGAATTGAAAAATTCAACGGTTTCAATTTCATAAATTATTAAAATGGGAAGCATGGTAATAATTAAAGAAAGACCAAATGCAAAGAGCGCTTTATAAAGTGGAAATTTATTCATAGTTGTAAAATTTGGAGCAACAAAACTATGAAAACAGATTGATGTTTAAGGGAAAGAAACCTGTCAACGTAAAAAATTTGTTTAAGGCATTAGTTTAGCTTGTTGAATTTCAATTATACCATCCTCAATTTTTTCAAAAAGTAATGATGCTTCACCTAGATTGTGATTTGTTGGAATTAATGATACTTTGTTCACATCTTCCCATCCCGTATTTGGATTTAATTTAAGCATCGATTGAAGCTTTTCTGCAGTATGCGGTAAAAAAGGTTCTGAAACAATGGCCAAGCCAGCTACTAGCTGAATGGCAGTATACATAATGGTAGCGACACGTTCTGGATTTGTCTTTATAAGCTTCCAGGGCTCTTCATCTGCCAAATACTTATTTCCTATTCGAGCAAGTTGCATCATTTCTTGACTGGCTGCTCTAAATTTGTATTCTTCCAACAAATCAGCAATTCGTGTTGGTGATTCTGAAAGGGCTTGTAAGGCATCTTTGTCTGCTTTAGTATATGAGTTAGGTTCTGGTACTACGCTGTCATAGTATTTATACATGAGTACCATTACTCGATTTACAAAATTTCCAAAGATGGCCACAAGTTCGCTGTTGTTTCGTGTCTGAAAGTCAGCCCAAGTAAAGTCGTTGTCTTTGGTTTCTGGTGCGTTAGCAGTTAACACATACCGAAGTACATCTTGTTTATTTGGAAACTCCTCGAGGTATTCGTGGAGCCAAACCGCCCAGTTTTTTGAAGTAGATAATTTCTGGCCCTCAAGGTTTAAAAATTCATTTGCAGGCACGTTTTTGGGCATAATGTAGTCTCCCATTGCCTTTAGGATCGCTGGAAAAATAATACAATGAAAGACAATATTATCTTTTCCAATAAAGTGCACTAGTTCAGTATCAGTATCTTGCCAGTACGGTTTCCAATCATTCCCCGTTTTTGTAGCCCATTCCTTGGTAGCCGATATATATCCAATAGGCGCATCGAACCAAACATACAGCACTTTATTTTCTCCTCCTGGAACGGGAACGGGGATTCCCCACGATAAATCACGTGTAACCGCTCTAGGTTTAAGCCCATCATCTAACCAAGATTTCACTTGACCTAGCACATTTGTCTTCCAGTCGTCCTTGTGACCTTCCAATATCCATGTGCGTAAAAATGTTTCGTAACGATTTAAGGGTAAATACCAATGCGTAGTTTCTTTCATGCTTGGTGTTTCACCCGACAGTGCCGACTTAGGTTCGATAAGGTCGGTAGCGTTTAATGAACTACCACAAGCTTCACATTGATCGCCGTATGCTTCGTCGTAGTTACATTTTGGACAAGTACCTACCACATAGCGGTCAGCTAAAAATTGATCTTCTTTAGCGTCATAAAGTTGGTTTGTAGTTTGCGTTTCAAAACAATCAGTATCATGTAATTTTTTGAAAAATGATTGTGCAGTCTCACGGTGTATATCGCTAGAAGTCCGTCCGTAATAATCAAAGGATATTCCAAAGGCATCAAACGAATCCTTGATAAGGTGATGATAGGTGTCGATAACCTCTTTGGGAGTAATGCCTTCTTTTTTGGCTTTCATTGAGATTGCAACTCCATGTTCATCACTACCGCAAATAAATAGGACTTCTTTCCCCCTAAGACGTAAGTAACGTGCATATATATCCGCAGGAACATAAACGCCCGCCAAATGCCCAATGTGAATAGGTCCGTTGGTGTAGGGAAGTGCTGCGGTAAGGGTATAGCGTTTGCTCATAAATGAATTTTCGGCACAAAAATAGGGATTTTATATCCGCATACCCATTAGATTTTTTACCTTTCCATTGCCCTAAACAGTTATGATGAATACCCACAACAAAGGAATGCTCGGCGAGGATCTTGCCAGTGCCTATTTAAAGAAGCATGGTTATGGAATTATGGCACGCAATTTTTTTTATCAAAAAGCAGAAATTGATATCGTTGCATGCAAAGCAGATGTCCTTGTAATTGTTGAAGTAAAATGGAGAAAATCGGATATTCATGGAAAACCTCATGTTTTTGTTACGCCAAAAAAACGGAAGTTACTTGCACGTGCAGCACAGCAATTTATTGAACGCCACAATTGGCAGGGAGAGACTAGATTTGATATCATCAGTATTTTGGGAGATGAAAATAATTATACGATACAACACATAAAAGCTGCATTTTATTTTTTCTGACAATGTTATTTTTATAACATTTTGTTAATTTTTTAAATATCTTTGTTGTGTAAAATACTCATATGACAACTATAGCATCTGCCGTAGAGGCCTATATAAAGTCCAAACCATTTTTAATTAGTGCACTTACCCAGGGAATTATCAACCTTACCTCCTTGTCTCGTATCATGCAAGAAGATATTCAGGCGCAAATTCAAAAGCCTGTTCGAACAGGAGCGATAGTAATGGCGCTAAAACGGTTATCAACTGATTTAGAGTTCCGATATTCTCATAAAATCATCAAGACTCTAAAAAATATTGGTGATATTACCGTTCGCTCATCCCTAATGGATTATAGTTTTAAAGTTTCCGACACCCTTTTGGCGGCACAAGCCAAACTCTTGGCACAATTACAGCTATCTAGTGAAAATTTTTATACTTCTTCACGCGGTGTCCACGAATGTAATATTGTTGTTAGCGAGCATTTGTCGCCCTTGGTGGACACCTATTTAGCAAAAGAAGAATGCTTACACAAACAAAATAATTTATCTTCAATTACATTAAAGTTGCCTACTGAAAATGTGGCAATTCCTGGAATATATTATTTTGTATTTCAACGTCTTTCTTGGGAAGGAATTAATATTTGTGAAGTAATATCAACGTCTAATGAGTTCACAATTTTGGTCAATGATGAGCAAGTAGACAAGGCTTTCCGTGTGGTTAAGGACCTCAAGCAACTGTAGGTTGTTTTAGTTTACTAAGCAGTTGTAGTGCTTTTGTCAATGACGAGACTTGCTCAATCACCAATACAAGTTTAGGTCCTTCTTTGGTAGTTTTTTCTTTCAGTTGTGCTTTGCCTAAGGACCCCATTTTGCCCAACATATATTGGAACGCTTCTTCTTGGTAAAATACACTTTCGGGATCGGCCAAAAAAGAACAAATACATTTTTGTTTTTTTAAGATGATTTTTTCAAACCCAAGTTCTGTCCCCAGCCATTTTAAACGCACACTTTCAAATAGTTCATCAGCAGCTTCAGGTAGTGGTCCAAACCGATCTATTAGTCCGGTGCTAAATGCATCTAATTCTTTTGCTGTTTTTAACGTTGCTAGTTCTTGGTATTGTGTTAATCGTTCTGTTACATTATTGATGTAATCTGTTGGGAAAAAGACTTCAAAGTCAGTATCTAATACCAGTTCTTTTTGACGTGGTTTTTGGCCAGGATACAATGTTTTAAACTCATTATGTTGCAGCTCTTCAATCGCATCTTTTAGTATTTTTTGATAGGTTTCAAATCCGATATCATTTATAAATCCACTTTGTTCCCCTCCCAATAAATCTCCGGCTCCTCGAATCTCTAAGTCTTTCATAGCAATCTGAAATCCTGATCCAAGTGCTGTATACTGGCTTATGGCCTCCATGCGTTTTCGCGCATCTTCAGTGAGGACAGAAAATGGAGGGGTTATAAAGTAACAAAACGCTTTTTTGTTACTACGCCCAACGCGCCCCCGCATTTGGTGCAAATCGCTTAGCCCAAAATTATTGGCGTTATTTATAAAAATAGTATTTGCATTAGGGACATCTAATCCACTCTCGATAATCGTTGTTGCTACTAAAATATCGTATTGCCCATCAACAAAGCCAAGCATTAATCCTTCAAGTTTGTTTCCTGGAAGCTGCCCATGTGCAGTTGCAATTCGTGCATCTGGAATAAGTCGTTGCAGCATACCAGAAACCTCTCCAATATTTTCAATTCGGTTATGTACAAAAAACACTTGTCCACCACGTTGTAATTCGTAAATAACAGCATCGCGAATTTGGGCTTCATTCCATGAAAGCACCTGACTTTCGATAGGGTACCGATTGGGTGGCGCCGTGTTTATTACTGACAAATCCCTAGCAGCCATTAAACTAAACTGCATGGTTCTTGGGATCGGAGTAGCAGTTAGGGTAAGCACATCAACATGCGCCTTTAACGAACGAAGTTTTTCTTTTACACCAACACCAAATTTTTGTTCTTCGTCTACAATAAGCAACCCCAAATCCTTTAGTTTAACCGATTTGCCAACCAATTGATGGGTACCAATAACAATGTCTAATGCACCGCTTTCTAATCCTTCCAAAACCTCTTTTCGTTGTTTGGCTGTTCGAAAACGGTTGAGATAATCTATCGTAACTGGAAATTCTTTTAAGCGCTTTTCAAAGGTGTTAAAGTGTTGGAATGCTAAAATTGTAGTTGGCACCAAAACAACAACTTGCTTGCCGTTGTCAACAGCCTTAAACGCCGCACGGATAGCAACTTCTGTTTTTCCAAAGCCAACATCGCCACAAATTAATCGATCCATGGGTTTTAAGCTCTCCATGTCCTGCTTAACGGCGGCAGTTGCCGTACGTTGATCTGGAGTGTCTTCAAACAAAAAGGAAGCCTCTAGCTCGTGTTGCAGGTATGTATCAGGACCACATGCAAACCCTTTATTCATACGGCGTTTTGCGTATACATTAATTAGGTTAAAGGCAATTTCCTTGACTCTTTTTTTGGTCTTTTGCTTAATCTTTTTCCAAGCACCAGAACCTAATTTGTAAACTTTGGGTGCAGCACCATCTTTTCCGTTGTATTTGGATATTTTATGAAGCGAATGAATACTGACATATAAAATGTCTCTGTCTCCATAAAATAGTTTTATGGCTTCTTGAGTTTTTCCTTCAACATCAATACGTTGTAACCCTCCAAAAGTCCCGATACCGTGATCGATATGGGTAACATAATCGCCAACCTCTAATTGCGTTAACGCCTTTAATGATATCGCTTGCTTTTTGGTATATCCATTTTTTAATCGAAACTTATGATAGCGTTCAAATAATTGATGATCAGTATAGCATACAAGTTGTTCATCCTCATCAATAAATCCTTGGTATAGTGGGGCAACCCAGCAGCTAAATGCAATGTTTGGCGCAAGCTCTTCGATAATCTGTAAAAGCCGTTCTTTTTGTGTTTCAGATGCACAAAAAATATGGTTTGTCCGTTGTTGGTCCGTATTTTCACTTAAGTGCTCAACAAACCAATCAAACTTGCGTTTAAAATGTGGTTGAGGCTGGCAATTAAATGCAATCGTGTTTTCTGAGTTGCTTCCAGAAAAGTGTATGCTTTTGTGCGCGCTTAACCCTTCAGAAAAGGCATGAGCTTTAATAAATAATTCGTCAGGAGGCAATCTGCGAACTTCGCCTTCCAAGCCTTTATGAATTTTATCAGCATGATCAAAAAGTTTATCTAGCTCTGCACAAATAAGCGCTTCATTTTGTACACACACAAGTGTATCCTTGTCTAAAAAAGAAAGTAAAGACTGTCGTGTTTCCTTCTCTGTCTTTTGTTCAATATTTGCCAATACTTTAATAGCATTCAATGAGCCAATAGATCGTTGCGTAGTGACATCAAAACTTCGTATGGTATCTATTTCATCTCCAAAAAACTCGATACGAAAAGGATGGTCGTTACTAAATGAGTGTACATCTAAAATGCCTCCTCGCACGGCAAATTCTCCGGGCTCTGATACAAAATCTACTCGGTTAAATCCAAAATCGAATAGCGTTTCATTGACAAAATCAATACTTAGCTTGTCTCCAATTTGAATGTTTAACGTTTTACTTTGTAGCGCTTTGGCAGTTAATACTTTTTCAAACAATGCTTCAGGATACGTTACTACAAGCTGTTGCTTTTGTTCTTTTAGCTGTTGAAGTGTTTCTGCACGGAGTAATACATTGGCATTATCAGTTTCTTCATTACTATAGGGACGTCGGTAGCTAGAAGGGAAAAATAAAGGGGCTTGCGAAGAGAGCACTTCTAAGTCATTAAAAAAATAGGCAGCTTCTTCTCGATCGGAAAGAACCCATAACACCGTTTTTTTATGTTGTTCAAAGATGCTACGCACTAAAAACGAATGCTTTGAACCGATAATTCCAGAGACCGTAACCTTACCCATAGCACTAGCGCTTTCATATACCGCTTTAAATTGCGGGTGATTTTGATAAAGAACAGGAAGTTCGGTCACGAATAATTTTTGGCAAAAATACGAAGTACATTCGCTGTGATGCGTAACAAACGTTATTTTTTAAACAAAATTGAATTGTCTTGTGTTAGTTTTACCTATTGGTTTTGTACATAGTTAGTACATTTGCTCTCGATGAAAAATGCCATAATTCGAAAAGCGGTTGAATCGGATGTGCCAAGTATATTAGCACTTATTCGCGAGCTCGCGCACTTTGAACGTGAACCAGAAGCAGTTGCTGTCACTGAGGCTGAGTTACTTCGCGATGGTTTTGGCGAGCTAACACATTTTCAATGTTTTGTTGCTGAATTAGATCAAGTTATCGTTGGAATCGCGTTGTTTTACCCATGCTATTCCACATGGAAAGGAAAATCATGGCATTTAGAAGACTTAATAGTAACCGAGTCACAACGGGGTAAAGGTATAGGGTTTGCTTTATTAAAAAAATTCATTGCCTTTGCAAATTCTTCTGGAGTAAGACGTATTCAATGGGTCGTTTTAGATTGGAATACTTCAGCCATTAGTTTTTATCAAAAACAAGGGGCAAAGACTTTTACAGAATGGAATATTACCCAAATGACAGCCAGTGACATGCAAACATTTATAGCAAACAATCATGCGAGTATTTAAATTTGGAGGAGCGTCTGTAAAAGATGCGGAAGGTGTAAAAAATGTAGCTCATGTATTGAAAGAAATGGGTCACGAAAATACAGTAGTTGTTATTTCTGCCATGGGAAAAACTACAAATGCCATGGAAGAAGTGGTCGCCAATTATTTTGATGATACCAAATCGCACCTTTCGACCCTAAAAGAAATAGAGGATTTCCATTTAACGATTACCTCAGCCTTATTTGAAGGAAGTCAGCCGCCTGTTGTAAAGCAGGTTAAAACCCTTATTGCAGAATGCAATACGTTCTTAACCAATAACAGGTCACCACATCCAGCTTTTGTGTACGATCAAGTGGTAAGTTTTGGCGAATTACTTTCAACGTCTATTGTATGTGCATATTTAAATCATGTTGGTATTGCTGCTGAATGGATTGATGCCAGAAGCTGCGTGAAAACGGATAGTTTTTATCGCAGTGCTCATTTAGATTGGGATCGTACCCAAAAAGCAATTCATGAGCAAGTAAAAGGCCCCGTTTTAAAAATTTCACAAGGATTCATAGGATCGGATGACAATAATTTCACAACGACATTGGGAAGAGAAGGTTCGGATTATTCTGCAGCTATTTTTGCGTATTGTTTAGGGGCTACAGATGTTACCATTTGGAAAGACGTCCCTGGTGTATTAAATGCCGACCCTAGAGTGTTTGATAAAACCCAACTCTTACATCATATTTCCTATCAAGAAGCCATTGAGTTAGCATTTTATGGCGCATCAGTTATCCATCCGAAAACCTTACAACCCTTACAACGTAAAGAGATTCCATTGTTTGTAAAATCATTTTTGCATCCAAAAGAGGCAGGCACACAAGTAGGAAAAGGAGTGCGTATGCGCCCCGAAGTTCCTTGCTATATTGTAAAAAAGGAATTGTCGTTATTGCGTTTATCTACTCGCGATTTTTCCTTTGTTATGGAAGACAATATCAGTGAAATTTTTAAGTTGTTACACGATCATAAAATGTCTGTCGATTTAATTCAAAATTCAGCCATTAGCTTTTCGGTTTGTGTAAAAGACAAGTACCATAATATGGATGCGATGCTACATACCCTACGTGCTCGTTTTGATGTGGAACACACGCCAGAAGTCTACCTGTATACAATTCGCCATTTTGAGGAAAACTCTGCCGACGCACTGCTTAAGTCACATGAGTTAGTACTTGAACAACGGAGTGAAACCACGCTTCAGTTAGTGATGAAATAACAGGGATTAAACTTCAATCGTTGATCGCTACGTGCATTAGTTTTACAAATGTGTATTGACAAACCTTTCGCAATAGTCTTTGATTTCGTTGCGTGTAGCAGCAAATGCTTGGTGGATTTTTTTTTCGTCTTTGGAGTTTAGTTTTGAGGGGTCCGAAAAATTGTGATGCCAGCGCTGTGCATTTTTACTTGGAATATAAGGGCAGTTTTCTTTGGCGTGATCGCACACTGTAATAATGTGATCAAATTCTACTGTGGCATACTCATCAACGTGATTTGAAGTGTTCTTGCTAATGTCAATTCCCGCTTCTAGCATAATACTTACAGCACGTGAATTAAGTCCATGGGTTTCGATTCCTGCACTGTAAACAGTAACATTTTTTCCTCCAAAAAAGGCTATAAACCCATGTGCCATTTGGCTGCGACAGGAATTCCCTGTACAAAGAATTAAAATATTTTTCATAAGTTCAAATCACGGGAATAAGTATCAAACATAAGTTTCTATAATGTTAAGATTAAGACACCATTAAGGCTTTAATTTTAGCGACAATAACTTCACTTAACTTGCGATGGCTTTGTTGGGTCCATCCTGCTACATGGGGTGTGAATAGCACCTTAGGATGCTTTGACAGGTAGGACCATTCTTCAGACGGCTCAAGCGTTGCATCAAAAGCTTTAGATTCACTGTCAAGTACGTCTAAACAGGCTCCTTTGATAGCCCCAGCTTCCAATCCCTTTTTTAGGCTTTTCATAACGACCTGATTTCCTCTAGCGGTATTGATGAGCCAAAATGCTTTTTGCATTTGATCAATAAATGGTTCATTCACATATTCAAAAGTGCTATCGTTTAAGGGTAGGTGGAGGCTTAGTATATCGGCTTCTGCTTGGAGTTGTTCAAGAGCCACTTGCTTTGCGAAGCCATCTCCAATATTTGGAAGAATATCATGACACAATACCGTTACATCAAAGCCAGATAGCATTCTAGCAAACTGTTTCCCAGTGTGGCCATAGCCAACAATCCCCACTGTTTTTCCGCCAAGTTCCTCTCCTCTATTTTCCTCACGTTGCCAGAGGCCATTTTGAACCTCTTGATGTGCTTTTGGGATGTTGTTAAACAAGCTTAGCAACATGCCTATAGCGTGTTCGCCTACCGCAGGGCTGTTTCCTTCTGGAGCAGCGATTATGGCAATGCCCATCTTTTGAGCAGTTTTCACATCAATGTTTTCAAGACCAGAACCAACCCGAGCAATAAAGCGAAGGTTTTTAGCCTTGCTCAAAAAAGATTTATCAATGGGAAACCGACTACGGATAACAAGCCCGTGATACTGCTCAATTTCTTGTTCAATTTCATTTTTAGATGAACTTGTATCAAGGATACTTTCAAAACCTATGGCTGAAAGTCCCTCTATAAGGCTTGTGTGATTACAATCCACATGAAGAATACGTATCATCTTAAAACCCTAAAATAATTTTGGCAATGTAGAAGAAGAGAAAAATTCCAAAAATATCATTACTGGTGGTAATAAATGGTCCCGTTGCAATAGCAGGATCGATATCATTTTTATCCAAAATAATAGGAACAAAAGTGCCAATCAAGGCCGAAACAACAATTACACAAAGCATTGATATGGCAATCGTAAAACTAATAGCCATGTCAAGTCCAGAAAAATAACCAAAAAGCAGCAGCAGCCCTCCAAGAGCCAGACCGTTAATGAGACTTAATCCAACTTCTTTAAGAAGGCGGTTTAGTAGACTCCCCTTTACAATATCATTTGCCAAACCTTGAACGATAATCGCCGAAGATTGCACACCGACATTTCCTGCCATTGCCGCAATAAGTGGTGTGAAAAAGAAAAGTGTTTTGTAGGAAGGATGGAGCATGACCTCTTCAAACCCCTCGAGGATAAAAACACTACCCAACCCACCGATAAGCCCCAAGATGAGCCAAGGTAAACGCGCACGTGTAAGTTCTAGAATACTGTCATCTGCCTCTACATCAGTAGCAATACCAGCCGCTAACTGATAATCTTTATCGGCTTCTTCCTTAATAAAATCTACGATATCATCAATAGTGATGCGTCCTAAAAGCGTTTTTTCATCATCAACAACCGGAACGGCTTCCAAGTCATACTTAGCCATGAGTTTGGCAACTTCATCGCCCTCTTCGTTTACATTTACATAGTCTACTTTTGGAATATAAACGGATTTTATTTTGGCCTTGTCCTTTGCTGTAAGTAGATCTTTTAAAGACAATCGACCCAATAAAACATCGTTATCATCAACTACATAAATGGAGTGAACCCGTTTTACCTCACTTGCTTGTAGGCGCATTTCTCGTACGCATTTTGTGATGGTCCAGTTTTCATTTACCTTGACCAATTCTTTAGCCATAAGTCCTCCTGCGGAATCTTCATCATAAGTTAAGAGTTCCTGGATATCTTGTATGCGTTCAGCATCTTCTATTTCGGCAAGGACTTCTGCCTGACGCGATTCGGGAAGTTCAGCAATTAAGTCTACCGCATCATCGGTATCTAATTCTTCTATCTCTTCGGCAATTTCTTTTACAGAAAGCAGCTCTAAAATACCCTCTCTGATATCTTCGTCTACTTCTGTAAGAACATCTGAAGTCTTCTCCGAGTCAAGAAGTTTGATTAAGTATACGCCATCTTCGACACTTAGTTCATCTACAATTTCTGCAAGGTCAGCATAATGGTATTCGCTGGTACGTTTTTTCAGGGCAAGTGCATTGCCTTGCTCAATATCGCGTTTTATTTGCGCGAGTAATTCATCATTGAGTTGAAAGGGTGTCATCAGCTATTTTTTGAGTCAGCAAAACAAATTCCGATACACCCAAGCGTTCTGGGCGTTCATCAAAGATACTATCTTCTTTTAAACTAGTCGATAATCCAAATATTTTTAAACTGTTTCTCAGTGTTTTACGGCGCTGTTGAAAGGACGTTTTTACCACACGGAAGAACAAAGCATCATCACAGGGGAGTTCCAATTCTTTTTTCCGTGTAAGCCGAATCACCCCAGACGCCACTTTTGGTGGTGGATTAAATACAAACCGCGATACACTAAAAAGGTATTCTGCATCGTAAAAAGCTTGAGTTAGTACAGAAATAATTCCATAAGCTTTACTGCCTGGTTTTTCACAAATCCGTTCAGCGACTTCTTTTTGAAACATCCCTGCAAATTCTGGAACCAGTGTACGTTGTTCAATAACTCGAAATAATATTTGACTCGAAATATTGTATGGGAAATTTCCAATAATGGCTACCTGTCCGTCAAAATATTCTTTCAGTTTAATTTTTAAAAAATCTGCTTCTATAATACGGTTTTCCAATAATGGAAAGTTTTCTTTTAGATAGCCAACAGATTCGGTGTCAATTTCGATAACACTTGTGGTAAATGCTTTAGGAAGTAAATATTGGGTGAGTACACCCATTCCAGGTCCGATTTCTAGGACTTCATTGTACGTAGTAGATTGAAGCGCATCGGCAATGTTTTTCGCAATACTTAGATCGGTCAAAAAATGCTGCCCTAAATGTTTTTTTGGACGAACATTCATGAATAGGTTTTCAAAAATTCTAATCTACTAGCAAATGCAACCCAATCTTTAGGAAATACGCGATACAACTTTTGCAGCACAAGCGGGTGTCCAATTTCTTTGACCCAAGTCAGTTGTTCTGCCTCACGACAGTAAAACTGCATGCTAAATGTACTTCCGTCTATTGGCTCGATTCCTTCTTCTAATTCTACACGCAGCAGGTCTATTTGTTGTACATTTTTAGCAAGTTCTGGCAGCAGTTCCTTATCTACATGTGTAGCCCAGGCTTGTTCTATACTTGGTTCAACAATAAAGGTGATGTTGTAAATCTGCATATCAATTGATTAGTTCAAATCCTGTATAAGGCACCAATGCTTTTGGGATACGAATACCTTCTTTTGTTTGATGATTTTCAAGAATTCCTGCAACAATTCGCGGTAGCGCAAGCGAGCTTCCATTCAGTGTATGTGCAAGCTGTTTTTTACCATCACTTCCTTTAAAACGAAGTTTTAGTCGATTGGCCTGGAACGACTCAAAATTGGATACCGAACTAACTTCCAACCAACGGCTTTGAGCTGTAGAATATATTTCGAAATCGAAAGTTAATTCAGCAGTAAAGCCTAGGTCACCTCCGCATAAACGAAGGATTCTGTAGGGTAATTCTAAGGATTCAAGCAGTTTACTTACATGAGCCACCATCGTATCGAGTGCCTTATAGGAATGGTCAGGGTGCTCAATTCGTACAAGTTCTACTTTGTCAAACTGATGCAATCGGTTAAGCCCTCTAACATGCGCGCCATAACTCCCTGCCTCACGTCGAAAACACGGTGTGTAAGCAGTAAGTTGGATGGGTAAATTCGATTCTTGAAGTAGCGTATCTCTATAAATATTTGTTACGGGGACTTCGGCAGTAGGAATAAGGTATAAATCATCTTCTGTTGCATGATACATTTGACCTTCTTTGTCAGGAAGTTGTCCTGTTCCAATTCCAGAGGCTTCATTAACCATATGAGGCACTTGTACTTCGTTGTAACCTGCGGCAGTATTATAATCTAAAAAATAGTTGATAAGCGCACGTTGAAGTTTCGCGCCTTTTCCCATATAAACAGGAAAACCAGCCCCAGTTATTTTTGCTCCCAACTCAAAGTCGATGAGATTGTATTTTTTTGCAAGCTCCCAGTGGGGTAATGCCCCTTCATCAAGACTAGGTATGCTTCCTTTTTGGAATATTTCCTCATTGTCTTCTTCAGAACTTCCTTTGGTTACACTCTTATGGGGAATATTGGGCAGTTGATATAACAGCTCTTGCAGTTTTTCCGTGCTTTCTTGAAGTGTGTTTTGAAGTTCTTTAGACGTGTTTTTTAGTTGCGCAGATTCTTCTTTTTTTTCATTGGCTTCTGCAATAGCCCCTTTTTTAAACAATTGCCCGATTTCCTTAGCAATAGCGTTCCCCTTAGCAAGTGTTTCGTCTAGCGCAGCTTGGGATGCTCGACGTTGTTCATCCAATGCAAGTAAACGCTCAAGGTCGGACTTGGCGTTGAGGTTTCTTTTTTCAAGCGCTGCAACTACTTGGTCAAAATGAAGACGAACGTACGAAGGGATTAACATAATCGTATTTTTTACAAAGGTAAAGTTTTGTAGGCAGTCGCAATAGACTCCTTGTCTTTTTCCAATTGGTTTTTTAATGTTTCAAGGGAGTCAAATTTTATTTCATCCCGAATACGGTTTAAAAGGGCAACCTCCAGAGTTTGGTTATATAGATCACCAGACCAGTCAAAAACATGTACCTCAATACTTGTTTGATGCCCATTTACTGTCGGGTTCGTGCCGATATTCATCATGCCTAGGTGCGCCTTGTTTTTTATGCCAACCCTTACGGCATACACGCCTTGCTTGGGGATTATTTTATCCACAGATGCAACGGCAATATTTGCTGTTGGAAAACCAATTGTCCTCCCTTTTTGTTTTCCTTCAACAACCTTTCCCGAAAGCGTGAATGAATGTCCCAAAAAAGCGTTAGCCATTGCAACATCCCCTTCTTTAAGTGATGTTCTAATTTTAGTTGAACTGATAGAAATATTATTCAATGCTTCTGCATCGATTTGAGTGACAGAAAATCCAAATTGCTCTCCAAAACGTTTTAAATCACTAACGTCCGCTGTTCGGTTTTTCCCAAACCGATGATTATGACCTATTATGATTTCTTCTACATTCAGTAGATTGACCAAGATTTCTTGGACGTATTTTTTAGCACTATACTGAGAAAATGCGCGTGTAAAGGGTTGAACAACAAGATGTGTTAATCCCAATTTGGCAAGGGTTTTGGCGCGTTCTTCTAGGGTTTGTATCAATGCAACTGGAGCATCGGGTTGAAGTACTTTTCTTGGGTGTGGGTCGAATGTAAGTAGCGTGGCTTCACACTCTTTTTCTTGGGCTTTTGTCACAAGTTGCTCAATGATTTTTTGATGTCCACGATGAACTCCATCAAAAGTACCTACGGTAACGATTGTTTTTTTCTTTGGATGGAACGATACGCTATTTTTAATGATGCTCATTAGGAATCACGGGTGTTACCATTAAACGTATTCATGGTAGTTTGAATGCCACTAGTCACAAAACACGCTGCAGCTTGTGCAGCTTTATCTACCGCAAAGGGGAGTTCTTGTTTTTCTTCGCTATTCCATGGTTGAAGTACAAAATCAACTTGCCTGCCTTTGCTAAAACCAGCACCAATACCGAACCTCAGCCTAGCATAATCGAGCGTGTTTAGCTGAACACAAATGTCTTTTAAGCCGTTGTGCCCCCCTGCGGAACCTTTAGCACGCGAACGTAAATACCCAAAATCTAAGTGAATATCATCGGTTACTACAAGGATATTTTGAAGCGGTATCTTTTTTTGCTGCATCCAATAGCGGACAGCTTTTCCACTGCGATTCATAAAAGTATTGGGTTTGAGCAAGTAAACGGTTTTGCCCTTTTGTCGAAACGAGGCTAGGTCACCAAGGCGCAAGGTTTCAAAGGCTGCTTCTTTGTCGGAAGCTAGGGCGTCTAGAACATCAAAGCCAATATTATGCCTTGTGCCTTTGTACTCGGCACCAATGTTACCAAGACCAACAATTAGATAGGATTTCATAGCCATTTCTTTTTTCGTGGCAGATGAAAAAAAAGGGAAATAACATTTCATCAGGATGTAAAAATAAAAAAAGCATCTCACTGTGAAGCGAGATGCTCTAAATTATCTAAAAAATAGTATTTATTCTGCAGCTTCTTCTGTTGCTTCTTCGCCTTCAGCACCAGTTTCTTCGCCTTCTTCACCTTCATCAACTTTCAATGAAGTTCTAGAAGTACGCACTTGACATACTACGGTGTTGTCTGGGTGTAAAAACTTAAAACTTTCATCAGCTAACTCGGTTACATAAAGCTTACTTCCTAGCTCAAGCGAGGAAATATCTGCTTCAATAACATCGGGCAAGTTTGCAGGAAGCGCACGTACGCGAAGCTTACGTTTGTTTCTACTCAAAACACCACCAGAGTTTAAAACTCCAGGAGCTGCTCCTTTAATAATGACCGGAATATTCATTGATACTTCCTTGTCATCAAATAATTGATAAAAGTCTATGTGAAGAATTTTATCTGATACAGGGTGAAACTGAATATCCTGTAAAATGGCATTAAACGTAACGTTATCGCCTAAGTCGATAACCACCGTATGCGCATTGGGGGTATACACTAGCTTTGCAAACACACGTTCGTCTGCTGCAAAATGTACTGGTTCTTCCCCTCCGTATAACACGCAAGGAACCTCTCCAGCATTACGTAAGGCTTTGGTAGCTACCTTGCCCACGCTTTCTCTTTTAGATCCGTTGATGGTAATTGATTTCATATTTTATATTTATTACATAACAAACTTGCCTGAGATCGATTCATTGTGGTGTACATTATACATGACCTCGGCAAACAATTGAGCACAGCTCAATACTTTAATTTTTTTACTTTCTTTTTGAAGTGGAATCGAATCGGTTACGATTAACTCTGTGAGCTTTGATGCTTCAACACGCTCATAAGCTTCACCTGATAATAAGGGGTGCGTACATACAGCACGAACACTTTTTGCGCCACGCTCGATCATAAGATCAGCCGCATGAGTAAGTGTTCCAGCGGTATCAACCATGTCGTCTACAAGGACTACATTTTTCCCTTTTACTTCTCCAATAAGTTCCATGTGCGAAATGATATTCGCTTTTTTGCGCTGCTTATAACAAATCACTACATCGCTTTCCAAATATTTTGAATAGGCATACGCACGCTTAGAACCTCCCATGTCGGGCGAGGCAATCGTTAAATCTTCAATATTGAGCGAACGTAAATAAGGCAGAAACAATGTAGAAGCAAACAAGTGATCTACAGGTTTTTCGAAAAATCCTTGAATTTGATCGGCATGCAAATCCATGGTAATGATGCGTGTTGCACCTGCAGTTTCAAGAAGCTTTGCAATAAGTTTTGCTCCAATGGGAGCTCGTGGTTTGTCTTTTCTGTCTTGACGTGCCCATCCAAAATAAGGCATTACGGCAGTAATGTGGCGTGCAGATGCGCGCTTGGCAGCATCGAGCATAAGCAACATTTCCATCAAGTTTTCTGACGAAGGATTCGTAGAGCCAATAAGGAAAACTCGAGATCCTCGTACAGATTCTTCGAAAGAAGGTTGGAATTCTCCATCACTATAACGTGAAAATAATATGTTCCCTAAAGGCACGCCGTATTGCTTGGCAATATCCTTAGCCAAAACAGTACTTTGCGTACAGGCAAATATCTTCGAATCTATAGTTGTTTTTCCCATGTCTTTTTATGCGGGTTGCAAATGTAGGAATTTATTTTAGCCTACATAGTTGTTGGATTCAATTTTCTTGTGAAGCAAAAAAATTATTGGTTACATTTGCCATCCAATTGCCTTGGTGGCGGAATTGGTAGACGCGCTGGATTCAAAATCCAGTTCTTTCGAGAGTGTGGGTTCGATTCCCACCCAAGGTACAAAACCCTCCTTAGTGGAGGGTTTTGCATTTTGCACGAAGTCGCTAAAACTCGTTATTGTGCTTTCTTTCCGTCCAATTCAAATTGATTTAGATCTCTGTGGGTAATCCAAAACGCACGAACCTTTCCGTTTTGAATGTATGCATCAAAATTTTGATTCACATACACACTTGAATCTCCTTGTTGTAGCGTCATTTCAGCGACAGCTAACACCATGCTTCCATTTTCATCGTCAGCTTCCTTTACCGAGGTTCCCCAAATAGGATTCCACGCAGGGTTAACACCCGATTCAAACCATTCCTCAAGAAAGGCGATATGCTTGTCGTTTCCAAAAATAACATTTCCGGATGCGTCGGATATAAAAATACTATCGTGATTCATTTCACGGATTCCTTCCAGGTCTTTTTTGTTGTGTAGGTCTAAATATGCAAGCCATGTGTCTACGTCTGCTTGATTTCCGATGACCATGCCATTTTCGAAAGCATTAATCGTTGAAAACCCTACTGCATTGGATGTTTTTGTAGGTGAGCTACACCCTACAACGAGCCCGATAATTACAACTGTGGTGATATATTTTTTCATTATTTAAATTTTAACAAAAGTAAAAATATTTTCTGATTAGTAATTTCTGAATTTTTGAGATGATTTGAAGTGGAAATTTAAGTTTTTCTAAAATTAAGTACTTGTTAAATTACCACCACACGGAATTGGGTTCAGGCAATTTCTCAATTCTAATGGGTGCGCCTATTTCTGGTGTCACCAAAGGAATGCCTAGTGCTGCGGCTTTTTTACGAATCCGAAGTATGGGCGCTGTCCAGGAATGCATGGACAATTTGAAAGCACCCCAATGAATAGGCATAATCGTTTTAGCGTTTAAGTCCAATCCTGCTTGCGCACTTTCCTCAGGGAACATATGAATGTCTGGCCACATGGCATTGTATTGACCACATTCAATTAACGCAAGATCAAAAGGACCGTGACTTTCGCCAATTTGAGCAAAGTGCTTTCCATAACCACTGTCTCCGCTAAAGTATATGTTTGCATCCTTAGATTTTATCACCCATGAACTCCATAATGTACTTTTGCGATTGTTGAATTTCCTGCCCGAAAAATGTTGTGCTGGCGTACATGTCAATTGCATGTTTTTAAAAGACGTTTCTTCCCACCAATCTTTTTCATGGATTTTGGCACTGCTGATCCCCCAAGCTTCTAAATGAACGCCAACTCCCAGTGGCACAAAATAAGCGCCTACCTTGTCTTTTAACTTTAAAATAGACACATAGTCTAAATGATCGTAGTGGTCGTGCGAGATAATTATGGCATCTATCTTTGGTAAACTTTCAATCTCAATAGGCAATTCATCACTAAAGCGCTTGCTACCTAGCCATGGGTGTGGCGCAGGAACCTCACTAAGCATGGGGTCAATAAGAATGACAGTGCTATCGATTTGCATTAAAAATGTGGAATGTCCAAACCAATACAATCTCGTTCCACCCTCAAAAGCTGTAATGTCAGCTGGATCTAGCTTTCGAACAGCGATGTCTTTTTCAGGAATTCCATTTTCCACATGCTCGAAAAAGAATTTTTGGAATATTTTTAGAACTTTATTAAGACTAAAGTCTTTGGCACGGCTCCTGTTTTGATTTTGAAAAGTGCCATGCTCAAACTGCTCTGAATCTACATACAGCTCTTGTCGTTTCTTGGTCACATCGCCCCCAAAAGAGGGATAATAAGCAACAAACAACGGAATAGCAATCACCAGTACCAATAGCAATACACCAGCATATAATCCTACACGGCCTATTTGTCTTTTTATTTTTTTCAATTCGGAGTACTTGTTTGCAGGGTTTTAATTCCTGCTAAGATAATCAAGTACATTATACCGCCTTCAATACATGGGTTACAATGCCCCAAATGATAAGCTTATTTAGTTTAAAATATATGTAAGTCCTATTGTAGGTCCAATTCCTGTATACAAAGTATTTACTTTTTCAGATGTTATATTTTTTGTGAAGTGTATAATAGTCGAAGTGTCAATTTTGTTAGATTCAACTTCTGCTCCATTTTTGTCAGACGATATTTTCCCACAAGCGTTCAAAATAGCTGTCAATATTATGTAAATGTGTCGTGTCATAAATTTGCGCCTAACGGTGAGTATAAAATGCGTTTCAATGCATTTTTACAACTTGTTGCGCTCAGGCATTAATTTACTTACTCATTTTGAATGTTGCTAATCCATTCTCTTAGTGTTTCGGGGTATATGGTAGGATAGCCATAACCTCTTGGCTTAATCCCTTTTATACTCTTATTAAGATATCTATGCCGCACATTTTCCCCTGCTACTGTCCCATTGAAGCCATAGCCCATATACATTTTGCCATTCTTATCAGGACGTTCTTTGGAGTACCATTCATCAACCTTAAATACTTCACGAATCAGACCACGATATTCACTCAGTACATAATCATATCTTGCTGGCCTCCAATCAGCCATTTTCCATGTTTCTTTTGTGGCAGTGTATATAGCTTCTGCTCCAGATCCTTTTTTATAGGTTGCATTAATGTTGATTATCATACAGTCCTTATCAATTGTATTCAATAATTTAGCATTGTAAATGGAAATAATCTCGTTTGAAGACATTAAGCCTTTTTCAATCGAATTATATCCTCCTTGAATATTTCCTCTTGCGAACTTGTTAAATGAGGGAATATACCTGAACGTATCAATCAAGCTAGCTTCGACTGCTAAGGCCGCGGATTTACTTAATCCATGCCTTACTATTATATGTTCCACATTCTTAGCACCAATACGCTGTATTTCCTGATACTTAAGATTTTCATTCCCCTCTTCAATATCTTGATTTATATGAGCAAATACTCTATCGCCTTGTCCTTTACCAACATAAAAAGGCTCGCTATTTTCAGGATCAATTAATAAATAGACATAGTGCTTTAAATTTTCCTTTGTGTTTTCATCAAACATGTATTACATATTTAGTTTTCTTCTATTGAGTACAGCGGTCTTGTATAACCGTCAGTAACGGATTTTAAGTTACTGGTTTTCGGTTTAGCTACAAAGCTTTGAGCACGTGGGTTACGATTCCCCAGATGATAAGTTCATTATCTTCGGTTACTTGTAAGGGCTTGTACCGATTGTTTTCGGGCATCAGCCACACACAATCATCGGCTACTTTGAGTCGTTTTACGGTAAACTCCCCATCAACAAAACACACGGCAATTTTACCGTCTACAGGCTCTAGGCTACGGTCTATCACCAACAAATCTCCGTCGTCTAGGCCTGCTCCAATCATGGATTGCCCCGCAACACGTGCATAAAAAGTGGCGGCTTTGTTTTTAACTACGGCCCTATCTAGGCTTATCCGCACCTCCTTAAAATCATCGGCAGGCGAGGGGAATCCTGCTGAAATGCCATCACCGGCTAGCCATACATCGGCTTTGTTACTTGTGTCGGGACTGTAAAAATGTAAGGTCGTTGCTTTTTTCATCGTACGGTAATAATGTCTTGAATATCGGTTGTGTAGCGCGGCGATAAGTGCGCTTGTTTCATCTTGAATGTTCGATTTAGATCTTGGTTGGCGAGTTTTATTTTATGGGGTCCAAACTTGCGGTGTAAGCTGTCTATTTGCTGCATTAGGGCATCGTGACGGCTGTCTTCGCCGTCAAATAAAGTGAGTTGTTGCACCGTTTTAGGCACAATTCCCGTGACCATAACGCCTGCCTTTTTGTATTGAATTCCGCTTTTATAAATCTGTTCTAAACCGTTTAATGCGTACTTGCTGATGGTTAGGCTGGACTGTGAAGCAAAGGGCATTCCTATAAGTGTTCCGTTTCGATATTGAGGCAAATCAGCAATAAAGGGATTGCTTCGTACAAATACATACACCGCATGGCAACTGCTGCCTTGTGCACGCAATTTTTCTGCGCAAAGTGTTGCATAGGTTGATATCCGCTCGCGCATTTCCTCATACGAATGGGTCATGGTTTCAAAACTACGGGTGGTAGCAATGGCCTTTTTGGGTGAGGGGAGCAATTCCATGGGAATCGTTGCCGTTCCTTCCAAATCTTTTTTGAGTCGCAGGCCTACAACGCTCATGTGTTTACGGACCCATTCGTCGCTTAGTTGGGTAAAGTCGTATGCCGTTTTCACCTCATTAAAAGCAAGGCGCCGTGCGTGTTGTCTGCCAATTCCCCATACATCGGCAATAGGCAGCCATTTTAGGGCTTTGATGCGTTTTTCGTCTGAGTCAATAACGTAAACCCCTTTGGTTTTGTCGGCAAATTTTTTGGCCACACGGTTGGCTACTTTGGCCAGTCCCTTGCTTGGGCCGAGTCCGACACTTACAGGCATGCCTGTCCACTTGCGTACACGCTTGCGCATTTGTTGTGCATAGGCGTTCATGTCGTATTGATCAAATCCCTCAAAATGTAAAAAGGCCTCATCAATACTATACACTTCTAGCTCAGGGGTAAATTGCCGCAACACCTCCATTACGCGCTGACTCATGTCGCCATATAGCGGATAATTGGATGAAAACACTTGTACATTGTGTTGCTTAAAAAAAGAAGAAAATTTATGTGCTGGCGCACCCATAGGAAGTCCCAAAGCTTTGGCTTCATTGCTGCGCGCAATAACGCAACCATCATTGTTAGATAAAATGGCAATGGGCTTGCCTTCTAATGTGGGTTGGAAAATACGCTCACAAGAAGCGTAGAAGTTATTACAGTCGACTAAGGCAAACACATTCAAAACTACATTTTTTTACTATACATAAAAAGACTTTTTTTTCCACGAAAACAAGCCTCAATAAATGCAAATGCAGTACATTTGTTTTGTACAACTACACCTTCAATGGACAAGTATTCGTTTCTCAATGCAGCCCATACAGCGCATTTTGCTCAGCTGTATGACCAGTATCTTATCAATCCAGATAGTGTAGAGCCTAGTTGGCGTGCTTTTTTCCAAGGTTTTGATTTTGGTGTAGAACAAGGCAATCAACAGTCAGATACTGCCATTCCAGAAAGTGTACTCAAAGAATTTAGGGTTGTCAAACTTATTGATGGCTATCGCGGAAGCGGGCACTTGTTTACCCGTACCAATCCCGTTCGTGAACGTAGAAAGTACAAGCCCACACTTGCAATTGAAAACTTTGGATTGTCACACGACGATCTGCATATTGTGTTTTCGGCTGGAGAAATTATCGGAATTGGCCCTGCTACACTCGCTGACATTATCGTTCACCTAGAGCGCATATACTGTGAATCTATAGGAATAGAGTATATGTTTATTCGTCACCCAAACCGCGTGGCATGGATTCAGAATTGGATTAATAAGAATGGGAATCACCCAAATTTTAATCCTGAAGAGAAAAAGCATATTCTAAAAAAATTAAACGAGGCCGTAGCTTTCGAAAACTTTTTACACACCAAGTATGTAGGACAAAAACGCTTTTCCTTAGAAGGAGGAGAGTCCCTGATTCCTGCACTTGACGCACTTGTAGAACAAGCAGCCAAAGATGGCGTAGAAGAATTTGTTGTTGGAATGGCTCACCGTGGTCGGTTGAATACGTTAACCAATATTTTTGGAAAGCCTGCACAAGATATTTTTAGTGAATTTGACGGTAAGGATTACGAAGAAGAGGTTTTTGATGGCGATGTTAAGTATCATCTAGGTTGGACCTCAAAACGATTAACGGATGGTGGCTTTCAGGTAAACATGAATATCGCCCCAAACCCCTCACACCTAGAAGCTGTAAATGCTGTGGTAGAAGGGATTGCACGTGCAAAACAAGATAAAAATCATCAAGGGAAATCTCGTAAAGTAATGCCCATTCTTATCCACGGGGATGCTGCTATTGCGGGTCAAGGGGTTGTATACGAGGTAGTCCAAATGGCACAATTGGATGGCTACCGAACTGGGGGTACCATTCATATTGTAGTAAATAACCAAATTGGATTTACAACCAACTATTTAGACGGACGTTCAAGCACCTATTGTACCGATATAGCTAAGGTTACTCTTTCGCCAGTATTGCATGTTAATGCCGATGACGCCGAAGCAGTCGTTCACGCGATGCATTTTGCATTGGCCTATAGAAACCATTTTTCGCGTGATGTGTTTGTAGATTTGTTGGGGTATAGAAAGTACGGACACAACGAAGGCGATGAACCTCGTTTTACACAACCCAAGCTTTATAAAGCTATTGGTAAACATCAAAACCCTCGTGATATCTACGCAGCCAAATTGATGGCCAAAGGGATTATTACACAGGAGGATTTGACACAGATGGAAGCGGTTTATAAGCAAACCTTAGAACAAAAACTGGAAGATGCACGCCAAGCGTCAAACACGACCATTACTCCATTCATGCAAGATGAGTGGGGAGGATATCAGCGAGCTAAAGGAGATAAAATGCTTGAACCAGTAGATACAAGCTTTGCGTTAGAAAAACTTGATAAGGTTGCCAAAACGCTTACAGATCTTCCTGCGAACAAGAAGTTTTTACGTAAAACAACCCGCTTGGTTGATGATCGTCGCGCCATGTATTTTGAGCGTAATAAATTGGACTGGGCGATGGGTGAGTTACTTGCTTATGGTTCTTTGCTAGAAGAATGTCACGATGTTCGTATTTCAGGGCAAGATGTTGAACGCGGAACCTTTTCACACCGTCATGCGGTAATGAAAGTAGAAGACTCTGAAGAGGAGGTTGTATTGCTCAACACAATTGATAAAAATCAGGGGGCTTTTCATATATACAATTCATCATTGTCAGAATATGGAGTAATGGGCTACGACTATGGTTATGCAATGGCCAGTCCAAACACACTAACTATTTGGGAAGCACAGTTTGGTGACTTTAGCAACGGAGCGCAAATTATGATTGATCAATATTTGTCTTCGGCTGAAGATAAATGGAAGATGCAAAATGGATTGGTATTATTTTTACCGCATGGCTACGAAGGTCAGGGTGCCGAGCACTCCTCTGCAAGGATGGAACGCTACCTGCAACTTTGCGCAAAAGACAATTTGTTTATCGCTGACGTAACCACTCCAGCGAATTTATTTCACCTGCTGCGGCGTCAGTTAAAATCAACTTACCGCAAACCCTTGGTGGTATTCACTCCAAAGAGTTTATTGCGCCATCCCAAGGCAGTTTCTTCTAAAGAAGATTTAGCAAACGGACAGTTTATGCCACTTATTGGTGATGCTGACGTTAAGGCTTCGGATGTAACAACGGTAGTCTTGTGTACAGGAAAGTTTTATTACGATTTATTGGATGCTAGAGAACAAAAACAGCGCAACGATGTTGCTTTGGTTCGACTAGAACAACTTTTTCCATTACCCAAAAAAGAATTGCAAGCAGTGTACGACACCTATGTCAATGCCGAAGTAGTTTGGGCACAGGAGGAACCACGTAATATGGGTGCTTACAGCCATTTGCTTTTACATTTGCCAGAAGCTCGTAATTT
Organism: Flavobacteriaceae bacterium; assembly: GCA_029238215.1. Classification (GTDB taxonomy): domain Bacteria; phylum Bacteroidota; class Bacteroidia; order Flavobacteriales; family Flavobacteriaceae; genus UBA7446. The sequence continues at coordinate 107,914 of JAQWGN010000007.1, forward strand.
CCGTGTAGCCTCAAGGCGTTTTTACGCGGCACCTGCAGCAGGAAGTTCTACGCGATCGAAGCGTAGACACCAAGAAATTATTGAATATGTATTTGACAAAACCAAAGACAACATGCGGTAACGCATAAATGAGTAGTTATGATTCTAGAAATGAAAGTCCCTTCACCGGGCGAGTCAATAGCCGAAGTAGAAATAGCCGAATGGCTTGTTAGTGATGGAGACTATGTAGAAAAAGATCAAACCATTGCAGAGGTAGATTCCGATAAAGCAACGCTTGAGCTTCCCGCTGAAGAAAGTGGGATAATCACACTCAAAGCTGAAGAAGGTGATGCCGTAGCGGTTGGCGCTGTAGTTTGTCATATTGACACCGCTGCTGCTAAGCCCGAAGGACAGGCTGCTGCTATATCTGCTAAAACAGTAGTTTCTACTAAGGAAACTTCTCCAGTACAAAGTGCGAATACTACTTACGCTAGTGGTACTGCTTCCCCAGCAGCACGTAAAATTATTGCTGAAAAAGGGATGGACTCAACAGCTGTTCAAGGAACTGGTCGCGATGGCCGTATCACAAAAGAGGATGCTGTTAAAGCGGTACCTTCAATGGGTACGCCTGCTGGAGAACGCCCAACTACTCGCAAGAAAATGTCCATGCTTCGCAGAAAAGTTGCTGAGCGCTTAGTGGCTGCTAAAAATGAAACGGCGATGCTTACCACCTTTAATGAGGTAGATATGTCTCCGATTTTTGCGCTACGTGCACAACACAAGGAAATTTTCAAACAAAAACATGGCGTAGGTCTTGGATTCATGAGCTTTTTCACCAAAGCTGTTGTACGTGCTCTTAAAGAATTTCCTGATGTGAACTCCATGATTGATGGTAATCAACAGATTTTACACGACTACTGCGACATTAGTGTGGCAGTTTCTGGACCTAAGGGACTGATGGTTCCAGTGGTGCGTAATGCTGAAACATTGAGCTTTAGAGAAATTGAAGACGAAATTAAACGGCTGGCCATTCGTGCACGTGATGGTCAAATTACGGTAGATGACATGACAGGTGGAACATTTACAATTTCAAATGGTGGTGTTTTTGGCTCGATGTTGTCTACGCCAATCATCAACCCACCACAGTCAGCAATTTTGGGAATGCACAATATTTTGCAGCGTCCGATTGCGGTTGATGGTAAGGTTGAAATACGCCCCATGATGTATGTGGCACTGTCTTATGACCACCGTATTATTGACGGTAGAGAAAGTGTTGGGTTTTTGGTTGCAGTAAAAGAAGCATTAGAAGATCCAATTGCGTTGCTTATGAATGGCGATGTTAAAAAAGCCTTGGAGCTTTAGAATTCTGACCAAGCGTCAAGCACACTTTCCAAGCACACTTTCTGTAGGGCCTGTAAATACCTAGTCAAAATGGGTTACTTATATAGGTACAACCCATTGCGACGGTAGTCCAAAACAGCTTTAGCTTTATGAAACAAGTCTGCTCCTAAAATACCATCTACTGGGGCAACTTCAAATTGCTCTAAAGCTGCATCAACAGACGATAAGTCGATTAAAACAATATCTTGATTTTGCCGTTCCCAACTGCCTAGTTGGATGTGATTACCCTCACTATGTTTGGTGTCTACTCCTTGACTACTTGCTGTAGCAGCCTGTTGTTCGGAAATGGTTGCGTTAAGCTTAAAATAGGCCTCTTTATCCCACGCTACACAACTGTGCGAAGCTCCTGTATCTATAATAAAGTTGCCAGACACACCATTAAGAATAACGGTACATATATAATGACCAGAAGCTACTTTGGTAAGCGGTAAGCGGATGTACCCTTTTTTTCGCAGTAAAGAAGAAAGCCGTTGCATAATGAACAAAGATACGAGGCATTGATGTATTTTTGCGCCATGCTGATTGATACACATACACATCTTTATGTTTCTGAGTTTGACGATGACCGTGATGTTATGATCCAACGTGCGTTAGATTCCGGAGTATCACAGTTTGTGTTACCTGCCATTGATGCTGAAACAACTGAAGCAATGCATGCCTTAAAACGGGACTATCCAAACAACATGCATTTAATGATGGGCTTGCATCCTACGCATGTAAACGCAAATTATAAAGAGGCATTAAACCATGTTTACCAGCAATTAAAGACCCATAATTTTGTTGCGGTAGGGGAGATTGGCATGGATTTATATTGGGACAAAACCTATCAGAAAGAACAACAGCAGGCATTTGCACAACAAATTGAATGGGCTTTATCGTTTGACTTGCCCATTGTAATTCATTGTAGAGAAGCTTTTGATGAAATTTTTGAAGTATTAGAAAATGTTAAGGATAAACGCCTACGTGGCATTTTTCATTGTTTTACTGGAAATGCTTCACAGGCACAACGCGTGATAAGTCATAATATGCTCCTTGGTATTGGAGGTGTGGTTACCTTTAAAAATAGTGGACTTGCCGAAACGCTGGCTCAAGTTCCACTTAATCATATTGTTTTGGAAACAGACTCTCCCTACTTGGCACCAGTTCCGTATCGCGGTAAGCGAAATGAATCATCTTATTTAGCATGTATTTCCGCTAAAATTGCGAAGGTCTATGGAATTAGTGAAGAAAATGTAGCTAAAATCACAACACAAAACGCAAAACAGCTGTTTAACATTTGATTTATGAATACATTTTTTTAGGGGTATTTTTTTTCGATATTAGCGCTTTAATTAGAGAGGTGGCCGAGTGGTCGAAGGCGCACGCCTGGAAAGTGTGTATTCCGTTATCGCGGAATCGAGGGTTCGAATCCCTTCCTCTCTGCAATAACATTAAGTATTTTTCATATATTTAGCGTCATTATTTAACCTTTATTAAAATAAACACATTTTAAATGAAACGTTTTTTTTCCCTAACTGTCTTAGTTTTCTTTCTTGTTGCAACTCAATCAATAGTAATTGCGCAAGAATCTGACACACAAACTGCCCAAGAAACTGAAGTAGCTGTTGAGACTCCAGCTGAAGTGGCACAAGAACAACCACAACCTGCTGATGCACCTAAAGCGAGCTTTACGCAAGAACTTAAAAAGAGATTTATTGAAGGAGGCCCAGGATTTATGGGCATCGTTCTATTGTGTTTAATTTTAGGACTTGCTATTGCTATTGAGCGGATTATCTTTTTAAATCTAGCAACGACAAACACAGCTAAACTCACAGAATCTATTGAGGAAGCACTCTCTTCTGGAGGTGTTGAGGCTGCAAAAGAAGTTTGTAGAAACACCAAAGGACCTGTAGCATCTATTTTTTATCAGGGACTTGATCGTTCTGGTGAAGGGGTTGAAAGCGCTGAAAAGGCAGTTGTTGCTTATGGAGGTGTACAAATGGGTCAATTGGAGAAAAACGTATCATGGATATCATTATTTATAGCTTTAGCTCCAATGCTTGGGTTTATGGGTACTGTTATTGGTATGATTCAAGCCTTTGATAAAATTGAAGCTGCTGGCGATATGCAACCATCACTTGTTGCTGGAGGTATTAAAGTAGCGCTTTTAACAACCGTTTTTGGTCTTATTGTCGCAATCATCCTTCAAATATTTTACAACTACATCATTGCTAAAATTGATAGTATTGTAAATGACATGGAAGATGCATCAATCACATTGATTGACCTTCTTGTGGCAAATCAAAAATAATTCATAAACATACATATTATGGATATTCAAAAAATAACAAAAATCGTGGTACTTGTTCTTGGAGTATTGGGCTTGGTTTTTCAAGTTACCATACTCTCTAAAGGAGATGATGCCATTGAATTAAATAGTTACGCAGGTGATTTTTCATCGGTATCTCCCATGATTACATTGGCTATAGTCATTCTTATTGTAGTTGTGGCAATAACACTTGTTTCCTCGTTAGCGACACTAGCGTCTAACCCAGAAAAACTCAAAAAGGCACTGCTGTCAGTTGCTGCTTTTGTTTTGGTGGTATTACTTTCTTTCGTTCTTTCGGACGGATCAGAAACACCACTTAAAGATGGTGAAGTATTATCAGCTTTTGGTTCACGTTTGGTAGGAACAGGATTACGCACCTTTTACTTTTTAGCAATAATTGCTATAGGAAGTATGTTGTTTTCTGGTGTTAAGCGATTTATAAAATAAGATATTATGGCAAAAAGATCTGCACCAGAAGTAAATGCAGGGTCAATGGCCGATATTGCTTTCTTGTTACTTATTTTCTTTTTGGTAACAACAACGATTGAGACCGACTCGGGGCTTAACCGTAAGTTGCCGCCTATGGAAGATGTGGTTGACCCCCCAATTATCAAGGAACGTAATATTTTCACTGTAGTCGTAAATAAAAACAACGACCTGCTTGTCGAAGAAAAACCCATGGAAATTTCCAGATTACGAGAGGCAGCAGTTGCCTTTTTGGATAATGGAGGTGGAAAGGGAGAAGACGCATGTGATTTTTGTCAAGGCGCTCGAGATGCAAGTTCTTCCGACAACCCTGACAAGGCAATTATTTCCCTTAAAAACGACAGAGAAACGGATTACAAAGTTTATATCGCTGTTCAGAATGAATTGGTAGCTGCGTATAATGTATTACGTAACCGTGAGTTTGCACGACTTAATCCAAACATAGGGTTAACTTTTGTAGAAGCGGATCGTAAATATTCAGATCCACGAACTTCAAGCACTGAAAAAGCAGCATTAAAACCTAAAATAAATGTGGTTAAGTTGCTTTTTCCACAGAAATTATCTGAAGCAGAACCCTCAAAAACGAATTAGTATGTCTAAGTTTAAAAAGAAAAAAGGCGGGGAATTACCCGCAATATCTACAGCATCATTGCCTGATATTGTTTTTATGTTGTTATTCTTTTTTATGGTAGCAACTGTGATGCGCGATAGCTCACTTATGGTTGCCAATACACTCCCTGCTGCTGACCAAGTGCAAAAGCTCGATAAAAAAGATCGTGTTATGTATATCTATGCTGGAAAACCTAGCGATCGTTATCAAGAAAAACACGGTTCGCAACCAAAAATTCAATTGAATGATAAATTTGCTACTGTACAAGATGTAGGAGCATTTGTTTTAGCAGAGCGTGCGTCTAAGCGACAGGAGTTGCAGAATGTACTTACTACAGCTTTAAAGGTTGACGGAGAAACCAATATGGGATTGATAAGCGACATTAAGCAAGAGTTACGAAAAGTAAATGCCTTAAAGATCAATTACACTACACGAAGTGGCGATTATACGCAAAACTTAAATTAACTCCAGTTAAAGGAAATAATAATTAAACATCCATTGCTCTAAATTAGAGAGATGGGTGTTTTTTTTCGTTTATATTTATACCATGAGGTTTTTTGTATTATTTGTGTTTTTTAATATTTCGAATGCGCTATTTGCTCAAGATTCAGCGCCGAGTTTTAGAGAAGATCAAATATACTTGAGTGTTGGATACCCTTTTTTTTCAGAATCTTCAGAAACCCTTATTCAAAACAAGCTTTCGTATGCACTTTCTTTTGGGTTTGTTCGTGACATGCCCATTAATAAATCACGCACCTTGGCTTTAGGTATGGGCTTGGGTTGGGATATGGCCACGTTATTTACCAATACGCGCTTTTTTAATACGTCAAATTCGATTACTGCAAGTATCATTGAAGAAGATTACCAACAGAATTATATTTCAGTCCAGTCTTTAGCCATTCCTTTTGAGTTTCGATGGCGTAATGCTACGGAAACTAACCACGCCTTTTGGCGTATCCATGCGGGTGTGAGTTTACACGTCCCTTTGAAACTCAGTTCTTTTTATAAGGATGCCAATGGCGTATCGAGTCGTATTAGCCTTCCTAGTAATAGCACTGTTTTCCGCCTAAATGTTCACTTTGGCTTTAACACTTGGAATATCAGTTTGACACACGATTTGCAACCTTGGACCCAAACAGAGGGCTTAGTAGACAATATAAATATGAGATTCTCAAGAATAGGCTTTATTTTCTATGTTTTTTAATCATATTCGTAACTACATTTCCTAAAAAATATGGTAATTAAAAAAATAATATCTTTACGGCTTAAACAAAACTATACTAACTATGAAATTATTTCTTCAAGTTTTAGTGTTATTTCTTTCAACGACTGTAATAGCACAAACCCAATTATCGGGAACTGTTTCCGATAGTAGCGGGCAGCCTATACCAGGCGCCAACATAGTAATTAATAATACAACGGGTACCGTTACCGATTTTGACGGAAACTTTAGTCTGTCAACGGATAAAAATCCTCCGTTTACAGTAACGATATCTAGCGTTGGACTAGCCTCTAAGTCTATTGAGGTAACTTCAGCAACGCAATCTTTAAGTGTAGTGCTTGATGAAAGTACAACCCAACTTGATGAGATTGTAGTATCTGCATCGCGATTTGCTCAACGTATTTTTGAGTCTCCAATTACTGTTGAGAAGTTTGGTCTGCAACAGATTAAAGAAACACCTGCAGCTGACTTTTTCAATGGTTTGGAAAACCTAAAGGGAATACAATTGTCTCAGGGTGGTTTTTTATTAAATCAAGTAATTACACGTGGTTTCGGTACTGTTTATAACGAAGGGTTTGTAACGCTTGTTGATGGTATGAATAACATGTCTCCTCTATTCGGATTTGCCATGGGTAACCTTATTGGTCTTGATGAATTGGATGTTCAAAGTATTGAAGTAATACCTGGTCCTGCTTCTGCCCTTTATGGTGCTGACGCATACAAAGGAATTATGTTCTTAAATAGTAAAAACCCATTTGAGCACGAAGGAGTTAGTGCTTACTACAGAACTGGGGTTACTGAACAAGATGCTGCAGGCACTAATGATTTTACTCAAATTGGAATCCGAATGGCAACCAAGATAGGTGATAAATTTGCCATTAAAGCTTCATTGTCTCATAAAGAAGGAACTGAATGGGGTGCTGCGGAATATTCGCATCAACCAATGGTAGGTGGAGAGGTTGACCCTACATATTCAACGAGTGCTCCTGATTATAATGGGTTAAATATCTATGGAGAACGCGCTTTTCCAAGCTCTAGCACATGGGGTTTACTTGGACTTTTAGATCCTGCAACAGCAGCCTTGGCCGCCGCCGCTCCTAACTATTTTGATGATGTAGTTACAACAGGATATAAAGATAAAGATCTTGTTAGTGATAACGCTCAAAATACCAAAGGTAATTTTGCTATGCATTACCGCCCTGATGAAAAAACGGAGATTGTATTATCTTCTTTGATTGGTAGTGGAGAATCTCCTTTACAAGGTTTTGGAAGGTATGCCATGAAGGGGATTAAAATCCAACAACATAAATTTCAAGTAGACCATGGGAGACTAAATTTCAAAACCTATTACACGCGCGAGCAAGATGGAGATAGTTATTCTATTTCTGCAGCAGCAGCATTACTTGCGAATGCACCAAACTCGAATATTGCTGATTTGAGCGCATTAGGGTTGCCTTCTTTCACAGGTTACGGAGGCTGGTTTGCAAATTATAATTTAACTTATTTGGGAACTCTTGCTGGGGCTAATGGACTTACAGCTGATATTGCAGGAATTACTAGTCTACTTGGGATTATAGGTGGAGATATTATGACGGGCGGACAATCAATTAATAACCTTGCTGCTTTTGCTCCATTAGGGGGTAATACACAGTTTGCACACAATGCTGCTCGCTCTAATGCTGATCTAGGAATCAACCCCTTCACAGCTAATCCAGTAGGAATGTTAGTTCCTGGAACCGACGCCTACATTGCTACTTTAGCTCAAGCGACTTCAAGCAACTTACCAGTTGTTAATGGTGGATCTGGAATATTTGATGATACTGAAACTTACAACTTTGAGTTAAATTATGATTTAACTGACGTAACTGATTTTGCTGATTTCTTAGTTGGTGCTTCATACAGAATGACTGAATTGAACTCAGGCGGTACTATATATTCTGACCAAGATGGTCCAATTGAATACTATGAATACGGAGCTTATGTTCAAGGGGTTAAGAAGCTTCTTAACGATAAGTTGAGTCTGACTGCTTCGATGCGAATTGATAAATCTGAATTTTTTGATGCGAACTATACACCAAGACTTGCAGGTTTGTATAATATTGACGAGAATCAAAATGTAAGATTCTCATTCCAAACAGGTTTTAGAAATCCAACAAACCAAGATCAATATATTGGTTTATTTGCTGGAGATGTAACATTGTTAGGTACTTCGCCTGATAATATCGGCAGATACAATGGTACTGTTGTACTAACTAATGGAAATGTGGCTACGTTTACTGGAGATTATGTTTTCAATAACGCCTTGAATGAGGCTGGAACATCAGCTAATCTTAAATATGTAACTCCGGAGAGAGTTACTTCGTATGATTTAGGATATCGATTTAAGTCTCAAGGACTAACAGTAGATGTTTCTGCATATTACAGCGATTATGAAAATAAAATCGGGTCAACAGACGCATATGTGCCTTATCTAGACAATACTGCTGCTACACCCATAACTCTTAGCAATTACAGAGCATTAGGTTCGTATGCTATTTATCAAGCAGATTCAAACTCTGATGAAGATTTAAAAACATATGGTATAAGTGCAGAGGTCACTCAAGCACTTTCATCTAAACTATTAGTCAATGTAATATATGATTACAATAAACTTGATTTTTCACCAGACCCAAACTCAAGTTTTGAGGCTGCATTTAACACGCCAGAACATACTATTAAAGCGGGTCTTTTAGGTAAATTTGGTATTATGTCATTTAATGTTTCAGCACGAAACACTTCAGAATATTACTATGAAGCTTCATTTATTGACGGTATGATAGATGCTAGAACCGTTCTTGACGCTCAGGTGTCCTTCGATATCGCTCCATTAAACGCAGTACTTAAGTTTGGTGGTAATAATATTGGTGGTGATGAATATCAAAGTGTATTAGGTGGTGGGAACATTGGTTCTGTATACTACTCTTCTATTAGCTTCGATTTATAAAAATCAAGAACTTTATTTTAACAAAACGGCATCCCTAAATGGATGCCGTTTTTTGTTGATAAATACCGTAGTTCTTCCCCATATTTCATTTATATTTGCATCCAAATTTAAGTGTCCTATTGGACGCATTTAGAACAATAATTCTTCGACTATGTCACAGCATACAGGTAAAGTTTCCCAAGTTATTGGCCCTGTAGTAGATGTATCATTTGACACTGCTACTTCCACCCTTCCAAACATTTACGATTCCCTTGAAATCAAAAAAACTGATGGTACCACCCTTGTTCTTGAAGTGCAATCGCATATTGGAGAGAATCAAGTGCGTGCTATTTCTATGGACTCTACGGATGGATTGGAGCGGGGCGCAGATGCTGTAGCTACTGGAAACCCAATTCAAATGCCTATTGGAGAAGATGTATATGGACGGCTATTTAACGTAATCGGTGATGCTATTGATGGTATTGGCGATTTACCAAAAACAGGCGATAACGGACTTCCTATTCACCGTCAGGCTCCTGCCTTTGACGAATTGTCAACATCTACGGAAGTATTATATACCGGAATTAAAGTTATTGATTTGATTGAACCTTATTCTAAGGGAGGTAAGATTGGTCTTTTTGGAGGTGCTGGTGTTGGAAAAACAGTACTTATTCAAGAGTTAATCAACAATATTGCTAAAGGACACGGAGGACTTTCTGTATTTGCTGGAGTAGGAGAGCGTACGCGTGAAGGGAATGACCTATTGCGTGAGATGCTTGAATCGGGTATTATTAAATACGGAGATGAATTTACTGAGTCTATGGAAGCAGGCGGATGGGATTTGTCTAAAGTTGACAAAGAAGCCATGAAAGAATCCAAGGCCACCTTTGTATTTGGTCAAATGAACGAGCCACCAGGAGCTCGTGCACGTGTTGCACTTTCTGGATTAACAATCGCAGAATATTTCCGCGATGGCGCAGGTACCGATCAAGGTAAAGACGTACTGTTTTTCGTAGATAATATTTTCCGTTTCACACAAGCTGGATCAGAAGTTTCGGCGCTGCTTGGACGTATGCCATCGGCTGTAGGATATCAGCCTACCTTAGCTACAGAAATGGGAACCATGCAAGAACGTATTACCTCTACCAAAAAAGGATCGATTACATCGGTACAGGCGGTTTATGTTCCTGCGGATGACCTTACGGATCCGGCACCAGCAACAACATTTGCTCACTTAGATGCAACTACCGTATTATCGCGTAAAATTGCTGAACTAGGTATTTACCCAGCAGTTGATCCCTTAGACTCTACTTCACGTATTCTTACTCCAGACATTTTAGGAGATGAGCACTACAACTGTGCACAGCGTGTAAAAGAGCTTTTACAACGTTATAAAGAGCTTCAAGACATTATTGCCATTCTTGGAATGGAAGAGCTTTCTGAAGAAGATAAGTTAGCTGTTGCTCGCGCACGTCGCGTACAGCGATTCTTATCGCAGCCGTTCCACGTAGCGGAACAGTTTACTGGAATTCCAGGGGTATTGGTTGACATTAAAGATACTATCAAAGGCTTTAACATGATTATGGACGGCGAATTAGATCATCTTCCTGAAGCAGCCTTTAACCTTAAAGGAACTATTGAAGAGGCGATTGAAGCCGGAGAAAAAATGCTTGCAGAAGCCAACGCCTAATTCACATGGTTTTAGAAATTGTCAGTCCTGAAGCAACATTATTCCAAGGGGAAGTAACTTCGGTTGTTGTCCCTGGAACACAAGGTTCTTTTCAAGTGCTTAATAACCATACACCTATCGTTTCTACTTTAGCCTCAGGTGAGGCTAAAATTGAAGGAAAGCTTGATATTGCTCCTGCCTTTCAAGCGTATTTTACTCAAAAAGATTCTGAAACTTTTCTTGCACTTAACAATGGCGGGACACTAGAAATGCGCAACAATAAGGTCATTTTGTTTGTAGACTGACACAATACTTTTGATACATTTACCGCGCCAAATCTTTTTAAATTATTTCTATGATAAAGCAGGATGTATTTCATTTAATATTAGTTGCATTATTTTCAATAAATGCCATTGCACAAACAACACTAGATGAGGTTGTTGTCTCTTCTCCTAGATTGGACATTCCATTTTCTGAAAACTCTAAGTCGGTAACTGTTATTACCGCTGAACAAATTGCTGCAACTCCTGTAACAAGCTTTGCAGATCTCTTACGCTTTCAGGCAGGACTCGATATACGTCGCCAAGGGGTAGAGGGCGCACAAGCCGACGTGTATTTGCGTGGAGGTACATTTGACCAAGTGTTGTTGCTTATTGACGGAATCCGTGTCGATGACCCTCAAACAGGACACCACACCCTAAACAGCGCGCTTCCACTTGAAGTAATTGAGCGTGTTGAAATAGTCAAAGGTCCATCCGCACGTATATATGGACAAAATGCCTTTACGGGGGCGATTAATATTGTCACGAAAAGAGCCGCTGAAAATAAAACGACACTATATGAGCGAAGAGGGAGCTATAACACCAATCAGCTGGGTATTACGCATCAACTAGCAAATGATAACAGCCAGCACATTGCACATGCTTCGTATAACAGCAGTGACGGCTATCGGTATAACACCGACTTTAGGAACCTTCATTTTTTTACGCATAGCAGCTTTGGAACTACCCAGAAGTATAAGCTGATTACCATGTTTAACGAGCGAAAGTTTGGAGCTAATGGGTTTTATGGAGTTACTAGTGCTGAAGATCAATATGAAGAAACGCAAAGCAGTTTGGTTGCGCTAACTACTTCTGTAACGTCTAAAAACACAAGCTTTACACCTCGAATTTTTTGGAAACGAGGACAAGACGAATACATCTACGTTCGAAACAATCCTGGAGTATATCGAAATGTTCATATCAATAATAAAATTGGTGTTTCTTTAGACACAAAAATTGCCCATACCAATGGGAATCGTACTGGATTTGGTGCAGAACTTTCAACAGTCGCCATACAGAGTAATAATTTGGGACAGCATAGTAGGACCATAGCCCACCTATTTTTCGAACATCGAATTTCATTAAATCGTTTAAGTCTTACACCAGGCTTTGCATTAAGCCATTTTTCTGATGTAGCCACATTTTTTTATCCGGGATTAGATATTGGCTATGCGCTTAATAATGCATCAAAACTGACTTTTAACACAGGGTATACCTATCGCGTACCAACATACAATGATTTGTATTACAACGGCCCTCAGGCCATTGGCAATGCCAATTTAAAGCCAGAAAAAGCACTGAGTTACGAACTCGCATACCGCCATGCTTCATCGAACTGGTCTATAGAAGCAGCTTTGTTTCAACGCAATAGTGAAAACCTGATTGACTATGTTGAAGTGACTCCTGGTGATCCAAAGTGGTTGGCTTCCAACGCACAAGAGGTATCAACTTTTGGTGGAGAGTTTATTTCTTCCTTTGCTTTTGATATCGGAAAATACCAACAACAACTTACGTTGTCTTACGCCTATGTTAAAGATGATTATACCAAAACAGTTGTTTCGCGTTATGCCTTAAATGCATTGAAGCACAATGTCAATATTCAGCTATTGAAAAAATTTACATCACGTTGGTCATCTTCCACATCCTATCGCTACGCTGCACGTGCATTAGGCGGAAATTATCAAGTGGTCAATGCGCAGTTGGCATATACGGCAGGAGATTGGGGCATTCAATTACAGGGGCGTAATTTATTTAATGCAGATTATGTAGAAAATCTTATTCCGATGCCTAAAGCACACGGAGTAATTTCGCTACAACACTCGTTTTAACTAGCTGTTAACCTGTCAAGCTGTTCATAGATTAAGTGCGTTTCCCAACCTCGATAAGCGAGGTACTGAAATAGTTTTTGTTTGCGGATTTGTGTGCTGTGACGACTAAGCTGTTCCCATTTTTTTTCACTTATCTCATTTATTTTTTTTAGGTAAGTTGCGTCATCAATTTTCTTTAGAGCAAGTTTTATATCGTAAGCAGAAACTTTTCTAAATTTTAGTTCTCTTGTGATTCGGAGTTTCCCCCAATGCTTAATTGAAAATTTACCATGCGCAAACTGCTGTGCAAATCGACTCTCATTTAGATACCCTTCGTTAACTAAGGTTCCCATCACTTGTTCGATTACTTGTGGGATCATCCTCATGGAATATAGCTTGTCTTTTACATCTTTATGACAACGTTCTTGATACGCGCAATAGTGGCGCATTTTTTCAAGAGCTTCGGAAACGGTAAATGTTTTTTTCACAAGGGCTAAAATAAAAAAAGCGGCACTAAGGCCGCTTTTTGTTTTTAAATATGTATCACTTTACCTTTTCCATCAAAGAAACGGTAATGTAAATAGGTATATGCATCGCGTGGCATCACTTTGATCCACTTGTTGTACTCAAAATACCACTTCATACGCTCTGACTTCATTCCCTTAGCGACATAAGCCGCAATAAAAGGGTGTAAGTGCAACACAATTTTTTTCTTTTTGTGTTTCGGATTTGCTAAAATCTTTTCTAAGTCAGATTTGATTTTGTCAATTAATACAATAGGTGCTTCAACCTCTCCATTAATGTTGGGGTTTGGCTCACTTGTTTTAATATCCATTTCAGGTCGTACGCGTTGTCGCGTCATTTGAATCAGTCCGATTCTACTTGGAGGTAAAATCTTATGTTTTGCACGATCACTTTCCATTTCTTTTCTGAAGTGTTCGAAAAGCTTTTTCCTGTTTTCTTGACGTATCATGTCAATGAAGTCAATAACAATAATCCCACCCATATCGCGTAAGCGCAGCTGGCGAGCTATTTCTGTGGCAGCAATCATGTTTACCTCTAATGCGGTATCTTCTTGATTCTTCGCTTTGTTAGAGCGGTTGCCACTATTGACATCTATAACGTGAAGGGCTTCGGTATGCTCAACAATTAAATAAGCGCCTCTATTCATAGAGACTGTACGTCCAAAGGACGCTTTAATTTGTCGTTCAATACCAAAGTGTTCAAAAATGGGAATGTCACTTTTATAGAGTTTGGCAATTGATGCCCTTTCAGGAGCAATTTGCTCTAAATACTCTTTTACTTCTGTTAGAAGTTCAGGGTCGTCTACATGTATGCCTGTAAATTCATCGTCAAAGATATCTCTCAAAATAGAAGAGGCTCTATTGAGCTCACTCAGTACTCTAGAGGGATAATCAGCTTTTTGGATTTTTTTACACATTTGAACCCAACGATTATAAAGATCTTCTAAATCTTTATCGAGTTCGGCTACTTTCTTGCCTTCAGCCACGGTTCTAATAATAACACCAAAACCTTTTGGCTTAATACTCATCACAAGCTTCTTTAAGCGGTTCTTTTCTTCACGTGTAGAAATTTTTTGTGACATGGATACACGGTCCGAAAAAGGAACTAATACCAAATACCTTCCCGCCAAGGACAATTCCGAACTAATACGGGGTCCTTTGGTAGAAATAGGTTCTTTGATAATTTGAACAAGTAGAGATTGATTGGCCTGAATAGCGTCAGTAATGACACCATCTTTACTAATTTCAGGCTCTAGCGGATAGTTCTTTAATGAAAAGTCTTTGACTTTTCCTGAACTGGCACGTTTGATAAATTTTAAGAGCGTGGCTACTTTAGGGCCTAAGTCATGATAATGCAAAAAAGCATCTTTTTCATATCCTACGTTAACAAACGCAGCATTTAAACCCGAAAGGGTTTTTTTAACTTTTGCTAAAAAAATATCACCTACGTGAAATTTGTTGTCTTCAATTTCTTTGTGAAACTCAACGAGCTTTCCGTCTTTGAGTAAGGCAAAATCAACTGCAGAGGATCGTGAACGAATAATTAGTTCTTTACTCACAATTATGATTTTTTGTTCCGTAACTACGGAACAGATTGAACAATTTATGCTGTGGAAATTTTTTTAGAGGGAACAATTCTAAAATAAATCTCATGTCAATGAACTTGAATGTTCAGGGGGTTAAGAAGTGTTACTTTTTCTTATGTCGATTAGCACGACTTCTTTTTTTACGCTTGTGCGTGGCTACCTTGTGTCTTTTACGTTTTTTACCACTTGGCATATGTTATGTTCTAAATAATTAATATAATGTGATCGTTATTTGACGGCCACGTTTTTTTTCACTTGCTCCAAAAAATCCTTTGCAGGTTTAAATGAAGGTATATTGTGTGCTGGTATATCTATGGTAACGTTTTTTGAAATATTACGCCCTTTTTTAGCTTTTCGTGTTTTAATCACAAAGCTACCAAAACCGCGTAAATATACGTTTTTACCAGATTCTTGCGCACCTTTAACTTCTTTCATGAAATGATTTACAATTGCTTGCACATCATTCTTTTCTACTCCCAGTTTATCGGAAATGTTTGATACAATTTCGGCTTTTGTCATCCTTAAATTCTTGTGTGGTTGTAAATTTTAGGTGTGCAAATATAAAAATTTAATTGATACCTAATGTCTCACTTTAGCATACATAACTCATTCATTGCATGTATTTTTGCCTAGATGAACACATTTACTTCAAATTTGCTTGTTTGGTACCATTCAAACAGACGTCAGTTACCATGGCGTAAGACTAAGGACCCCTATGCGATTTGGCTGTCAGAAGTTATCATGCAACAGACGCGTGTAGCTCAAGGAACACCATATTTTGAGCGTTTTCTATCGAACTACCCTACGGTCGATGATTTGGCTCAAGCAAACGAAGATGATGTTCTAAAACTTTGGCAAGGATTAGGATATTACTCTAGGGCAAGAAATTTACATAAAACCGCAAAAGAAGTTTCTATTAACTTAAATGGCATATTTCCATCTTCATACAATTCCTTATTAAACTTGCCAGGCGTTGGTGTATATACAGCAAGTGCAATTGCTTCAATATGTTTTGATGAACCCACTGCTGTAGTTGATGGAAACGTTTATCGAGTTCTGGCACGTTATTTTGATATAGATACTCCAATAAACCAATCACAAGGAATCCGTCTTTTTCAAGAGCTAGCACAAACCCTCATTGATCTGCATAATCCAGGGGAATACAATCAGGCTATTATGGAGTTTGGAGCCCTACAATGTACTCCCAAGCAGCCTCTGTGTACAACATGCCCTGTTGCAAGCACTTGCCAATCGTTACAAAACAACTCCATAGCAGAGCGCCCTCAAAAAATAAAGGCAAAGCCTGCTAAAAAGCGATTCTTCCACTACTTGATTCCATTTGATAAAAACAATAACACCTTGTTAATTAAAAGAAAAGGAAAGGACATTTGGGAAGGTCTTAATGAATTTCCTCTCATAGAAGGAGCTTCTCTACTGAAAGAGAAAGAACTCAAAGCACATCCTGATGCACCAAGTTGGTCAACACTGGCTAAATGGACGTTATTTGAAGAAACAGCAGTAGTACACAAACTTTCTCATCAAACAATCTATACCCACTTTTGGATTTTAGAGGATGTTCCTCGGTCGTTTCCTTTACCATGGAGTGCTATTAATGATTATGGGGTTCCCCGCCTGATTGAACGCTTTTTGCAGAAGTTCAACCGATAATGTACATTTGATGTAAAATCTATCATGAGCGGAACACTAAATAAAGTAATGTTAATAGGACACCTAGGCGACAACATTAAAGTTACCTATTTTGAAGGTGGTAACTGCCTTGGGAGATTTCCCATAGCAACCAACGAAACCTATACGAGTAAGCAAACAGGTGAAAAGGTAACCAATACAGAGTGGCATAATGTAGTGGTTAGAAATAAAGCTGCAGAAATTTGTGAGAAGTATACAAAAAAGGGAGATCGCATCTATGTAGAAGGACGTATCAAGACTCGAAAATGGCAAGGAGAGGACGGAAAAGATCGTTATTCTACGGAAATTCACGTAGATGATTTTACATTCCTTACCCAAAGACCTACTGACAGCCAAGCTGCGGCATCTCCTTCTCAAGAACCCCCACAACAACAGCCTTCTCAGGCTAGCCAGTCTTCAAGTGATGATGACTTGCCATTTTAAAGCTTAATTGTTGGACATACCCTATTTGGTTTTTAGTTTTGAAACAGTAGAAACAGCAAAAATATTTTTGTTGCTTATACTTCTTATTTGTTCAGCCCTTATATCTGGATCAGAGGTCGCTTTTTTTTCTCTATCCCCCTCTTTTATTAAGGAAGCCTCAACGGCATCCAATAAGTCGGAGCGTATTATTGCACACTTGCGAAAAAATCCAAGAAGGTTATTAGCGATTATTCTATTGCTGAATAATTTGATTAATATCGCAACAGTACTTGTTTTTGCTTCACTCACCTCATTACTTTTTGAAGCTATTTCACAACCGTGGCTTCAATTTTTATTAGAAATCGGAATTATCACTACAGTAGTGCTTTTGTTTGGAGAAATTTTACCTAAAGTATACGCGAATAAGAACCCCGAAGGATTTGCCAGACGAATGGCATTGCCCATTTACGCACTTGATCAGTATGTGTTTTTTGCACTCACCTATCCCATGAGTTACATCACATTTATCCTTCAAAAGCGTTTAGCGAATACAGCAACAAATATATCTGTAGACCACCTTTCTCAAGCCCTTGAAATGACCGATGTTGGGGAAACAACAAAAGATGAGCAAAAAATTCTGAAAGGCATTGTTACTTTTGGCACTACAGAGACCAAACAAGTGATGTGCCCCAGAATTGATGTCTTTGCCCTTGAAGAGCAAACGACATTTGTTGAAGTGATACAGCAAGTAGTTGATAAAGGATTTTCAAGAGTCCCTATTTATCGTGAAACCATTGATTCTGTTATAGGAGTTTTGTATGTAAAAGACTTACTTCCCTATTTGGAAGAAGAAAACATGGATTGGACTAGTCTCCTGCGAGAGCCTTACTACGTGCCTGAAAATAAAAAGTTAGATGATTTACTGGAAGAGTTTCAATCCAAGCGTATTCACTTGGCAGTTGTTGTTGATGAATATGGAGGTACTTCTGGAGTTATTTCTCTTGAAGATGTTATTGAACAAATTGTAGGAGATATCAGTGACGAATTTGACGAAACAGACGTAAGCTATTCAAAACTTAATGATAGTACTTATGTGTTTGAGGGAAAAACATCGTTGAAGGATTTTTACAGTGTGCTTAAATTAACAAATGCAGATGCCTTTGAGGCTAAAAAAGGTGAATCGGAAACTATAGCGGGATTTGTTCTTGAACAATTAGGCTCATTTCCTAAAACCAATACGGCTTTTCGATTTGAGAATGTTGTTTTTACGATTGAAGCAGTAGACAGAAAGCGAATAAAACAACTTAAGGTTAAAATTCACTTATGAAACAAGGGTTGCTTTTTATGCTTTTCATTGTAGGCTGTCAAACTACTATGCCCAAGCCAAAAGCCCATTTGGATTTGGCATATCCCAAGGCTATTTATAAGACTTACAAAAGCTCTTGCACATACCAGTTTAGACACAATAACATTTCTAATCCCAACGCACTGTCTGCGTGCGGTACAATATTAGATTACCCCCTACTTCAAGCCAAGCTATACCTTACCTACTTTGACTTAACCCAAGCATCTTTAGACACCTTGCTAATCGATTTTGACAAACGTCTTCAGCTCTTTGGAAAAACTGCATCCAAAGTTCAAGAAAGTGCTTTTGAAAGTAAGCAAAACAGTGTTTATGGGTCTTGTGTTATGCTTGTTGGAAACTCTCCATCAAATTTACACTTCTTTGGAACAGATGCTAAAAACCACTTTTTAACGGGATCATTGCTTTTTGAATCCGAGCCAAATTACGATTCGTTGGCACCAGCCATAGCATACATCAAAAATGATGTACAAAAACTTCTTGAGTCTTTAAAATGGGAGCAGGATAAGACTATTTCTTTTTAGAAGCACAACACGCTTTTGTACAAGATTTATCGCAAGCCTTTTTATCCATGTGCTTTTTATCAGAAGCACAACAAGGCTTATCACAAGATTTATCGCATTTCTTCTTTTTGGCACAACAGGGTTTGTCACAAGATTTGTCGCATGTTTTTCCGTCTTTATCGGACATATAAGGAGAGCTAGCTTTTGCTTCACCTACTTTGTATTCATCTCCAAGATCTTTAATAATATTGCCAATTGCTTCAAAGGATGTCATTGAAGCATCAAAGGATACATGTGCAGTTTTTGAGTCAAAATCCACTTTTGAAAGTGCTACACCTTCAGATGCGGCAATCTTTTTTTCAATCCGTGCTGCACAGCCTATTTCACATGTCATTCCTTCAATAGGAAATGAAATGTGCGTAAGGTCAGCAGACATTGCAACAGTGTCATGATCTTCATGCGATACCGTCTTTTTTTCAGTTTTAGGAGTGGTTGTACAGCCAAAAGTTAGGGCTAACAACATAAGGATGATAGGGGTTCTCATAATATTATGTTTTACTCAAATGTAGTAAAAATTTTATTGCTTTATTTCTTTTCACCATGTTTGCACAATAATGAAAATCATCCCTCAAAATAAATGGATTTATTTAGGAATTCTTTCCTTGATTTGGGGGAGTTCTTATATTTTGATAAAGCGCGGGCTCGTAGGACTTAGCCCCATAGAGCTGGGAAGTGTTCGTATAATATTTAGCACTATTTTTCTAATACTAATGGGCTTTAATTCCCTAAAAGGACTTTCTAAAAGGCAATGGAAATGGCTCGTTATTACAGGATTCTTGGGAACTTTTTTCCCTTCATTCTTTTTTGCATTTGCGCAACAGTATATCGATTCATCCGTAGCTGCTATAATGAATTCATTAACACCCATATTTACCTTACTCGTTGGGGTCTTTTTTT
This sequence comes from Flavobacteriaceae bacterium, assembly GCA_029238215.1. Taxonomy (GTDB): domain Bacteria; phylum Bacteroidota; class Bacteroidia; order Flavobacteriales; family Flavobacteriaceae; genus UBA7446. Next base: position 127,721 of record JAQWGN010000007.1, read on the forward strand.
TCACCACTGTAGTTTTTGCACGCCAATACATAGGCGTTGCTTTAGGTTTCCTAGGGTCTTTGGGTTTAATTTTAGGGGGTACTGATATTAACGGAGAACAACCAATAGGATATGTATTGCTTATTATTTGTGCATCTATGTGTTATGCTGTAAACATTTATTTTTTAAAGCATAAGCTTGCTGAAGTTTCCCCTATGGCGATGACACTCGGAAATTTTATTGCCATTTTACCACCTGCAGTTATTTTACTTATTTTTTCAGACTTTTTTGCAATACAACACTTAAAAACCCAAGAAGTTTTAACGAGCTTGGGCTTTATTGCACTGCTTGCTTTTTTTGGTACAGCTATCGCAAAGGTTATGTTTAACCAATTTGTAAAAATGGCATCTGCAGTTTTTGTTTCATCGGTCACTTACACCCTGCCCATTATAGCCCTTTTTTGGGGTACCTTAGATGGGGAGCGCATAAATGGGATTCAATTTATTGCCACAGTAGTTATTCTAGTTGGAGTTTCGATGGCAAACAAGAAAAAGAAACCCCTTTAATTGAAGTCCGCATTTTCCACTTCAGGGTTTATTTCTACGTCGCTTATTTCCAAAATAACAACCTGACCACCTAAATCAAAACTTTTTTTACTTGGAAGCATAAGCCCTGATTGTTGTGTGTATTCCGAATAGTCAGTGCTATTTGTTTGCATCTGTCCATTGAAATTTACCAACGAGCTTTCTCGCACCTTATATCCAGTTTCTACACTGTAGTAGAATGTGTAACTAACCCCGGTACCAGCAAGCTTAATCACATACGCATCTTGCCCATCAATGTTTTCGACACCCTCAAGTGTTGCTTCATCATTCTCTAATAAGGCAATTTCAGTAAGCGCACCAAAAGTCTTTTTGAGGTCATCGTGGATGATTTTAGGAAGCTCCATGGCATTTGGCCCTTGTTTAATTTGCGCACTTTTAGTAGAAACCACGCTTGTCATCATTGTATTTCCACCAACAGAAACAACTTGTTTTTGTCCCATTGTTGCAGTTAACTCCTCTACTTTAATAGCCATTTGCATAAATTCTCCCACATAAGTGAGCCTCAATGATTCAAGATTTTCAACTGCACTTGCTCCAGTTTTATCTAAGTAAGAACTCAAAATACTTTTAACAGTGACCCCTTCACCAACAGCAGCTTTGGAAGGTCGATCAATGGGAATGCCATATTTATCATAATAAGAAATAGCTAGTCGTTTGCCATTAAAAGTTACTTTTTCAAGGTTGTCTAAGACCTCAGTTCCTTTACCAGTTACAATGACTCTAGCATTATCCACATTAAAGTATTTTTGAGCAACACGTTTAACATCTTCTGCAGTTACTTCATTAATCTTATCAAGATAATTTTCATAAAAATCTCTACTCAAGCCCTCAGTTGCAATTTCCAAAGCAAACTGTGCTATTGTGGATGGTTTTTCAACTGAACGCACAAAATTTCCCACATATTTAGCTTTAGCTTTTTTAAGCTCACTTTCAGTCACTAAATCAGTACGTATTCGCTTGATTTCACTTAAAAGCTCTACCACAGCACTATCGGTTACTTCGTTTCGTACACTTGCAGTGGCTCTAAATCGTGTGGCAGTACGTTTGTTGTTGCCGATACTTGAATATGACCCGTATGTGTATCCTTTGTCCTCTCGCAAGTTTAAAAATAAGCGGGCTTCACCGCCACCACCTAAAATGGAGTTAGCCATTAACACGGGGAAGTAATCAGCGTCTTTTTTTGTAAGGTATGTGGTGCTTTGTACTACTACTTCAGACTGCACCGCATTGGGCATGTCTACAAAATCAATTTGGGTGCGTTCTGGATTTTCAACTTTAGGTAACGGACTTGATGCTACAGGATTCGCTTTCCATTTACCAAAATACTTTTTCACTAATGGTTTTACGGTTTCTATGTCAATATCTCCTACAACAACTAAATACGCATTGTTTGGTCTAAATCTAAAGTCATAGAATCGTTGAACGTCTTCAAGCTTAACATTGTATACCGTTCCCGACGTTGTGTATTCTCCATAGGGGTGTTTGTCTCCAAATGCCAGTAAATCTTCAACACGTCTAGCAGCTGAAGTCACATTCTTTTCATTTGCTTTTATGGCATCAATTAAAATATCACGCTCTTTAACGAGCTCTTCTTCTGTAAAGTTTGGGTTGATTGCAGCATCTGCCATCATTTCAAAAACTCTCGGAAAATAGCGTGTTAGGGATTGAGCAAAAGCTCCGGATGTCCCAATATTAATGTTGGCACCCATAAAGTCAACTTCATCATAAAAGTCATCTTTTGATATTTTTTTAGAACCTTTACCCATTAGGCTTCCGGTAAGTTGACCAAGACCAGCTTTTATTCCCTCTAAAATAGGAGGGTTGTCTAGGGTCAGATTCACGCTTACTTGTGGGAGTTTATGATTCTCAACTACCATAACGGTTAGTCCGTTTTTAAGGGTGTATTGTTGCGGTTGTTTAACCTGAATAACAGGAGCAGGCCCAGGTATAGGCTGTTGGCTGCGATCAATTTGTGCGACTACTGAACAAGTAATCAATAGTGTAAATAAATAGAGTAATTTTTTCATGATCCTTGCTTTAATTTTTTTCTGATTCTGGTAAATATTCAAGCACTAAACGTTGGTTAGTATTGAGGTATTTGTTGGCTACCTCTCGGATTTCTTCTCTTGAAATGGAGCGATAGATATCAATTTCATTATTAATTAAACTGGTATCTCCATAAAGCATGTGATAACGCGCAAGTGAGTTTGCAATCCCTTCAACAGAAGCATTGGCGTTAACAAATCCATTTTCAAATTTGTTAAGTAATTTTTGATAGTCACGCTCTGAGATAAGGTCATTTTGAATTTTAGCAACTTCAGCATCCATCTCTGTTGTAAGATCATTGAGTTTAAATTCACCCTGAGGTAATCCAAATACAACATACATGCTATAATCCTCTTGAGAGATATTGAATGCACCAGTTTGTAAGGCCATTTTCTTTTCGTCAACTAACTTTTTGTAAAGTTTAGAACTTGGACCATCACTCAAATAGGTTGAAATCATATCGAGGACTCTAGAATCTCTTTCTTTAAATGAAGGTGTACGATATGCAGAAATTATAGCAGGTATTTGAATGTTGGCGTCATACGCTTTTGCAGAAAGTTCTTCAGTAATGGGATCTTCTACATATTTTACCCGTTCGATATCATTTCCTCTTGGTATGCTGCCAAAATAGTCTTCTATCATTTTTTTGGCGTTGGTACTGTCAATATCTCCAGCGACTACCAATACTGCATTGTTGGGTACATAAAACTTTTTATTAAATGCTAAAAATTCATCTAGTGTTGCAGCATCTAAGTGATCCATTTCACCAATAGTTGTCCATCGATAAGGGTGTTTGTTAAAGAGGTGTTTTTTCACATTCTCCAAAAATTTACCGTAAGGTTGATTATCAACACGGAGACGCTTTTCTTCTTTAACGACTTCATTTTGTGTGTCAACCCCGTCTTGTTCAATTATAGGATGTAGCATACGTTCAGATTCCATCCATAATCCAAGTTCTAAATTGTTTGAAGGAAAAACCTCATAGTAATAGGTTCTATCGTCAGTAGTATTCGCATTATTTGTCCCACCATTTTCTGTAACAATGGAAAACCAGCCGCCTTTTTCAATGTTTTCCGAGCCTTCGAAAAGTAAGTGTTCAAAGAAATGCGCAAATCCAGTGCGGTTTGGTTGTTCGTCTTTAGCCCCTACGTGATACATTACTGAAGTAGTAACTACGGGTGCTGAATTATCTTGATGTAGAATGACATGGAGCCCGTTGTCAAGATCGTATTCTTCAAAAGAAACAGATTGGGCGCTTATGCAATATGTTACACACAGAAGCCCTATGTATTGGAATAGTTTCATTAGAGTTTTGATTTTAGAATCATTAAATTTAATATAAATAATCATAACGATTTTAAACTTGAAATGTTACAGCATAAAAATTTTGTCTGATACAATACAACATTGTATATTTGCCCCCGCTTCACAAAAGAAGCATTAAACTAATATTATGTTTGCAATCGTAGAGATAGCAGGGCAGCAATTCAAAGTTGCAAAAGACCAAAAGGTATTTGTTCATCGTTTGGACGCCAACGAAGGAGACAAGGTTTCGTTTGACCAGGTCTATATGTTGGCTGAAGGAGATAACATTACTGTAGGCGCCCCAGCTGTAGCCAATGCTTCTGTAGGAGCAAAAGTGGTCCGTCACCTTAAAGACGATAAAGTAATTGTATTTAAAAAGAAACGCCGCAAAGGATACCGCGTTAAAAACGGTCACCGTCAGTCGCTTACTGAAATTCTTATCGAATCGGTAGGAGTGGGTGCTGCGACTAAGGCAAAACCTGCAAAAAAAGCTGCACCTAAGGCTGAAGCTCCTGTAAAAGAAGCTAAAAAAGAAGTGAAGAAAGCAGCGCCAAAAGCAAAAGCACCAAAAGCAAAAGCACCAAAAGCTGAAAACTACGGGTCTAAGACAGTAGCTGAACTTAAGGACTTAGCAAAAGCAGCAGGAATTGCAGGAATTTCATCCATGAAAAAAGCCGATCTAGTAGCGGCACTTGAAGCTAAAAACTAATACGTAAGCCATGGCACACAAAAAAGGAGTAGGTAGTTCGAAGAACGGAAGAGAATCGGAATCCAAACGCTTAGGCGTAAAAATATTTGGTGGACAAAACGCTATTGCGGGAAACATTATTGTTCGTCAGCGCGGAACAACACATCATCCAGGAGATAATGTTTACTTAGGTAAAGATCACACCCTTCACGCAAAAGTAGATGGCGTTGTAAAATTCACAAAAAAGAAAAACAATAGATCGTATGTGTCTATTGAAACTGCAGAGTAACCAGCAGTTTTCTTACTTAAAACAAAACCCCGCCATTGGCGGGGTTTTTTTGGTTTTGAACAAATCGGGGTTTAATTTTCGCTTTTTCTGATAAAGAAACTTTTAACATGATAAAGCGGCATAACCATAACTACGGCTATTGCTTTATAAATACTATTTAAAATATATTTTTTCATACGTACTAAGTTAGTAATAAAAAATCCGAGGCAATCGCCTCGGGTTTACATACCTACGTTTTCTTTTTGAAAAGCAAAAAAGCCTTCAAAACTCAGGTCTTCATCGAGTGTTTCCCAGTGAATACCAAATGGGGATAGCTCATATTTTTCACGCTGTTTTGGGGTGGCTTGCGCCAACTTGGGAAACCACTTTAACGGCATGGATTTTTCAACCCCTTCTGTAGTTTTAAGGAAAATATGTTCGCGGTCAAACCAAATGCGGGCTATAGTCATGTTCTTTATTTAGAAAAGTGGGCGTGCCATGCGTTAATTATCAATTCTTTATTTTCTTTAATTAGTACCCTAGCAAGTTTTACATCTTTGTTTTTAAGTCCTTTATTGTCGATACAACGCAATGCTTTTACACTAAATTTTGCTTCTCCGTCAGCGTTTCTCACATGAACATGTATAGGCTCATGTTCGTTGGAGTAAAAAAAGAAACGCATTCCAAAAGCGTAGGCATCTTTTTGTATTGTAATTCAAATGTACAAAATCGATTTTAAGCACTATTTCGTGTGCAACAAAAAACCCGAGGCGATTGCCTCGGGTTTTGGTACAGTTCTAAAATAAAATCTTAGTAGCGGTAGTATTCCGGTTTATAGGGTCCTTTTACAGGGACACTGATATAATCTGCTTGATCTTGGTCTAATTCTTCCAATTCAATTCCTAATTTTTCTAAGTGTAAATGTGCCACTTTTTCATCCAAATGCTTAGGAAGCATATACACCTTATTGTCATAGCGGTCGGCGTGATTCCAAAGCTCTATTTGAGCAAGTGTCTGGTTGGTAAATGAGTTACTCATCACAAAACTTGGATGCCCTGTAGCACAACCTAGATTTACCAAACGGCCCTCGGCCAACACAATAATGTCTTTACCTTCAATTGTGTACTTGTCTACTTGTGGTTTTATTTCATCCTTTGTACTACCGTAGGTGTCGTTTAGCCAAGTCATGTCAATTTCATTGTCAAAGTGGCCAATGTTACAAACAATTGCTTTGTCTTTCATCGCACGGAAATGACGTTCTGAAACAATGTCTTTGTTTCCTGTAGCCGTTACAATAATGTCAGCATTTCCAATAACGGTATCTAGTTTTTTAACTTCAAAACCATCCATAGATGCTTGAAGCGCACAAATAGGATCAATTTCAGTTACTGTAACAATGGCACCAGCACCTTGGAACGAAGCAACAGTTCCTTTACCAACATCACCATATCCAGCAACAACCACACGCTTTCCAGCAAGCATAATATCTGTAGCACGACGTACCGCATCAACGGCAGATTCTTTACAGCCGTATTTATTGTCAAACTTTGACTTGGTTACCGAGTCATTTACATTAATAGCAGGTAATGGAAGTGTTCCATTTTGTACACGCTCGTACAAGCGGTGAACACCAGTTGTCGTTTCTTCAGAAAGCCCTTTAATGGCTGCGGCAAGCTCTGGGTAGTGATCCAATACTAAGTTGGTAAGATCTCCACCATCATCCAAAATCATGTTTAAAGGCTCACGCTCTTTTCCAAAAAATAAAGTCTGTTCAATACACCAGTCAAATTCTTCTTCATTCATCCCTTTCCAAGCATACACAGGAATTCCAGCTGCCGCAATTGCTGCTGCTGCGTGATCTTGTGTGGAAAAAATGTTACAAGAACTCCAAGTAACCTCTGCTCCAAGCGCAGTAAGCGTTTCAATAAGTACCGCCGTTTGAATGGTCATGTGTAAGCAGCCTGCAATTCGCGCGCCCTTAAGCGGTTGTTGCTGACCATATTCTTCACGTAACGCCATAAGCCCAGGCATTTCAGCCTCAGCAAGTTCAATTTCTTTTCTTCCCCATTCAGCCAAAGAAATATCTTTAACCTTATATGGTACATACGAAGTAGTTTTAGTAGCCATAATTGTATATTTGGTGTTTTAGCAATTTAAAAGCAAATTTACAACATCTGTGCCCATCTACAAAAAATATCAGGCATCTTGCAATACCAATCTTTTGGTATGGCATATTACAGAAGATGAAGCTTTTCTAAGCGAAGGAATTGATCTTACCGAATTGTGTATCAATAGATTGGATACCATGAAGTCAGATATTCACAGGCGTGGATTTTTGAGTGTTAGGCACTTATTAGCTGCTGTTGGATATGCGCCGAAAGCGCTTCTTTATGATGCTTTTGGAAAACCCCATTTGTCAGATGGCAAGTTTATATCTATTTCTCATTCACATGAATTTTCAGCTATAGTTCTCAGCGATGTTCCCGTAGGAGTTGACATTGAAAAAGAACGGCCAAAAGTTCATAGAATTGCCCCTAAGTTTTTACAAAACTCCGAGTTTACAGAAAATGCCAGTGACAGAACACGAACCACGCAGTGGTGTATAAAAGAAGCCGCTTATAAAGTGTTTGGAAAAAAGGGACTAAGCTTTCTACAAGATATATGTACAGCAGAAATGGATTCCGATAACCCCAAGGCCATAGTCCAACACAATGGCGCAACTACCGTGCTTAAAAACTGGTTATATTATTGGGAAGGTTATTCATGTGCTTTGGCAATTAAAACAGATTAGTTATGGAAATATCGGTTGAACTTACATTAACACCATTACAAAACGACTTTGAGCCACCAATAATTGAGTTCATAAAAACCCTTCGCGCATCGGGATGCGTTATAAAAGAAACTCCCTTAAGCACCCAGATATATGGTGATTATTCAACTGTTATGGACCTAATCACTAATGCCACCAAACAGGCTTTTGAACAGTCAGCGCATATTATCTTAAACATGAAAATAGTCAAATCGAATCGCAGTGATTATGAACCTACTTTTTGAGTTTTTTTTTGGTCAATATTCTGAGTATTTACCCATGGATATTGCGCTAGAGTTTGCAGCTATTATTTTTGGATTTTTAAGTGTGTGGTACGCAAAAAGAAATCACATATTGGTGTTTCCTACGGGCTTAATTTCCACAGGAATCTTTGTGTATCTATTATTAAAATGGGACTTGTTGGGCGATATGTTGATTAATGCCTATTACTTTAGTATGAGTATTTATGGCTGGCACATATGGACACGGACAATAAATGAACATCCCACACCAATTAGTAACACATCTAAGACTGAAAAAAGAATCTCATTAGTAATATTTATTGCCGCATTACTCCTTGTTTTTAGTGTTTATCAGTCAGCCGGAAAATGGTCAAATTGGACGGCCTACGTTGACACAATTACTACAGGAATATTCTTTGTAGGCATGTGGCTTATGGCGCGCCGTAAAATTGAACATTGGATTTTTTGGATTGTAGGAGACATTATTTCTGTACCGCTCTATTTTCACAAAGGACTAACCCTTACAAGTTTTCAATACCTTATATTTACTGTAATTGCAATTTTTGGATATCTGTCATGGAAGAAAATCTTAAACAACTCTCCAGTTCGCTTGTAAAAGTGGTGATGTTTGGTCCAGAATCTACAGGGAAAACAACTTTAGCGAAAGCCTTAGCTGAACATTACAATACCCAATGGGTTCCCGAATATGCTCGAGAGTATTTGGAAGAAAAGTTAAAAAAGACAGGAGAAATATGCGCTCCAGAGGATATTTATCCAATTGCTTTAGGTCAAATTAAACTTGAAAACCAAGCGATTAAAAAGGCAAACAAATTTCTTTTTTGCGACACAAACCTGCTTTCTACACAAGTATATGCAGAAGCATATTTTAATGGGTGGTGTGATGAACGTGTTATTATTGCCAATACAAAAAACAACTACGATGTATACTTTTTAACTGATATTGACGTTCCTTGGAAAGAAGATGCTTTGCGTGACAAACCCAATCAGCGCCAAGAAATGCTTGATAAATTTAAAGAAGCATTACAGCATCGGTATATTACCTACACAATGTTACGCGGTTCAAATACTACCAGAATGGATTGTGTTATTGAACAAATAAATCAATATGTATGAAGCATTCGCTTACTTCAGAAGATGAGAAGTCTCTCAACGAAATAGGGATTTCACTTATTACGGCAAAGGAACAAATGGCAATAATCGCAAAAGGAGCCACACACACACACTTGGATAGGCCTGCTACTATTGGTGATGGCATAGTGACGTTTAATGAAAAAGAGATAAATAAGTATAATTCTTTTTTTGAATCCAATAAACAGCGGTATACCATTGCCCGTTTTATTCCTGCTTCTGGAATGGCTAGTAGGATGTTTAAATTTCTTCACTATTTTTTTAAAAACTACACCCCCGAAAAAGATACATTAAGAAGCTATTTAAACCGTAAAAAAACCTACAAGCTTGCTGTTTTTTTGGGAGGGATTGAAAAACTTCCTTTTTATGCCCAAGTTCGGGAAGCTGTAAATACGCTTCAAAACGGAGAGTTACATACCGATTATCGTTATCGTTTTATAGAAAGGGTTATTGATGAGTATAGTACATTGCCTAAAGCCCTAATCCCTTTTCATAATTATGAAAACAAATTGAGAACTGCAGCCGAAGAGCAATTGTTTTTATCTAAAGAATTTATTGTTAATCACGATCAAATGAACATTCATTTTACGATTCCGCCAAAATCAAAAATGATATTTAATAATACGCTTTTATCAGCTACATCCTTTTTACAAACCAACTTTTCAATTACCACAAACCTTGAATTTTCACACCAAAAAGAAACCACGAATACTGTCGCATTGTCAAATGACAACTCACCTTTAAGAGATGCCAATGGGCAACTTGTTTTACGGGCTGGAGGTCATGGATCACTTATTGGAAACCTGAACAGTATGAAAGAAAAAATCATTTTTCTAAGTAATATTGATAATATTTCTGTTCGAAAATATCACCTGCATACAGCAAAGTATAAAAAATTGCTGGGGGGAGTGCTTATTTATGTTCTTGAACAAATCTACCAATATTGCCGCGCTCTAGAGCTTGGGGAAGCTTTAGATGTGATTGAGTTAAAAGCTTTTGCGACACAACAATTAAATATTCAAATTCCTGATGATCTTAGTAAAGACGCATTGATGCTTTTCATGAAACAAAAATTATCTCGTCCACTTCGAGTTTGTGGAATGGTTAAAAACGAAGGGGAGCCTGGTGGGGGTCCTTTTTGGGTGCAAAAAACAGGCGAACAAAGTCTTCAAATTGTTGAAGAAGCACAAGTAGATATTAAAAATAAACATCAAAAAAGTATTTTTAAAAAAGGAACGCATTTCAACCCTGTTGATATTGTTTGCGCTACACATAATTTTAAGGGTGAAAAATATGATTTAACAAAATTTGTAAATAAAGACAGTTTTTTTATCACTGAAAAATCGTTTGAAGGTTCTCAGATTAAGGCTTTAGAGCATCCCGGGCTTTGGAATGGTGCTATGGCTGATTGGAATACTGTTTTTGTGGAAGTTCCCGTCAGAACATTTAATCCTGTAAAAACAGTAATTGATTTATTGCGTCCTATGCACCAAAACATATAATAGTCTTATATTTGCAATATCTCTAGGGGTGCCTAACGGCTGAGATTATACCCGTTGAACCTGGGCAGGTAATGCTGCCAAGGAATTGTTTCACTTAAAACCTTTGTAAATAATACCCCTTTATTTGCCCTATAGCAAATGAAAACCATTATTTCACTAATGCTTGTGACTGGGCTAGTAGCCCAACAAGCAAATCCTAAAATAGATACACTAACAATCAATCCAGTAGCGCTAAAAGCTGTCACAGTAAGTGCACTTAGGGCTAATGAAAATACGCCTATGGCGTACACTAACATCACTCAAGAAGCATTAGCCAAACAAAATTTGGGTAAAGATCTCCCTGTTTTATTACGCTATTTACCCAGTGTTGTTACCACGAGTGATGCAGGAGCAGGAGTAGGATATACCGGAATTCGTGTTCGTGGTAGCGATGCTAGCCGTGTTAATGTAACCATAAATGGCATTGCTTATAATGATGCTGAATCGCATGGAACTTTTTGGGTTAACCTCTCCGATTTTGCTTCTTCAGTAGAAAGTTTGCAAATCCAACGTGGTGTGGGTACTTCTACAAATGGAGCTGCAGCGTTTGGTGCCAGTATTAACATAGGTACTGACCAAGCTTCACAAAAAGCATTTGCGCAACTTTCGTCTAGCGCAGGGAGTTTTAATACATTTAAAAACACCATTAAATTTTCTACTGGAATTTCTAAAAGTGGTTTAGAACTTAGCGGACGTCTATCACAAATTTCATCAGACGGATATATTGATCGAGCTTCCTCTGATTTAAAGGGTTATTTTTTTCAAGCGACCTATACTTCTATCAATACCAAGATAAAGGCATTGACGTTTGGTGGCCATGAACGGACCTATCAATCATGGTATGGAGTTGATCCTATCACATTGATTAACAATAGAACGTACAACGTAGCTGGTGAACAATATTCTGAAAGTGGAGATATCGAAGGATATTACGAGGATCAGGTAGATAATTACAATCAAGATCACACGCAGATACATATTGAACACCGACTTACTAATTCTTCAAGAGTTTCATTGGGGTTAAACTACACGCACGGTTATGGCTATTATGAGGAATTTAATGATCTATGGTATGATCAGAATATTAGCTTAAGCGGAGTTACTTCTAATTCTTTTTTAAGGCTTCCCATATTGCAAATCAATGGTCAAAATCTGACAGCAACTGAAAATGTCGTTCGAAAATGGCTTGATAATGATTTTTATGTTGCGAACCTTATGTTTCAACATCAAAAGGAAAAACACAACTTAAGCGCAGGCGCCTATTACAGTACGTATGAAGGCTTGCATTTTGGTGAGCTTATGTGGGCAACTACAGCAAATGCAAATCCAAAACATCGATTTTACGAGAACACAGGAAAAAAGAAAGATGGTAATATTTTTGCCAAATGGGGTTATGCCTTTTCTGACAAGTGGAACCTTTATGCCGATGCGCAACTTAGATGGATAGATTACAAGGTTTCAGGCGAAATTGCAGGCCCTTCATCCTTTTCAGTTGATGACGCGCATACTTTCTTTAATCCCAAAGCAGGCGTGGTGTATACTCCTAATGCAAAAAATCAATTTTATACTTCGTATGCAAAGGCGCATAAAGAACCAAATAGAACGGACTATGAAAATGGAAACCCTGTGCCTGAGGAATTAGACGATTTTGAACTGGGATGGCGTTGGAAGACGAGCGATGCCTTTATAAATGTAAACCTGTATTATATGGGTTACACAGATCAATTGGTGCTAACAGGAGCAATTGATGCTGTGGGCGCGCCTATAAGGAAAAACTCGGGAGATAGTTACCGACGTGGTATAGAGGTAGAAGGCGGCTGGGATTTTGCCAATCACTGGAATTGGCAGGGCAACCTTTCCTGGAGTAAAAACCAGAATAAAGACAAGTACTTTGAGCGAGATGGTTCGTTGCAAAACTTGGGCAATACACATTTGGCATATTCTCCATCACTTGTTGGGGCAAACCAACTATCGTTTAGTCAAGATACTTGGTCGGTTTCATTGGTAAGTAAATATGTTGGCGATCAGTATATGAGTAATATTAATGCAGCATTGTCTAAACTGAAGGATTATTTTATCCATGATGTTCAATTCCAGGCAGTATTGTTACAAAATGAAAATGGAGCAATGTTGAATGTCAACCTACACATTCATAATTTATTTGACGATATGTACAGTTCTAACGGATATTTTTTCACCTATGATGATGATTGGAGTTCACCAGGATCAATAGCAACGATTGAAGGGGTAGGTTATTACCCTCAAGCTGGACGTCATTTTATGGCAGGATTAACACTAAAGTTTTAATTGTAAATACGGATAGCAGTACCATTTTGTTGCACTTTGTAAAACAGCAAGCTATAGGTTGCCCCTTCAGTAAGGGGCTGGCCAGTAGCCAAACTGTACTGATAGTCTTCGCATAAGCACGAAGCAGTTACCCCATTGATCTGCGTGGTAGAACAACTACTAGGTGTGTGATTGGGACAACTTGCCTCCCAAGCCATTATGGTTCCAGCCAAATTAAAAAGCAATAGCCCTTTAATACCACCATTAGGCCAATACATGCTGCCCCCTTGGTAATTTAAATTGTCAAAAGCGGGCAATGCAAGGTTGATACTTTGGTCAAATCGTGTTTCAAAAAGGTATGGATTACGTTCTACACTGTTCTCTGAGCAACCCAAAAGAAAAAAAAACGCAATGATTAACCCGTGTTTCATCGTATTACAACGCAAGAAAAATGAAAATTGTATATTTGTACTATCCCTTTTCAAAATAAGGGTTTTTTTTTAACTATACCCCAATGAGTACAGTTTCATATTATACGGCTGAAGGGCTAAAAAAATTACGAGAAGAGCTCAATCAACTCAAAGATGTTGAGCGTCCACGTGCATCACAAGCAATTGCTGAAGCGCGCGACAAAGGTGACTTAAGTGAAAACGCAGAGTACGATGCTGCCAAAGAAGCCCAAGGAATGCTCGAAATGAAGATTTCCAAAATGGAGGAAACTCTTGCTGGTGCTCGAGTCATTGACGAATCACAACTTGATGTCTCAAAAGTATTGGTGCTTTCTAAAGTCCGCATAAAAAATCTCATCAATAATATGGAGATGGATTACACGCTTGTAGCAGAAAGCGAAGCCAACCTTAAGGCTGGAAAAATTTCTGTAAACTCTCCTATCGGTAAAGGACTTCTGGGTAAATCTGTTGGAGACACCGCTGAGGTTACTGTTCCAAATGGATCATTAAAGTTTGAAATCTTAGCTATAAGTCGCTAATGGCCTCTTTATTTAGCCGTATTATTACTCGAGAAATTCCTGCATTTATTGTTGCCGAGGATACAAATCATATTGCCTTTTTAGATATTAATCCAAATGCCCCTGGCCATACATTGTGTGTACCAAAGCAAGAGGTCAATAAATTGTTTGATTTAGATGACGCGGCTTATACAGCACTAATGCAGTTTAGCAAGCGAGTTGCCAATGCATTAAGACAGACTGTCCCTTGTAAACGTATAGGGCTTAGCGTTATTGGATTGGAAGTTCCCCACGTTCATGTACATCTTATCCCTTTAAACGAAATGGCAGATGCAAGCTTTCAGAAAAAAGTTGAGTTATCAAACACTGAAATGACTGCTATGGCTAAAAAAATCACTGCTGCTTTTCAATAACAGGAAGTTGAATCTCGAATGCAGTTCCTTCACTTGAACTTTCTTTTAGTATTAACCCTCCTTCATGATATTGCTCCACAATGCGCTTCGCCAAAGATAGGCCAAGCCCCCAACCTCTTTTTTTTGTGGTTTCACCCGGACTAAAAACCTTTTTTTGAAGGTTTTTTGGTATCCCACTTCCAGTATCAGATATAACAATATGTGCGGATTTATTCCAGCTTAAGACAAGGCGTATTTCTCCTTTACCACGAATAGCATCAATACTATTTTTAATCAAATTTTCTAATACCCAAGCAATAAGTTCTGTATTAATTTCTATGGGTTTTGCTTGACCTATTTCTTCGAAATGAAGCAAGATTTTTTTTGGCATCCGTACCTGCATATAGCGTATTAGTTCTTCAATGACTTCACTAAGATTAGCAGATTCACGTTGTGGAAGCGAACCAATTTTTGAAAACCGAGCACTTATTATTTCGAGTCGTTTAATATCACTTTTTATTTGAGACAGTATTTTTTCATCAATTTCTTGCTGCTCTAAAATTGTTAGCCACCCTAACAATGAAGAGATAGGTGTGCCCAATTGATGCGCTGTTTCCTTTGCCATTCCTGTCCATAATTTATTCTCTACGACAGACTGCGCACTTCGATAATAGGCAATCAGTAGTCCGATCAAAAAAGCTATGATTAAAAAAAAGGCGATAGGATAATAACGCAGTTGATTGATGATTTTGGAATTGCCGTAATACATTTTTTGATACAGACTATCTTTGTACATGATTTCGATAGGGGCATGGATCAAACTAAATTCATCAATCAATAATTTGACGTATCCAATCGAATCTTTTGCTAGTTTACGGGTATCAATATTGTTTGAAAAAAACAGTTTATTGTTATGATCAACAACAATCATAGGAATGGAATTTTGAGTAGTAAGTACTTCAAAAGTAAGTGGATCAATAGGTTGATTAAGGTCGCTACTGGCAGCAATTTGTTGTTGTGCTAACCCCCAAAGCTCCATTTGTTGTTGTTCATCTTGTTTAATACGTTGAATTAAAAGATTCGTATTCCAAAGCGTTATCCCAATAAAGCCAAAAACCAAGACGAAAACGAGTATGCGTGTATTTCGTTGCTGTAATGTTGACAAAGTCAATCTCATATTCACGAATATAGTATATTTTCATTCGTTGTTTTCTTTGAATTTTGAGTAAATTTGTAGTAACAATATTAACCAAGGCATGGAAATAACTGGAAAAATAAAACAAATTGACGCGACCAAAGAATATGGATCAAATGGATTTCAAAAGCGCGAATTGGTACTAACCACTGAAGAGCAATATCCTCAACACATTCTTATCGAGTTTGTTCAAGACAAATGTGGCTTACTAGATTCTTTTTCAGTAGGACAACGCATTAAAGTAGGAATCAATATTCGTGGGCGCGAATGGCAAAGCCCTCAAGGTGAAATCAAGTATTTTAATTCCATACAAGGATGGCGTATTGATGCTGCAGAATCATCAACACCTCCGCCTCCAGCAGCTCCTCCTTTTGAAACCATGCCCGATACACCCTCAAATAAAGAAGAAGCAGACGATCTGCCCTTCTAACTATAAACATGTATCATTTATCGGAATCTTTGCGTTTTCCTTCACCGCATCTGGCCACTAAAGAAGGCATTGTTGCGGTTGGTGGTGATTTACGTCCAGAACGTGTTTTACTTGCCTACCAAAAAGGAATTTTCCCTTGGTTTGAACAAGATGATTTTTTGATATGGTGGAGTCCAGACCCACGAATGGTACTTATTCCAGATCAACTACGTATCTCAAAAAGCATGCGTGCTCTTTTGCGGAAGCACCCCTATGAAATTACGTTTAACAAAGCCTTTAATCAGGTAGTTAAATCGTGTGCTCGTGTAAAGCGTTTTGGCCAAACAGGGACATGGATTACACCTGGACTAATGGATGTGTATGGTGTTTTGCACGAACAGGGACACGCACATTCAGTAGAAGTTTGGGATGGCTCTGAACTAGTAGGCGGACTTTATGGCATTGATATTGGAAACGTTTTTTGTGGAGAAAGCATGTTTTCAAAAGCGAGTAATTCTAGCAAACTAGCGTTAATTTATCTTACTCAAGAGTTAAAGAAAAACAAATACAAGCTTATTGATTGTCAGGTGCCAACTGCCCACTTGGCAAGTATGGGTGCAGCTCCAATATCACGGGCTGAGTTTCTTAAGTATCTCGACTAAGATTACCTAACTCGCGGTGCCTAAAACAATCCACAACATGATCGTTAACCATCCCAACCGCCTGCATATGTGCATACATAGTAACCTCTCCGATGTATTTAAAACCACGTTTTTTTAGGTCTCTACTCATCTGATTTGCAAGCACTGTTGTTTGAGGAAGTTCTTTAGTGTGATTAAATGTATGTTGAATGGGAACCCCATCAGTATATGACCACATAAAGTCACTAAAACTACCCACCTCTTTTTGGATGTTTAAAAATGACTGTGCGTTTGAAATGGCTCCTCTGATTTTACCTAGATTACGAACAATTCCTTTGTTTTTTAATAGTTGTTCTACGTCGTAATGATTCATTTGGGCAACGCGAACTGGGTCAAAATCGTAAAACGCTTTTCTAAAATTAGACCTCTTTTTTAAGATAGTCCACCAGGATAAGCCCGATTGAAAGGTTTCTAAAAGCAAGGCTTCAAATAATTTTTGATCATCATATATCGGAACACCCCATTCTGTGTCATGATACACTATATACGTTGGATTTACTAAACACCAATCACATCGAAAAGGCTCCATAACTTAGGATTTTTCCTCTAAGCTATGTAAAAATTCCTCCAAGCTAAGGCTGTCACTTAGCAAATACTCCCCAATAGATGTCCTACACAATGAAGCCAAGTGTGCTCCACATCCAAGAACTTGACCGTAATCATGTGCTAGTGATCGTATATAAGTACCTTTTGAACAGCATACTTCAAACGAAATATTTGGTAATGCCATAGTTGTTAAATCAAAAGAGTTTATACGGATTTCACGTGCTGGAATATCAATGGTTTGTCCGGCTCTTGCCAAGGTATATAAACGCTTTCCATCTTTTTTTATGGCAGAGTGTAAAGGGGGTTTTTGGTTGATTGTGCCAATAAATGAATTTCGCGCTTCCATCAATTGCTCTTTATCTATTTGATCAAAAGGCTTGATTTCTCCTACGGGGGTTTCTAAGTCATACGATGGGGTTGTCCCTCCAAGCCTTATCACACCCGTATATGATTTATCCATTCCCATGAATTGTTCGATCTGCTTCGTCATTCGACCAGTACAGATTAGCATTAGTCCAGTGGCAAGCGGATCAAGTGTACCAGCATGTCCCACCTTGATTTTTTTAATACCATAGGTTTTTCGAATGGCCCATCTGATTTTATTGACAAGTTGAAATGAAGTCCAGTTTAAAGGCTTATCTATGAGCAGTAATTGCCCCTCTAGAAATGCCTCTTTATTCCTTTTTATATCCATGATATTAGAGAAGCTGTAACGCCTACAATAAGGCAATAAATAGCAAAGTAATGAAGCTTACTTCGCTTTACAAGTGCAATCATCCAAGTACAAGCAACTATGCCAGAAATTAGCGCAGCGGTAAAACCAACTACAAGCGATAATAAATTTGCTGTTCCAAAAACTTCAAGACCATTTTCTAGTATAGTTTTTGCTATGCTCCCAAATATTAGTGGGATAATCATTAAGAATGAAAAACGAGCGGCTTCAGGTCGAGCAGTACCTATTAAAAGCGCCGTTGCAATAGTAGCGCCACTTCGTGAAATTCCTGGGAGTATGGCTATGGCTTGTGCCACTCCGATTAAAAAAGCAATGTTGTAGGTAATGGTTCGACTTTTTGCTTTCGTTTGATCTGAAAAAAAAAGCAAGAATGCCGTAATACAAAGCATGCCACCTACCAGTGCTAAATTTGTTCCAAACAGGGCAGTAATCTCCTCCTCCAAAAACAAACCAATACCCACAGCAGGGACCATAGAAACCAAGATATGACCCGTAAAGTGTCGTGATTCAGCATCTTCTTTTTTAAAAACTCCTTGTAAAATGGCTAGGATATCTTTTCTAAAAACAATAATCGTTGCTAATGCTGTAGCTCCGTGGACCAACAGTGTAAAAAGTAAATTTTCTTTTGGTAAAGAATCACTGCCAAGCAATGCTGTAACCAACGCCAAGTGACCGCTTGAAGATACAGGTAGAAATTCGGTTAATCCCTGAATAATACCTAGTAGAAGGGCATCTAAAAAACTCACGATTTCTTTTTGAAAGCTAAAATGGCAAGTACCAATACGGCAAAACCTGTAATAACTAGTGCTGGAGCAAGACGTATACGCACGGGATTATAAATCGCTGGGTTGAATATTTCAGGGTCGTCACTTCCTCCCCCTGACATAAGAATAAATCCCAATGTAATTAGTGCAATACCCACCCCCATAATTTTATAAGAGCGTTTGCCAAATAAGAACTCTTTTTTATGTTCCATTTTAATATACAATGTCATAGGTTAAACGAAGATGTCTACGTGTTGCAAAGTAAGCGCTAACACCACAAATTACAATAGAACATCCCAATATACTTCCAACTAATATCAATAAAGGGAGGGGGTTTCCCCACCAATTAATCTGAGGAATAATTGATGTTAAAAAACTCAGTAAACCAGCGAAACCTCCTAATGATATTAAAGCAGATAAGCTTCCAAGAATCATATAACGTAAAACAAAAGGTCTTCTTATGAAGCTTTTTTTAGCACCAACCAATAACATGGTTTGTATAATCAGTCGTTTGCTGTAAATAGATAGTTTTATCGAGTGATTAATAAGTAACAAGGCAATGCCCACAAAAACACCACTACATACCAATAACCAAAAGCTGAACGTATTGATATTTTCATTAAGCAATACAATCAACGGACGATCGTATAATACTTCAGAGATAAATGGCTTTTGCTCCATAATATCGCTTAGACTATCTAACACCTCAGTAGTTACAAAGTCAGCTTTCAAGCCAATATCTAAAGCGTTTTGAAGTGGATTATAACCTAAAAAATCCATAAAGTCTTCTCCAATGGCTGCGCTATGCTCAGAAGCGGCAGTTTCTTTGGAAACAAAACGGACTGTTTTTGTAAAGGGGGATAATCGCATGGTCGTCATCAGTTGTTCGCGCTCCATTTCCTTTGTTTGATCTTCCAAAAAGACCGTCATTGTAACTTGCTCTTTAAAGTAATTGGCAATGGATTTACTATTAAGTAAAAAATAGCCCAATACACTAAGTACAAAAAGCACAAGGGTGGTACTGCTTACTACCGAAATATAGGAAGCAAATAAACGACGTTTATAAAGGCGCGTTGTAGACATAGTTGTTCTAAGCCATAAAAATAGAAAATAAGATGGAACAATCTTGACTTATTAAAGGAAGCACAGCGTTAAAGTGTTATTTTTGTTCGAATAATTAGATTCATGGGGTATCCATTTCAAGAGATCGAAAAAAAATGGCAAGCTTTTTGGGCAGAAAAGCAAACGTATCACGTGGTGCATTCCTCCGATAAACCTAAATTTTATGTCCTCGACATGTTCCCATACCCTTCGGGTGCAGGGTTGCATGTTGGACACCCATTGGGATATATTGCTAGTGACATTGTTGCACGCTACAAACGTCATAAGGGATTTAATGTGCTACACCCTCAGGGGTATGATTCCTTTGGTCTTCCTGCAGAACAATATGCCATCCAGACAGGACAGCATCCTGCAATTACTACAGAAACCAATATAAATCGATACAGAGAACAGCTGGATAGAATGGGATTCTCCTTTGATTGGTCTAGAGAAGTACGTACTTCAGACCCTTCGTATTATAGGTGGACACAATGGATTTTTTCTTTGCTTTTTGATTCATGGTACGACAAAAAAGAGAATAAGGCACGACCTATAAGCACGTTACTTTCGCACCTTCAGCAGAAGGGTACCAAAGATTTGTTTGCTGTTTGCGATGATGATACATTAGAAATTAGTGCCAGTACATGGCAAGCAATGGCTCCATCCGATCAAGAAGCTTATCTGTTGCATTTTCGCTTGACATATTTGGCAGAGACAGAAGTAAATTGGTGCCCAGCTCTTGGAACTGTTTTGGCTAATGACGAAGTTGTTCAAGGGGTTTCAGAACGTGGAGGGCATCCTGTAGAACGCAAAAAAATGAAACAATGGAGCATGCGTATTTCTGCATTTTCCGATAGATTATTAGAGGGTCTTAATACGATAGATTGGCCCGATCCACTCAAAGAAATGCAACGGAACTGGATTGGAAAATCGGTAGGTGCTCAAGTTCGCTTTGCCGTAGAAAACAGTTCATTAAATATCGAAGTATTTACAACACGACCCGACACGCTTTTTGGGGTTACTTTTTTGACATTAGCTCCAGAACACGATTGGGTAGAACAGTTAACTACTTCCTCTCAAGCTGCAGATGTTTCGGCCTATATAATAAAAGCGTCACAGCGCAGTGAACGTGAGCGTATGAGTGATGTGACTCAGATTAGTGGGGTGTTTACGGGCTCTTATGCCATCCACCCATTGACAAATGAAAGAGTTCCCATTTGGATAGGTGACTATGTTTTGTCAGGCTATGGAACTGGAGCTGTCATGGCTGTTCCTTGTGGCGATCAACGGGACTATAATTTTGCAACACATTTTGACCTTCCCATAAAAAACATTTTTCATGATATAGCTATTGATAAGGAAGCTTTTACTTCAAAGGAAAACGTCGTTATTGCAAATTCAGATTTTTTAAATGGACTATCATGTAAAGCCGCCACCAAAAAGGTAATTGAACGCCTTTCCGAGTTAGACGCTGGTGAGGGAGCTATTACTTATCGCTTGCGTGATGCAGTATTTAGTAGACAACGTTATTGGGGTGAACCCATTCCAGTTTATTATGTCAATGACCAACCACAGTTGGTACCCGATTCTTGTTTGCCCTTGCAGTTGCCCGAAGTATCTAAATACTTGCCAACAGAAGATGGTGCGCCTCCATTAGGAAATGCTGATGAATGGGCATGGGATACTGAAAATAAATGCGTTGTATCAAATAAAAAAATTGACAACAAGTCCATATTTCCGCTTGAGAAAAATACCATGCCTGGTTGGGCAGGAAGCTCCTGGTATTTTAATCGCTATATGGATGCAAATAACACGGAAGCATTTGCGAGTAAAGAGGCGTTAAACTATTGGCGCGAAGTAGACTTGTATTTGGGAGGGAGTGAGCACGCTACCGGGCACTTACTGTATTCACGTTTTTGGCAGTACTTTATGTATGATTTGGGCCTAGTGCCTGTTGAAAATTTCGCAAAAAAACTCATTAACCAAGGAATGATTTTAGGAGAAAGTGCTTTTATATATCGATTAAAAGACACCCAAACCTATATTTCTAAAGGCTTATGTGATGGAAAAGATGTAGTGCCTGTTCACGTAGATATTTCATTAGTTTCTACACAAAATGAACTTGATATTGAAGGCTTGAGAAAATGGCAGCCTCATTTTTCTGATGCTGGTTTTGAACTTGAAAATGGAGTTTATGTTGTTGGTCGTGAGGTTGAAAAAATGTCAAAATCAAAATACAATGTCGTAAACCCCGATGCTATTTGCGATCAGTATGGAGCAGATACCCTACGGATGTATGAAATGTTTTTGGGCCCTATAGAACAGGCAAAGCCATGGAACACTGCAGGAATTTCTGGTGTAAGTAATTTCTTGAACAAACTTTGGCGTTTGTTTCATCAAGACGAAGCGTTTGCAATTAGCGATGATCAACCCACGAAAGAATCTCTAAAAACCCTGCACAAAACAATTGACAAAGTAACCCAAGACATTGAGCAGTTTTCATTGAACACTACGGTTAGTGCTTTTATGATTGCTGTTAACGATCTGACAGCACAAAAATGTAATCAGCGGCTTATTCTAGAGCCACTAACTGTTTTGCTCGCTCCTTTTGCTCCACATATTTGTGAGGAATTATGGGCGCTATTGGGTAAAGAAACTTCGATTACAACAGCTTCTTACCCTGTTGCAAATCCTGAATACCTTAAAGACGACAGTAAGGAATATCCTATAAGTTTTAATGGAAAAATGCGATTTACGTTAAAGTTGCCTACTTCTTTAACTAAAGATGAAATTGAAATTGCTGTGCTTCAAGATGAGCGTACGCTTTCATATTTGGATGGGAATGCTCCTAAAAAAATCATTATTGTACCTAATAAGATTGTAAATATTGTTATCTGATATGATTAATCCAGAATATGTTGGTTTTTTTGCAGCAACTTTAACAACATCGGCGTTTTTACCACAAGCGTATAAAATTTGGAAATCTCGATCTGCATTCGGGCTGTCTCTTACCATGTATATGGTGATGGCAACAGGCACACTTAGTTGGTTAGTTTATGGATTGCTTATAAAAAGTCCCTCCGTAATTGTTGCAAATAGCATATCGTTTAGTATCATTTTATTTATTATTACCTTTATAGTTCGTTCAAAAAAATAATTCGGTATATACCATGTTTACCTTTAATAATACATTATGATAGGAGAATATTATTTGATAATTGCAGTATTTGCAGGTGCTAGTATGTGGGTTCAATATAAACTTAAATCAAAGTTTAAACAGTATTCAAAAGTACAGTTAAGCAATCAGCTTTCGGGGAAAGAAATTGCAGAAAAAATGCTTTCTGACCATGGGATTAAAGATGTTAAAGTAACGGCTGTTCGTGGGAGGCTTACAGATCATTATAATCCTAAAAACAAAACTGTTAACCTTAGTGAAAGTGTATACCATGAACGAAACGCTGCCGCAGCTGCCGTAGCAGCGCATGAATGCGGTCATGCTGTACAACACGCTCAAAGTTATGAATGGTTAGCATTTCGTTCGCTATTAGTTCCGGTTGTAAGTGTTGCTTCACAACTTTCCATGTATATTATTTTTGGTGGTTTTATGTTGGGCATTGGGTCAATGATGGGCTATAACCTTGCTATTGCAGGAGTTGTTCTATTTGGCTTAGGGACACTTTTTAGCTTTATTACATTACCTGTTGAGTACGATGCTAGTAATCGTGCTTTGGCATGGCTACAACGTAAAAACATGGTCAATCAGCGTGAGTTTGGCATGTCAAAAGACGCATTAAAATGGGCTGCCCGTACTTATGTGGTCGCTGCAATTGGATCACTAGCCACGCTAATTTATTTTGCGCTTCGAGTAACTAGTTCAAGACGCTAGATTTCGATTTGTCTATCGATTTGTTGGTTTAGAGAAATGAAAGTTTCGGTTCTAGACACCCCTTCAATAGATTGAATTTTGAGGTTGAGGAGTTGCATCAAGTGTTCGTTGTTTTTACACATGATTTTAATTAGTATACTCCAGTTTCCAGTGGTATAATGACATTCTACTACTTCCGGAATTTTTTTGAGTTGCGCTACTGCCTCAGGATTTCGCATGGCCTTGTCTAAATAAACGCCAATATAAGCCGTAGTGCTAAAGCCTAGTGATGCGGGATTCAGTTTTAAAAAGCTTCCTTTTATTAAATCAGCAACTTCAAGTTTTTTTATACGTTGATGTACGGCAGAGCCAGAAAGATTCAATTGCCGCGCAATTTCCTGGACAGGGGTTCGCGCATCATGCATAAGAATCCGTAGAATGACTTTATCAATCCCGTCGAGTGAAAGATGTGCTTCAGTTTTTTTCAATGCTTTTCTTTAGGTTGTATAAATTTAGTGAACTATTTTAGAAAAAAATAACAAATGGCAGACAAACAGCGAAGCTTATGGGGTGTACTTTTTTGTGGAAGTGCTGTAATTTTGGGTGCTTTCGGCGCTCACTTATTAGAACAATATCTTAGTCCAGAGGCGCTACAATCCTACGAAGTAGGCGTCCGTTATCAGTTTTTTCATGGTCTTGCGCTACTTTTTTTAAGCCTTAAACAGGACAACGCTAAATTTTTAAACCGCGTAGCAATCCTTTTTATAATAGGAACGGTTTTGTTTTCAGGTTCAATTTTTGGTTTAGCACTAGGCAGTCAAAGCACCAGTATTATTTTACCAAAAATATTAGGGCCTATCACTCCAATGGGCGGTTCGTTACTTATTGTAGGGTGGATAATTTTGTTTATTGGATTTGTGAAATCCTAACTAGCGTTTATTTGCTAAAGCAATATAGTCATCTATTGCCTTGGTCATCGAAGGGTTTTCAGCAGTAGGTGCTAAAATGTCTATACGTAGCCCCCTGTCTAAGGCTGCCTTTTTGGTGGAAGGTCCAAACACGGCAATACGGGTTTCATTTTGCTCAAAATCTGGAAAATTATGGAATAATGATTCAATACCAGACGGACTAAAGAAGACCAAAATATCATAATAAACATCACGTAAATCCGACAAATCACTGATTACCGTATTGTAAAACACTCCTTTGGTCCAATTGATTCCGGTAGCATCTAATGCGGTTGGTATACTCTCTTTGAGGGCATTTGAACATGGCAACAAAAACTTCTCGTCTTTATATTTTACAACTTCGTTTAATACATCCTCTAAAGTTCGTGTGCCGACATAAATTTTGCGCTTGCGATAAACAACGTATTTCTGTAAATAAAAAGCAACTGCCTCAGATTGACAAAAATAACGCATGGCGCTAGGAACCGCATAGCGTAATTCCTCGGCCAAACGGAAAAAGTGATCAACAGCATTTCTACTTGTAAATATAATCGCAGTAAATCGGCTAATATCAATTTTTTGTAAGCGAACCTCTCTTGATGAAACTCCTTCAACGTGGATAAAGGGTCTGAAGTCAATGGTTACTTTACGCTTGGCAATAAGTTGATTATACGGAGAGTTTTCCGATGACGGCTGAGGTTGAGAAACCAAGATGGTTTTAACTTTAGCCGTTTTTGTCAATAATTGAGCGTTTGTGATAGCAGCCATAGGGGGACAATTTCAGAGGCGCAAATATACACAATAATATAGAAAGGATTAGCTGTAAGGTACTTGAAATATCTCTTTAGCGTTATAAAATGAAGAATGATTAGCCCTATGCAATATGTAAGTGCCAGCGTTTTCACAGCAATAGGCGGTAAGGAAAAATAAGCCAATGCTAAAATAAAGTAGTTGTACACAAATGCAAGCTTTTCTTTTTCAACACAGCGCAAGTGATTTAACTTAAATATTTTTTCATATTGACCCCAAATACGTGTCAAAATATATTCATAGAATACCCGTAGTGTCCAGAAAACCATAAACCCAAGAGCATAGTATCCAACATCCATGGTGAACGTTTTAGCATTCAATTGTTCTGTTAGATATGCATTCAGCAAGACCCCAAAAACTAGAGCTCTAAAGGTTAGGGTTATTAAAGAAAATGCGCGAGTTGGTTTAAAGGCTTTAGCAAGTTCTTCGTTATGATTTTTGGGAATCCAAAAAAGCACCATAAAATTAAACCGTGTTCTATCCAATAGCTTTAAAGCGACCAGTAATAGCAACAATAGGACTAGGTACGTTCCAAAAAAATAAAAGTCAACTTCTCTGTATGAGTACATGATACAAATGTATCTAAATTTTGACGGTATAGCGACAGAGATAAATACGTATTTTAGCTTTTATGAATGCGACAGTTGTTGTTATACCAACATACAATGAGGTAGAAAATATTCAACGTATTATACACGCGATTTTTGACCTCCCTATAGCCCTAGATATTTTGGTTGTTGACGACAATTCACCAGATGGAACAGCTGCGCTTGTACAACAAATGATGGCCAATATTCCTGAGCTTCAACTTATCGTTAGGGATAAAAAAGACGGGCTTGGTCCTGCTTACGTTCATGGATTCACAGTTGCTTTAGCCAAAGGGTATACTTATATTTTTGAAATGGATGCCGATTTTTCACATCCCCCAAAGGCTCTAGTCTCCATGCTGTTGCTATTGCAAGAAGATAAAACAGATCTTGTAATAGGATCTCGTTACAAAAAAGGAGTTCGTATTAGTCAATGGCCAATCAGTAGGGTAATGCTTTCCTTAGGAGCTTCACTTTATGTAAAATGTATTACTGGACTCCCTGTTGCTGATCCCACTGCTGGATATGTTGGGTATCACAAAAAAGTACTTAAGGCTATTAAGCTTGAGGACATTAGATTTAAAGGGTATGCATTTCAAATTGCACTTAAATTTTGGGCATGGAAAGAAGGGTTTCGTATATATGAATTTCCCATTATTTTTACTGACCGTACTAAAGGTGAATCAAAAATGAATAGCTCTATAATAAATGAGGCTATTTTTGGTATCATCGCAATGAAATGGAAGAGTATTACAAAAAAGAAAAAGAAAAATGAGTAAACTATTAATTCAAGGTGCGCAGCTTGTAAACGAGGGTAGTATCACAAAACAAGATGTGCTCATTGAGGGAGAGCGGATTGCTCAAATAGCTCCTGCAATTGCTATTACAAATGAGATGGAAGTTATTTCTGCCCATGGAAAATTTCTATTGCCTGGATGTATAGACGATCAAGTGCATTTTCGTGAGCCAGGGTTGACACATAAAGCAGATATTGGCTCTGAGTCAAAAGCTTGTGCAGCAGGTGGAATAACCTCCTACTTAGAAATGCCAAACACAAATCCACAAACCACTACGGCAGAGGCATATGCCAATAAGCTATCAATTGCAGGCCAAACTTCTTGGGTAAATTACGGTTTTATGTTTGGTGGCACTAACGACAATTTAGATGCCATTAAAGCTATTGATCCAAAAAAAACCCCTGCGCTTAAGCTTTTTCTAGGGTCCTCAACAGGGAATATGCTTGTGGATAACCCCGACACACTTAAGGGAATATTTTCTGCCTTTCGCCTTCCTATTGCGGTGCATTGTGAAGACGAAAACACGATTCGTGAAAACACCAGCCACTACATTGAAAAATTTGGTGATGACATTCCTATTGTGCATCATCCCGATATTCGTTCAGAAGAGGCTTGTTATCTGTCTTCCTCAAAAGCAATAGCACTAGCCAAAGAAACGGGTGCGCGTTTACACGTTTTTCATTTGTCTACAGCTCGAGAAACCAACTTGTTTTCTAACACATTGCCCTTAGCTAAAAAACAAATCACGTCTGAAGTGTGTATTCATCATTTGTGGTTTTCTGATGAAGACTATGCAACAAAGGGAACCCATATTAAATGGAATCCAGCGGTTAAAACAAAAAAAGACCGAGAAGGACTTTGGGAGGCTCTGAATGACGATAGAATTGATATAATTGCTACAGATCATGCGCCACATACCTTAGACGAGAAAAACCAAGTTTACACCAAAGCACCTTCTGGAGGCCCAATGGTGCAACACGCACTCCCCGTATTGTTAGAATGCATTCAACAAGGAAAAATAACACTCGAAAAAGTTGTAGAAAAAATGTGCCATAACCCCGCTATTTTATTTTCGATTGAAGACCGCGGGTATATTCGCTCGGGCTATTTTGCCGATTTGGTTTTAGTAGATATGGACCTAGCACAAACCGTGACTCGTGAAAATATTTTGTACAAATGTGGATGGTCCCCTTTAGAGGGAACTCGCTTACGTGGATCGGTCACGCACACAATAATTAACGGAAGGTTACTTTATAAAGAAGGTGACTTTGTAGACCAGCCTAACGCCAAAGCACTTACTTTTAATCGATGATGATATACAGAATATTACTTGTTGTTTTACTTTTTGTTGGATGTGCCCAAGACCGCGTTGAGCGACCAGAGCCTTTTATGTCATCACAGCAGATGACAAATTTCCTTGTAGATTTAGCTTTGCTAAATGCTTTAACAGGCTACGCAAAGGATCATTTTGTATCTATCGATTCCTTGTATGCTTATCATGGAATTGACAGCCTTAGTTTTGCAAAAAACAATACGTACTACGTTTCTAAGCCTAAAGAATACACGCAAATTTTTGAATTAGTAAAAGAAAAACTCACAGCATTTGAAGAAAATGATTCTTTGAATATTGAGAAACCGTTGCTTGTTAAAGAATAAATTTCCCTTCGCGCTATTAGATTCTTTTTAGAGGATTATATTTGCTAAAACATTGGTTATGGCATCATTTGTTGAAGAACTTGAATGGCGAGGTATGGTGCATGACATCATGCCCGAAACAGCGGCTACCCTTTCTAAAGGAATGACGGGTGGTTATATTGGATTTGACCCTACTGCAGATTCACTACATATTGGCAGTTTAGTGCAAATCATGATCTTAATGCATTTTCAGCGTTTTGGCCACAAGCCCTACGCCCTTGTTGGAGGAGCTACAGGGATGATTGGCGATCCTTCTGGTAAATCTGCTGAACGCAATTTGCTCGATAGCGAAACCTTGAAACGTAACTGTGATGGACTAGAAAAACAACTTTCAAAATTTTTAGACTTTGACAGTAATAAATCAAATGGCGCCGTTTTGGTCAATAATTACGACTGGATGCAGTCTATTTCCTTAATTGACTTTGCACGAAATATTGGCAAGCATTTGACGGTCAATTATATGATGGCTAAGGATTCCGTTAAAAAACGTCTTGGGTCTGAATCGAAAGAGGGAATGTCATTTACAGAATTCACCTACCAACTTATTCAGGGATATGATTTTTTGCATTTGTACGAGCATCACAACTGTCTTTTGCAAATGGGGGGTAGCGATCAATGGGGCAATATCACAACGGGTACCGAACTTGTTCGCAGAAAACTAGGTGGCAAAGCATATGCACTTACATGTCCGCTTATCACCAAAGCTGATGGAACTAAATTTGGTAAAACCGAAAGCGGTAATGTTTGGTTGGATCGTGAGAAAACATCTCCCTACAAGTTTTATCAATATTGGCTGAACGCCTCTGACGAAGACGCTGAAAAGTACATTAAGATATTCACATTTTTATCTAAAACGGAAATCGAAACACTTATTGCGACTCACCAAGAAGCGCCGCATCAACGTCAGCTACAGCGAAAGTTAGCACAAGAAGTAACTGCCATGGTTCACAGTGCAGAGGATGTTACTCGTTCCGAACAAGCTTCACAGATTCTATTTGGAAATGCTACTGCAGAAACCTTAAAATCACTTGATGTACAAACGTTTCTAGATGTTTTTGAGGGTGTTCCTCAAGCCGAGCTACCCGCAGAAACTCTCGCTGGAGAAGGACTTCAAGTAATAGATGCCTTAGCAGGAAATACCGGTTTTTTAAAATCAAATGGTGAAGCCCGTAGAGCACTTAAAGAAAATTCAATATCTGTTAATAAAGAAAAAGTTATTGAAGCCAAACAGCTTACAACTGCCGATCTCATTTGTGACCGATATATATTACTACAACGAGGTAAGAAAAATTACTTTCTATTAATTGTTAAGCCGTCATAAGTGAGCAGCCTCTAACATCAGAAGCATCAAAACGACCTAGGACTTCAAACGTGCCATCTGCATAACATTTCCCCAGGTCTTGAGTTGCAATAAACGCACAAGAGTTTTTGTTAGATAAGTCGATGATATTTAGGCCACCAGCACCTGTTTCAGAAATATTTTTTGGATCGTTTACATCACGAATAAAAACTCGCATACTAGATGAAGATTTAAAGCTCCCATTTCCTTTGGAATAGGCTTGCGATAGTAGTTCAGTCATCCCATACTCACTATGAATATTTGCTACACCAAATCCCTTTTTAAGTAGCGCATGGAGTTCTTCGCGAATCAATTCTTTTCTTCGGCCTTTCATGCCTCCTGTTTCCATAATAATAGTGTGCTGGAGTTCTAATGGATAAGCTTCACAAAAATCGAGGAGTGCAAAGCTAACACCAATCAGAAGTGTAGGTTCCTTTTTTTTATTTAATTCTTGAAGAGCAGCGTGTAATTCATCAAAATTATTTAGATAAAAACCGCTGTATTTTGGCTTGGCTTGGCGAATCAAATCGCGACACATATACACCAAAGAAGCATTGGGACGCTCTAGATAGCTAGGTAATAAGGCTAAAATGTGATAATCAGTAGGTGCTCCATAAAACTCTCGGAACCCTTCATTAAAGCTAGTGTTATACAAGTCTAAAGATGCCACATAGTGGCGACTTATTGGCCCTCCAGTTCCAGAACTTTCAAAAATTATTTCCGTATCCTCCTTACAATTTATGCGATGTGACTTAAATAATGAAATAGGTAAGAACGGAATTTCTTTAATGGTATGTACGTCAGTGGGACTGATATTCATTAAATCACAGAATGATCGATAAACTGTATTAGTTGCGTATTGATTCGCAAAGAGGTTTAATGCATTTTTCTCGAACACTTTCATGATTGTTCAAATGTATTGATGATTTCTTAAAACTAACCTAACTTTACATGAGGTTATTTTTATATTTTTGAGAGTATTACAATCACAACATGAAAAAAAAGGACACGCGTATTTTATTAGTTGATGATGAGCCCGATATTATTGAGATCCTAACCTATAATCTTTCTAACGAAGGGTATCAAATAGAGACAGCAATAAATGGACGTGATGCGCTAGAAAAGGCAAATGACTGGAAACCACACCTAGTGTTGTTGGATGTTATGATGCCCGAAATGGATGGTATTGAAACCTGCGAACAACTTCGAAAGAATCCAAGATTAAGTAACTTGGTTATCGTTTTTTTAACCGCTCGTAGCGAAGACTACTCCCAAGTAGCGGGTCTGGAGGCTGGAGCGGATGATTACATCACTAAACCTATTAAACCTAAAGTTTTAACAAGTAAGATTAAAGCTGCACTACGTAGGTTTAAAAGCGTTAATTCCAATAATGATTTTATCGAAGCAGGAGACTTAGTGATTAACAGAGAAGAATATAAAATAATTTATAAAGGAAAAGATATTATTTTACCTCGCAAGGAGTTTGAGCTTGTTTCACTATTGGCATCAAAGCCTCAAAAGGTTTTTGAACGTGAAGAAATTTTAAACCGTGTTTGGGGAAATGAAGTTATTGTTGGCGGTAGAACGATAGACGTACATATTAGAAAGCTACGTGAAAAAATTGGAGATCAACATTTCAAAACCGTAAAAGGTGTAGGCTATAAATACGTAATATAGTATGGCCAAAAAACCACTTAAAGCCTACAGAGTTTCATTCACGTTATCATTGTTAGTAACAGCATTTGTTGTTTTTTTAAATGCGTTATTATTGTTCTTGTTTACAGATGAAGATATTTTCTCTAAAGACAAGCTGACTCCCTTATTACTTTCTATTGGTATTATTTTTCCAGTATGTTTTATTGTTTTTTATTACCGTATTGAGGCATATGCATACAAACAAGTAAAAAAACTTTACAACGATATTGATCCTAATTTTAGCGAGGAATTTAATGATATCCTTATCACAAATGATATGGATTCGCTCATTAATAATGTAAAACAAGTAACATTAAAACGGAGTTTTGAGATAGATAGCCTTAAAGACCAAGCTGTGTTTCGTCGAGAGTTTTTAGGAAATATCGCACACGAGTTAAAAACACCACTTTTTACGGTTCAAGGATATGTATTAACATTATTAGACGGTGCTTTCAAAGATGCTTCAGTCAATAAAAAATACTTAACACGAGCGAGTAAAGGAGTAGAACGTCTAATCTATATTGTTAAAGATCTCGATTTGTTAACCAATTTGGATAAGGGAAATATAGAATTGGAGCTGGATAACTTTGATGTCATTGAATTGGTTCAGAACGTTTTTGATATGTTAGAAATGCAGGCTGCAAAATCGAATATCCGTCTTGAGTTTGATAAGAAATATGAACAAGCCATATTGGTTTATGCAGATCGTGAACGTATACAGCAAGTATTGACAAACCTACTAATGAATTCTATAAAATATGGAAGGCAACAGGGAACAACTGAAGTTAGCATTCAAACCATTTACGAAACCAAATGGATTGTTCGAATTCGTGATAACGGAGAAGGGATTGAAAAAGAACACCTTCCCCGATTGTTTGAGCGTTTCTATCGTGTAGATAAAAGTAGAAACCGCCGAATGGGGGGCTCAGGCTTAGGACTATCTATAGTAAAACACATTATAGAGGCTCATGGAGAACAAATTTTTGTTGAAAGTCAACCAGAAATTGGTTCTGAATTTTCTTTTACTTTAGAAAATGAGAACACCTCGCTATTGACGTAATATAATTATTTTGGGAAGTAAGAATAAACTTAAGCGCTTTAAAGAAAACGAATCGTTTGAAAATGTGGTGCAGCCAACTCGTGAGCAATTGCTTGGCAATCAATTTGAGCATCGTGGCGCTTGGGCAGCTTTTTTTGGAAACAACAACCCAATCGTAGTGGAGTTGGGATGTGGAAAAGGGGAATATACTATAGGGCTAGCACGTAAAAATCCCGATCTAAATTATATAGGAATTGATATCAAAGGCGCACGATTTTGGCGTGGAGCAAAAACGGCAGTCGAGGAAGACCTGAAAAATGTAGCCTTTATTCGTACTCAAATTGAATTAATTGAATACGTTTTTGCAGCGGATGAGGTTTCAGCGATTTGGATCACCTTTCCAGATCCGCAATACAAGTATAAGCGGAAGCACCACCGCCTAACTAACCCCCAGTTTTTGCATCGCTACCGACGGGTTTTAAAGCCAGCTGGTTTTGTGCATCTAAAAACAGACTCTGCTTTTTTACATGGCTATACGTTAGGGCTTCTTGACGGATGGCAAATTAAACCTGAAATGGCACATCACGATATTTATCAATATGTGCATGCTCCAGAGGATGTGATACGTATTCAAACGTTTTACGAGCAACAATATCGAGAACAAGGAATTCCAATTACCTACATTAAATTCTCATTTCCTGACAATGTCCCAAAACAATGATTTTTTTGAACGTGTTTACAACATAGTGCGGCGGGTGCCTTATGGTCGAGTAACTACTTATGGTGCTATTGCCCAGTTTTTAGGCACTGCAAAGAGCGCAAGAATGGTAGGCTACGCGATGAATGCAGCCCATAACCTTGAGGATGTTCCTGCGCACCGCGTGGTTAATAGAATAGGACTGCTTACGGGAAAGCACCATTTTGGAGGAATCAATACCATGCAGCAGCTTTTAGAATCCGAAGGGCATACGATTGTCAACGACCAAATTCAAGGATTTGAAAGGGTCTTATGGGACCCAAACAAATAGGGATTTTGTTATCACGATGTGGTATATTTGTATTCTTATTTAGACTGAATGAATATTACTCGCACAGCAATTGAAAATGCGCTACGTACCATTAGTCTTCCTGGCGAAGGAAGTAACCTTATGGAAACTGAGGCGGTAAAAAACATCAATATTTTTGGTGATGAGGTAATTGTAGACCTTGTGACAACCAACCCCGCGCTTCAAGCAAAAAAAAAGACAGAGGTATCCGTGATGAAAGTTATTCACGACTTGGTTTATGAAAAGGCAAAAGTCAAAGTAAACATTGAAGTCAACGCTCCCAAGAAGCAACAAAGCGCTTCCTTAATTAAGGGAAAACCCATCCCTGGGATACTAAATATCGTTGCTGTTGCTTCTGGCAAGGGCGGCGTAGGAAAATCTACCGTAACAGCAAATTTAGCCGTCTCCTTAGCCAATATGGGTTTTAAGGTTGGTGTGTTGGATGCTGATATTTACGGTCCTTCGATGCCCTTAATGTTTGATGTCATTAACGAAAAACCATTGGCAAAGAACATAGACGGGGTATCCAAAATGGTCCCTGTTGAGAACTTTGGTGTAAAGTTGTTATCTATTGGTTTTTTTACCAAAACCGATCAGGCGGTAATTTGGCGTGGACCAATGGCTGCTAAGGCACTCAATCAAATGATTTTTGACGCCGCTTGGGGCGAGTTGGACTTTTTACTTATTGATCTTCCACCAGGAACAGGCGACATTCATTTGAGTATTATGCAATCACTTCCTATAACGGGTGCCGTAGTGGTAAGTACGCCACAGACAGTAGCGTTATCAGATGCTAAAAAAGGAGTAGCGATGTTTCAACAAGAAAATATTCAAGTCCCAGTATTGGGTGTTATTGAAAACATGGCCTACTTTACGCCAGATGAACTGCCCGAAAACAAATATTATATTTTTGGTAAATCAGGAGCTAAATATTTGGCAACTGATTTAGATGTTCCCTTTTTAGGAGAATTGCCATTGGTGCAAAGTATTCGAGAAGCAGGGGACGTGGGACGTCCAGCAGCCATGCAATCGGAGACAGCAGTTGCTGATGCGCTAACTGAAGTGACGCGTGCGGTGGTACGCGAAGTTGTTGCTCGAAACGAACAACTGCCTCCAACAGAAGCAATTAAAATAACAACAATGGCAGGATGTTCTGCTGTTACAAAAAAATAAGTAATGTCTGATTTAAAGCAACGTATTGAAGTGGCCCTTGATGAAATCCGTCCTTTTCTAAAATCTGACGGAGGCGATATTGCACTTAAGAGTATTGAAAATAATATTGTAAAGGTTCAATTACTTGGAGCCTGTGTAGGTTGTTCTGTGAATCAGATGACATTAAAGCAAGGCGTTGAGCTTACCATCAAAAAACACGCCCCAGAGATTTTAGAAGTATTGAGTGTTGAATAATCCCATTGTAATAAAAGGATGTGTTTTATAAAAAGCATCCTATCATTTCAAACAAAAAAAGCCTACATCTGTAGGCTTTTATTTTTATTAGAGTTAGATATTAACTTGTTTTTCTTGAAATAAGGGCTACCAAAACTCCAGCAATTGCATACATAGCAACCCAGTAGGTAGCATCTAAAATATAAAACGCTGCTTCATATGCATCAGATGTTGAATACCGTATAAAGCTTATGGAAACGGTTTCTAGTAAAGCAACCCAAATACCAAAAATAAAACCATTTTTATTACTAAAAACGCCTCCAGACCATTTGTGGAAAATATGCACAAAAGCATAGGATAACAATAAAACACCGAGGGCTAAAATTCCAGGGAAAATATTTTCGCGCATGGTGTTAGTAATGGTATGCTCTTCAAAGCATTCAGCGGTTACTCCATAAAAGCCCCATGGAGCAAAATAGAAAAACAAAAAAACTACTAGGGTAGACCAGACTATAGATTTAGAAAACATAACTGTTGATTTAAGGTTTAGACTTTAAATATATTAAAAAAATGAAATAGCTTTAATCATTCACAAAGTTGGAGTGGCTATAGTACGTATATTTGCAGTTATGAATCAGCGTTTTTCTTCAAAAAAAACCATTAGTACAAAAGATGTTTTCCATTGCCGCTGGCAAGCGCCCAGCAACATCGCTTTAGTTAAATATTGGGGTAAAACTGAGCCGCAATTGCCTAAAAATGCTTCTATTAGTTTTACCTTATCAAGTACAGTAACCCAAACAGAGGTTCGTTTTATTCCTCTTGCAGCTCCAACTGAAACAGTTCAATTTTCCATAATCTTTGAAGGCGAGGAAAAATTGAGCTTTCGCCCAAAACTCGAAGCCTTTTTTGCGCGAATGCTTCCTTATCAGCCTTTTTTGACGCAGTATAAACTGGAAATTGTATCCCAAAACACCTTTCCACACAGTAGTGGAATTGCCTCTTCAGCATCTTCTATGGCAGCCTTGGCAGCTTGTTTGGTAGACTTTGAAGCAAATATTTCTGAACTAGATGATTCAATCCGTCAAGAAAAAATATCTTTTTTATCCCGTCTAGGATCCGGAAGTGCATGCCGTAGTATTCAAGGGCCGATGATGGCGTGGGGAACTCATAATGAAATTGCGGATTCGTCGGATGAAGCAGCTGTGCCTGTTACGGAAATTGATTCTGTGTTTAAAGACTATTGCGATACCATTTTACTTATTGATAAAGGAGAAAAACAAGTAAGTAGTACCCTTGGACATCAACTCATGCACAACCACCCGTATGCGCAACAACGATTTGATCAAGCCAATAAGCATTTGGCAGAATTACTTGAGGTATTAAAGCAAGGGGACCTCGAAGGGTTCATTAATATTGTTGAAAAAGAGGCACTGCATTTGCATGCTATGATGATGACTTCTGACCCCTATTTTATTTTAATGCATGCCAATACGCTTAAAGCCATTGAGTCTATTTGGGCATTTCGAAAAAAGACAGGAATACCTGTATGTTTTACTCTCGATGCAGGTGCCAATGTACACGTGCTTTATCCAAGCAACGTATTGACGCAAGTAAAAGCATTTATAGACGAAGCACTACGCCCGCTTTGCCAAGAGCAGCAATGTGTTCATGATATAGTTGGCATGGGAATAAAAAAATACTAAGTTTGTTATTGTGAAAGGACCTTTGTTTTACGCAAAAATTTTACTCTTTGGTGAGTATGGGATTATTAAAGACTCGAAAGGTCTTTCTATTCCGTACAACTTTTATAAAGGGGCACTCCGCTTGGACAACAACACTACTGAAGTTGCGGTTTCCTCCAATCAAAAACTTAAAGCGTTTACGCAACATCTTAAAAGTATTGATAGCGAATTAGTAACGTTCGAACTTCAGCGTCTAGAATCCGATTTGGCCAAAGGCATGTATTTTGACAGCAGTATTCCACAAGGATACGGAGTGGGTAGTAGTGGCGCTTTAGTTGCGGCTATTTACGACCGCTATGCACTAAATAAAATCACTGTTTTAGAAAACCTTACGCGCACAAAACTCACGAAACTCAAGACTATTTTTGCTGCTATGGAATCTTTTTTCCATGGGAAATCTTCGGGGCTAGATCCGCTAAACAGTTTTTTGAGTTTACCAATACTTATAAAATCGACATCAGATATTGAGCCTACGGGAATTCCATCGCAATCCCAACATGGTAAAGCGGCTGTTTTTTTACTCGATAGCGGTATGACCAGCGAAACGGCTCCGCTTGTCTCTGTGTTTTTAGACAATTTTGAAGCACCCGCGTT
Organism: Flavobacteriaceae bacterium; assembly: GCA_029238215.1. GTDB lineage: Bacteria > Bacteroidota > Bacteroidia > Flavobacteriales > Flavobacteriaceae > UBA7446. The sequence goes on from JAQWGN010000007.1 coordinate 164,989, forward strand.
TCGAAAAATGATGAAAGATGAATTTATTGCAACTTCAGACCGCTGTATTGAGCACTTTTTGAGCGGTGACGTAAAAGCACTTTTTTCAGATGTAAAAACACTTTCATCTGTAGTTTTACATAATTTCTCTCCGATGATTCCAAAGCGTTTTGTTGAACTTTGGAAAAAAGGATTAGATACCAACGCCTATTACCTAAAGCTTTGTGGCTCTGGAGGTGGGGGTTATATCCTTGGATTTACACAAGATTTGACGCACGCAAAAACCCTACTGGCCGATCACCAGATAGAGGTTGTTTATACCTTCTAAGATGAGTAAAATACCAAGAACACAGTTGTTTTTAAAAGCAATTGGACTGTTTTCTTTGGTGCGTGGTGTAAATATAGCCGTGCTCATGTTGGCTCAAGTTTTAACCTCACTTTTTATTTTTTCATCCCATGAAATTCTTCCAACGCTTTTAGATATAAACCTTTGGCTTATCGTTTTGGCAACGGGATTCAGTGTTTCGGGTGGATATATTTTTAATGCTTTCTTTGACGAGGAGAAAGACCTTATCAACCGACCCGAAAAAACCTTATTGGAACGTCATATTTCTGCAAAAACAAAACTGGGGGTATACTTTGCTTGTTCTGTGCTGGCACTATTGGTAGCCTCGTATGTATCGTTTAGAACAGTGCTTTTTTTTACCGCCTATATGGTTGCTATGTTTTTATATTCCTCATTTATAAAACGCAACTTGTGGTTTGGCACTCTTACCAGTACATTACTTACGATTCTTCCTTTTTTTGCTATTACGGTGTATTATGCAAATTTCTCCGGTGAAATTTTTGTGCATGCAGCTTACTTATATACTTTGATAAGCATCCGTGAATTTGTTAAAGATTTGTACAATATTAAAGGGGATCTTGTACAGAACTATCAAACCTATCCGGTGGTTTGGGGAGAGCTAAAAACAAAACGATTTATTAGTATCCTTGTGACCTGTGCGTTGCTCGTTATTGTGGTGTTAAACACATTTTTTGAGCTAAATGCCATGCGTTATTATTTTGCCCTAGCCTTTGTGATGCTTGTGAGTTTTGTGGTGTTGTTATGGCGCAATACAACTACCCGAAATATGGGTATGCTTCTTCAATTTGTTCGATTTATTTTAGTATTGGGAATAATATGTTTGCCTTTACTGCGTGTAACCGAATAGCCTTCTTATTTTTGCAGCATGAAAAAAGGGCAACCTCAAAAGGAAACAACAGGAATTCGACTAAATAAATTTATCGCTCATGCGGGCATTTGCTCTCGTAGAGAAGCCGATATGCACATTCAGTTGGGCATGGTAAAAGTGAACAATAAAGTTATGACTGAGATGGGCTATAAAGTCAAGCCTGCCGACGTTGTGCATTTTGATGGACGCAAATTACAATCCGAAAAGCCTACTTATGTGTTGCTAAATAAGCCCAAAGGCTTTATTACAAACACTCGAGATGAGAAAGGACGGAAAACCGTAATGGAGCTGGTTGCCAATGCGACTAAAGCACGCATAGTTCCCGTGGGACGACTCGAACGCCCCACTACAGGCCTGCTTTTTTTTACGAATGATGGTGATCTTGCAAAGAAATTAACCAACCCTAACAGTGGCGCTAAAACCCTGTACCATGTGGTATTGGACAAAGTGGTTAAAACTGGGGATTTACAACAAATCCGCGATGGTGTTTCTGTAGATGGTAGTGTAATAAAATCTGAAGAAATTAGCTATGTTCAAGGGGCATCTAAACGCGAAATAGGTGTTGCGCTACAATCGAGCAGGAACCGTGTAGCTAGAAAGTTATTTGAACATTTAGGCTACGAAATTGTGGCACTAGACCGTGTTATGTTTGCTGGGTTAACCAAAAAAGACCTCCCACGAGGCCATTGGCGTCACTTAACGCAAACGGAAGTACAGCAGTTAAAAATGTTGTAGTTAAATACGGTTTTTAACAGAACTGTAGGTAACAACACCAAACCCAATAAATAAGAGTAAGTGAAAAGGGAATAGGCCAAAGTCGCCTGTTTGCCCTACAAAGAACGCACTTGTCATTCCAAAGAGGAAGTACAACATTAAAAACCCCTCTAAAAGGGTGTTTTTAGAAATATTTTTCTGCAAATATTTATTCTTTTTCAAGTTGTCTTTAAACTTGGCGATATTGAATTTTGGGGTCCGAACAAATTCACTGCGTTTCCCACGGTGTCCCTCTATAACTGCGGTTGCGTTATGAACCGAAAACCCCATGGCTATGGCGTAAAAGGTCACAAAACGTTTAATGAACTCTATAAAATTAAAAAAGCCTCCTCCGTGGATGCGTTTATAGGTAAACCAATAACAGATAAAAAAGATTATTGTGCTGATAATAAACAAACTTGTGACGTTGAAAAACCAAGCGTGCTGTCCGCCCACATTTTTGATGTACAGCATGGGGATGCTCAAAATTGCAACCATCAACACGGATAAAAACATGCTGCTATTAAGTAAGTGCATGATGGCATGTAGTCGTGTTTTTATTCCAAGATTTGGTTCTACACACACCTTGCGAATCATTTTCTGAAAGTTCTCAGCACCGCCTTTATTCCATCGAAACTGTTGGGAACGAATCGCGCTCATTACTACCGGAAGCTCTGCAGGGGTTACCACATCTTCCAAATACTTAAACTTCCAGCCTTTGAGTTGTGCACGATAGCTTAGATCGAGGTCTTCCGTTAGGGTGTCTCCTTCCCAATTTCCAGCATCTTCGATACAGGTCTTACGCCAAACTCCTGCGGTTCCGTTAAAATTCATAAAATGCCCGCCATAGTTTCTCCCTACTTGTTCTAATGTAAAATGCATATCAAGGGCAAAGGCCTGAACTTTGGTAAGTATGGAAAAGTCACGGTTGATGTGTCCCCAACGGGTTTGTACAACGCCTATTTTTTGATTTTTAAAGTAGGGGATGGTTTGTAGTAACCAATCTTTTTTTGGTGTAAAATCGGCATCGAAAATAGCAATGTATTCTCCTTTGGCAGTCTTCAGCCCTTCTTTGAGCGCACCTGCCTTAAATCCCTTGCGGGTAGTTCTTCGTACATGAATAATGTTGTGACCCTGCGCATTTAATTCAGCAACTTTTTTTGAGGTGATTTCTACCGACTCATCTGTGGAGTCGTCAAGAACCTGAACTTCTAATTTTTCTTTGGGGTATTCAATTTTTGACACATAATCGAGCAAGCGCTCGATGACATACAACTCGTTGTAAACGGGCAATTGAATCGTAATGAATGGTGTTTCGTTGCTGTTTGCAAGATCAAAAACAGATTCCTGACTTGCGTTATTTTTTTGCTTTAGGTAATTGAGCAGCAAGCTCAACTGACTCAGTGCGTAAAAGAAGATAAGAATCAAGCATAGGGCATATACGATCATTAAAATAATAGAAAGCGGGGCTAAAACATCGACCCATTCAAATGACATATGCAGTTTTGTTTAATTATTAAAAAAATAATTTTTGCAAATATAGTGTCTTACAAATGGTTAGCGAAACAATTGGATAACAACTGACTGTATTGGTGCTTGATAGAAATTTAAAAAATAAAAAACCCCTCGCAAAAGCGAAGGGTTTTTGTGGTACCTCCAGTACTCGGACCTTTATATATAATACTGATAATCAACATTATATAATTATTTATTGTTCTTTATAAGTACAAATTGTCTCAATTCTTGTTCTTTTTAAGTACAATCCAATGATGTCAATTACAATTAGTACTTAAATTATAATTTTCCTATCAGTTTCTTTCGTTTTCTTTCACTTCATACTATTTATACAAGGAAGGATTCTTTCATGGATTGATAGTTCCATGAAATATATATCCTTCTGAGAGTATGTAATGTTTAAGTGTAGTTGTTGTACCTCACCTTGTAACCTTAATCCTCTTTCATACTTAAAATCTATCGGTTTCTTAATCACCAGATGTTGAGATACATCAAACGAGAGGGGTGATATCCATTCAGAGTGGGAATGGATAATTGAGGAATTAAATACTCAATGGTGTTCTTCCATATCCGAAGAA
>JAQWGN010000002.1 GCA_029238215.1 Flavobacteriaceae bacterium
ATCTATTTTGGATGATTTTCAATTTACCAAACAATCAAAAGTACTGTATAAAGAGATTTTAAAGTCATTGTCTGGAGTTAATCAAAAAGACAGAACAAGGAAAAGAAAAAAGTTAGAGAAGGAATTAGCTTCTTCAAACCAGCGGATTGAAAATCTACAAGATTTATTAGTAGATGGAACTATATCTCCAAAAGTCTATGGGCAAACATTAAATAGATATACCAAGCAACGAGATCAAATCACTTCTAGTTTGAATGGGCTCAATACCTCTGATTCGGAATATAAGGGTCTTATTGAAAATGCGTTTCAGCATTTAGAAAATTTTAAGAAAACCTATACCAACAGTGCAATTTCTCATAAAAAGAAGTTGATTAGTTCGATTTTTCCAGAAAAAATAGAATTTGACGGAAAAAAATGTCGAACTACGAGAATCAATGATGTGTTGAGGTATATATTACAGATAGACAAGGAGTTAGTTGAAAATAAAAAGGGACAAATCTCAAAAAATATGAGTTTGTCCCGTGTGGTGGAGTCGGAGGGAATCGAACCCTCGTCCAAACAAGTCAATTCAACGCTTTCTACAAGTGTAGTTTTCGATTAATTTTCGAATAGTTGCTGACCGAAAACCGCCCACAATTACCTTAGCTTCTTTGTTTTGAGAATGCGTCGAAGCACCATATTCTCTATGTTGACTTTGATGGTGCCTTTATACGGAACGCCGTCAACAAGGGCTTTCCAAAGACATCTCGCGTTCCCGCCTAGCGGGACGTGGCCTTAACCTACTATAATTCAGTTAATTAGGCTGCAAGAGCGTAGTTATTCTCGCCATTTAAAATGGTGGTACTATGAGATTTACGAGCTGTAGTCCAGCGCTCGACTTGCTTACATTGTCATGAATCTCGCTGTCAAAACCAGTCGACCCCATGCCTTTCAAAGAACGGCTCCCATCAAAGGGAAATGCAAAGTTACACTTATTTTAAGAGATTTGATTCACTGCCTTGCGAAGAATCGTCAAACGCTCAAGCAAGCCTTCCATTAAGTGGAGTGGAAGCATATTTGCTCCGTCACTTTTGGCACTGCTAGGATCGTGATGCGTTTCCATAAATAACCCATCTACGCCAGCTGCAATACCTGCACGGGCAATGGTTTCAATAAGTTCTGGCTTTCCACCTGTAACTCCGCTCGATTGATTCGGTTGTTGCAAAGAATGCGTAACGTCTAAGACGGTTGGCGCAAAAGATTTCATTACTGGAATTCCCCTAAAATCTACAATCATATCCTGATAGCCAAACATGGTGCCTCTATCTGTTATCCAAACAGTTGAATTTCCCGAATCTGTAACCTTTTTCACAGCATGTTTCATGCTTTCAGGACTCATGAATTGTCCTTTTTTCAGGCTTACGTACTTTCCAGTTTTTGCTGCTGCTACAACCAAGTCGGTTTGACGCACCAAAAAGGCAGGAATCTGTAAAACATCCACATATTGTGCGGCTTTTTCAGCATCTGCTACTTCGTGAATATCAGTAATGGTGGGCACGTTGAAACGTTGCCCTACTTTTTGAAGAATTTCAAGTGCCTTTTGATCACCAATGCCTGTAAAACTGTCAACTCTACTACGGTTTGCTTTTTTAAAACTTCCCTTAAAAACAAAGGGAATGTTCAATTTATCGGTGAGTGTTACAAGCTGTTCTGCAATACGCATGGCCATCGTTTCACCTTCAATGGCACAGGGTCCTGCAAGTAAGAAAAATTGATCAGAATTGGCTTGGCGGTCTGTAAACTGTTTCATGCGGTAAAAATACGGATTATGCTAAAGCAATATACGTTGGATTCCCATAGAAAATAACTGTACATTTGTGCCGCCAAAAAAAGCTATGGAAAATATCCGAAATATCGCCATCATCGCCCACGTAGATCATGGAAAAACAACACTTGTTGATAAAATTCTTCATCACTGTCAACTATTTAGAGACAACGAAACTAAGGGAGAACTGATCCTCGACAACAACGATTTAGAGCGTGAACGCGGAATTACCATTTTGTCAAAAAATGTTTCTGTTCGCTACAAGGATACCAAAATTAATATTATCGACACGCCTGGTCACGCCGACTTTGGGGGTGAGGTAGAGCGTGTTTTAAACATGGCTGACGGTGTATTATTACTCGTAGATGCTTTTGAGGGACCTATGCCTCAAACACGTTTTGTGTTGCAAAAAGCGATTAACCTAAAGCTTAAGCCTATTGTGGTTGTCAATAAGGTTGATAAAGAAAACTGTACGCCAGAAGAGGTTTATGAAGCTGTTTTTGATCTGATGTTTGAGCTTGGAGCAGAAGAGTGGCAATTGGATTTTCCTGTGCTATATGGCTCTGCCAAGAACAATTGGATGTCTGAAGACTGGAAAAATCAAACCGAATCTGTAGAGCCGCTTTTGGATGCTGTTGTGGAACACATACCAGCGCCTAAAGTTGAAGCGGGATCTACACAAATGTTGATTACTTCATTAGATTTCTCTTCATTTACAGGAAGAATCGCCATTGGTCGTTTGCATAGAGGTTCGCTTAAGGCTTCAGCTATGGTTGCTATGGTAAAACGCGACGGCTCTGTGGTAAAATCTAGAATTAAAGAACTGTTGGTTTTTGATGGACTTGGACGTAAAAAAGTAGATCAAGTCGATGCAGGGGATTTATGTGCGGTTGTCGGTCTTGAAGATTTTGAAATTGGAGATACCATAGCAGATGTCGAAGCACCTGAAGCTTTACCGACCATTGCTATAGACGAACCAACAATGAGTATGTTGTTTACCATTAACGACTCACCGTTTTTTGGTAAGGAAGGAAAATTTGTAACTTCTAGACACATTAAAGATCGTTTGGAGCGAGAGCTTGAGCGAAATCTTGCTATGCGTTTAGAAGAAACGGGTGCTGCTGATAAATTTATGGTATTCGGTAGGGGTGTACTTCACTTGTCTGTACTAATTGAAACCATGCGCCGTGAGGGTTATGAGCTTCAAATAGGGCAACCTCAAGTAATCATTAAAGATGTTGATGGTAAAAAATGCGAGCCCATTGAAGAGCTTACAATCGATTTGCCTGATGCAGTTTCTGGAAAGGCAGTTGAAATGGTAACCATGCGTAAAGGAGAAATGCTTGCCATGGAGCCTAAAGGAGGACGTATGATATGTTCGTTTAAAATCCCTTCGAGAGGTATTATTGGTCTTCGAAATCAATTGCTAACGGCAACAGCTGGAGAAGCGATTATGAACCACCGATTTGTTGCTTTCGAGCCATATAAAGGTGCAATTCCTGGTCGTATTAATGGATCGTTAATATCAATGGAAAAAGGAACTGCAATTCCATATTCATTGGACAAACTTCAAGATCGAGGAAAATTCTTTATTCCACCAGGTGATGAAATTTATACAGGTCAGGTTATCGGAGAAAACTCACGTGCAGATGATTTGGTAGTGAATGTAACCAAAACAAAAAAGTTGTCAAACGTTAGAGCTTCTGGTACTGACGACAAGGTTAAACTTGCACCACCAATAACGTTTAGTTTAGAGGAAGCACTAGAATACATCCAAAAGGACGAGTACGTTGAAGTAACGCCAAACTCACTTAGATTACGGAAAATCTACCTTGATGAAAACGAACGTAAACGTAACGACAAACAACTTGGATAATTAATTTACTAAGTTTACGTTTTAATATTGGATGAAAAATTTACGTATTGAGCGATACAACAATACTCACAAACTAGCTTGGGATACATTTGTTAATCGGCTTGATACCCACAGCATACTTTTTTATAGAGATTTTATAAATTATCATCAGGATCGATATGATGATTTTTCTCTTCTTATATTTAAGGATAATAAACTCCTTTCTATCCTGCCTGCTAATATTGATGCTAATAATATGATGCATTCACATCAAGGACTTAGCTATGGTGGATTACTTTTTAGCACTAACACTTCTTTTTCTTTTCGAGTTGAACAATTTTCGGTGCTACTTCATTTTTTGCATAAAAAAAACATTAAAAAGCTTTTTATAAAAGGTCTTCCTCATTGCTACGCAAATGATTCTTCAGATAAACTCATATTTCATTGGTTAGAAGCAAAAACATATCGAACAGATATTTACTCTTACTTGCCTAAAGGTGCATATGAAAAGCCAAATCGAAATAGATTGAGACATTTGGAGAATGCAAAAAAACAGGATATTGAGATTCGTAGAGGGAAACAATTTGGTGAGTTTTGGGAAAAGGTATTGTCTCCAAATCTTAAAGACAGGTTTGCTGTTACACCAGTTCACACCTTAACTGAAATAGAACATTTGTCAGAGAAGTTTATTAATGAAATTATATTGTTCGGTACTTATCAAAATGATGTGCTACGAGCAGGAGCTGTGGTTTTTATTCATCGAGATGTAGTTCATGTACAATACAGCGCTGGTGACAAAAATAGAGCAGATGGATCACTTGATTTATTGATTGATCACATTATTAAAAAATACAATACTGATAAGGTATTTAGCTTTGGGACATCATCTGAAAATCAAGGTAAACAGCTCAACGGCGGATTGTTATACTGGAAAGAAAGCTTTAAAGCTTGTAATGATGTACAGCCCTTTTATGTTATTGAGACAGAAAATCACACATTACTAGAAAATCGATTTAGATGATTCCATTTTATGACATAAAAGCTGAGAACAAACCATATGCAGCACAGTTTGCAAAGGAATTAACGTTGTGTATGGAGCATGGTCAATTTATTTTAGGAGATGCTGTAAAAGATTTTGAAATGCAGTACGCTGCCTTTTGTGGAACGAAACATTGTGTGGGAGTCAGTAATGGTTTGGATGCTCTACGATTAATTTTTGAGGGATATAAAGAATTGGGTGTGTTGCAAGAAGGAGATGCCGTATTGGTTCCAGCCCACACATACATTGCATCTATTTTGGCCGTAATTCAGTCGGGTTTAAAGCCTGTTTTTGTAGAGCCCGAGTTGTCGTCCTTCGGAATGGATATTTTGGAGGCTAAACAAGTAACTACATCATTAGTTAAAGCATGTCTGATTGTCCATCTTTATGGGTCTCTTGTAAATGTTGAACTTTTCCAAAAATTTGCTAAAAATAATAAGTTATTATTAATAGAAGATGCGGCTCAGGCACATGGAGCGATAGATGCCTCCGGTCAAAAAGCAGGAGCCATTGGAAATGCAGCAGCTTTCAGTTTTTATCCCACAAAAAACATTGGAGCATTGGGGGATGCAGGGGCCGTTACAACAAATAATACAGACTTAAATAATGCAATACGTTCTATTCAAAATTATGGAGCCGCTAAAAAACATCAACACGATACGTTGGGCTTTAACATGCGGCTTGATAATTTACAAGCACGGTTTTTGTCAGTTAAGCTAAAAGACTATCCAGAGGCTATGAAGCGTAGGATACAAATTGCACACGGTTACTCCTCTAGTATTAAAAACCCCAAAATCACATTACCTGTGCACCCCAATGATGACTCTCACGTGTTTCATCTTTACGTTGTTCGTGTTGGAGACAGAAAAGGCTTTGTTAAATATTTAAATGAAGAAGGAATTGGTAATTTAATTCATTACCCAATACCACCACATAAGCAGAAAGCCCTCTCAGCCTTTACTAATTTAACCCTTCCTATTACTGAAAAATACCATGAGACGGTTGTTAGTATTCCACTTTATCCCAGCCTGAGCGATGAGTCTATTCAGCGTATTATTGAAGTTTTAAACGCATACTAAGTGAGCATTCAAAAAAAAATTACACAAAATGTACTATTCCGTGTCATTGGATATACGGGTAGTACAGGAATCCTTCGCCTTGGAGTTGGATTGGTTGCTCAAAAAGTCATCGCTGTTTTTCTAGGCGCGTCAGGTTTAGCAATTCTTGCTAATCTGCGTAATCTGATTGAAATTTTGACTTCGTTTTCATCTGTTGGTGCACAAAATGGCATTATTGCAGAAACTGCTTCTTCACAAAACAAACAAGCGTTTAGATTATTAATTAATACTACAATAACAATGTTTCTAGGAGCTTCAATACTTCTAGCTATATTATTGCTATGGCAGCACGAATGGATTGCCATGCAGTTATACATTGATGCAACATATGGCGTAATTATTCAGGCACTTGCATTCACAATTCCTTTTATGGGGCTTACGTTATTAATGGAAGCTGTGTTAAGTGGAAAAAAGGCATTTAAAACTGTTTCAAATCTTCAATTGGTATCAGCTATAAGTTCAGCTTTTCTCATGATTATGTTGCTTTATTATTATGGCATAAAGGGAGCGTTGTGCGCGCTGCTTTTACGTACTGTATTTACTTTTATCATCTATTTTATTTATTTCAAACTTACAGATTACGGGGAGTATTTTTTTAGCGGTTTCCGTCTTGATTTTTCAAAGATTAAGTTTTTACTTCCATACATTTTTATGGCTTTTGTTTCTGTCGGGTTTGTACATGCTATTAATATTGGGCTTCGTAGTTTTATAACAAGTAAAATTGACTTGCAATCAGCAGGGTTGTGGACAGCTATGAATGCTATATCATCAAATTATTTTGTTTTTATAACAGCTATTTTTTCACTCTATGTTTTGCCTCGATTTTCAGAAAAAACCATAAGTTTCAACCTGTTTGATGAATCAAAGAAAATACTTAAAACCTTAGTCCCTATTATTACACTTGGGTTGCTTGGTGTTTATGTTTTTCGAGAGTTTATAACTAAGTTGTTGTTTTCTACTGATTTCACTGCCATAACCTCACTTTTCAAATGGCAATTAGTAGCAGATTGGTTTCGTGTAATTTTTCTTGTTTTTGGTTATTATTTAGTAGCAAAAAAAGAATTAATGAAATATTTTATAGTTGAACTTTTTTCGTTTTCAATGCTCATTGGTTTAAGCTATTGTTGGATTGATAGTTTTGGAATTGAAGGCGTTGTTATGGCAAGTGCAGTCCGATATGTTGGATGCTTGATATTGGTTGTATTTTTATTGCGAAAAAAATTAACAAGAACTTATGGAAGTAGAATGGATTGACATACCAAACATTAAGGACCCCAGAGGAAACCTTGCTGTATTAGAAAACAGCAAACTTCCTTTTGATATTAAACGCGCCTACTATCTATATGACGTGCCTAGTGGAAGTGAGCGCGGAGGACACGCCCATAAAGAGCTCCTGCAATTGATTATTCCGCTTAGTGGAAGCTTTGAGCTGGTGCTCAAAGACGGTGTTAACCAAGCAACGATTTCCTTGAATAGCCCAGCCAAAGGAGTTCTTATTCCTAATATGATATGGCGTGAGTTGAAAAATTTCTCAGCAGGCACAGTGTGTTTGGTTTTGGCATCTGAAGAATATATTGAAGAAGATTACATTCGAGAATGGCAAGATTTCGTGCTACAGTGCTAAACGCCTAAAAAACCACAAAATTTTAAAACAAAACTTACTTTGGGATGAAATATATAATAAGTACTGTTTTAATCTCCGCTTCTTTATTTTACTGAATGCCAGTGCTCCGTCTTTTGGTCTAAAATGTAGACTTGCATGAATTAGCTTTGTTTGAAAGTAATTTTCTTCAATCTTTTGAACAGCATCATTTCCCAAGTTGTATTTATTTACAAAAAACATCTTCATGTCAAAAAAGTCATGAAAATTACTCGAGTAAGATGTTTTTCTAACTCTGTAGGTAACAAAGGACTCATAGATAAAGTCATAGGTGCAATTAGATGTTAAGTCAGCTAATATTGGATAATCTTCAATCTTAAAACCTTTCTTTATATAAAGATCAAAATCTACATATAAATCTAGAGCATTTTTCCTAAAACAGCATCCTAACGTTGGTGACCCTGTTGTTAGCATGTGATTCCTATAAGTCACTTTATTTAAAATATTTTTATTGTGAAAATAAGTTGATTTATTTCTGTGTTCATAAAATACATTGTACCCAGAATCAATGAAACCAAGGTTGGGATTACTCTCAAGCTTTTCAACCATTTTTTGTAATCCAATTTCGTTGTGTATCCAATCGTCACCAGCCAAATCAAAAATATATTCTCCAGAGCACTGATCTAATGTGTTCTTGAAGTTTTTTAATATTCCTAAATTCTTTTTGTTTTGAAATGGCTTTACATGCTCATATGTTTTTGCATAATCCTGAAGTATTTTAAATGTGTTATCAGTAGAGGCATCATCACCAATTACAAGTTCAAAAGGGAAGTTGATTTTTTGATTTAGCACAGAATCTATTGCATCTTTAATGTATCTTTCGCTGTTGTAAGTTAATATGTGGACAGATAGCTTCATTGTATTATAAAACAATATTTGAATTAAATTGATGTCAAAAGTAAGGATTGCAATTATAACACCATCTCTTGGAAGTGGTGGGGCTGAAAGAGTCTCATCTCTTGTGTCTATATTTTTAAGTAATATAGGGTATGATGTAACTGTACTTGCGGCCTATCCAAACCAAGAGTTTAATTATAAAGGTAAATACATTTATTTAGGTCAGTCCAAAACAAAATCAAAGAGCCTGTTTTCTCTTTTGGTTTCGTTTGGGTTATTATTTAAAGCTATTCGAAATGAAAAATTTGACTTTATCATTGATTTTAGATCGAGAAGATTGTTTTGGATTGAAATGCTATTTCATACTTTAATTTATTCAGCTGTTAAAAATGTGATTTTAACCGTTCATCTTCCCCTTATTGAAAAGTATATACCAAAACCATGGTTTTTTTTTAAATCAATTTATAAGCGCGCTGCGGCACTAGTCGTAGTTTCTGATTCGATATACCATAAATTGACTCATTTAGGTTACTCAAACCATCATGTTATCAAAAACCCTATCGATTTTACGCATATTGATAATCAAAAGAATGAGGATTTAGCATATACCAAGCCTTTTATTTTGGCTGCAGGAAGAATGGATGATGATATTAAACGCTTTGATCATGTTATTCGGGCTTATGCTAGTAGTGTCCTTCCAAAAGCGGGGGTTGACTTGGTTATCATAGGTAAAGGTAAAATAATGCCTTCGTTGATTGCGCTTGCAAAAGAACTTAATTGCGAGCTGTTGATTAAATTTGAAGGTTTTCAGAAAAACCCATTCAAATACTTTTCAAAAGCTAAATTTTTTGTCCTTGCCAGTCGTTTTGAGGGTTTCCCCATGGTGTTGATTGAAAGCTTGGCTTGTGGTACGCCTGTTGTCTCTTACAATTGCCCAACAGGTCCCGATGAAATCATCAATCACGAACAAAATGGATTGCTAGTTGAAAATGGAAATTTGAATTTGCTATCTCAGGCTATATCTAGATTGCAGATAGATAAAAACTTACACCATAACTGTAAAGAAAACGCTCGTAATTCAGTTAAGCATCTTTCATTTGATAAAATTCAAAAACAATGGAAAGATTTAATAGAATCTATTGTTGTTTAACTATAACTTCAGAAACATTTCCATCCTCACACTTGAATGTTTTTCCCGGATATTTTTGAATAATACTAAAATCGTGCGTAGCCATTAATACGGTAGTGCCTTGTTTATTGACACTTCGTAATACATCCATGATTTCCCAACGTGTAATGGGATCTAAATTACCCGTAGGCTCGTCAGCCAACAAAACCTTAGGCTTGTTAAGTAAGGCTCGTGCTATGGAAAGGCGCTGTTGTTCACCACCCGATAGCGTTTGTGGAAACTTCTTTTCTGTTCCCGTAAGATTCACTAGGGCGAGTACTTCTTCTATTCGTTGCTGACGCTCAATTTTATTTTTCCATCGAGTTGCACGCAAAACAAAGTCTAAGTTTTTGTATACATTTCTATCGGGTAATAACTTAAAATCTTGAAAGACGATACCCAAAGAGCGCCTAAGCATGTGAGTGTGGCGTTTCTTTAAGGTTGAAAGCTTTGTGGTATTGATGCTTATCTCACCATCTTGAAGCTGCAATGCGCCATACAACGTCCGAATCAAACTGCTTTTTCCACTGCCTGTACGTCCAATGAAATACACAAATGAACCTTGAGTAATATCTAAAGTCACATTTTTTAACACTACGTTCTTATTTTGTTGAATCGCAGCATTTTGAATTGATATAATTGGTGTTTCCATGCAGGTATAAAAGTAAGCATGTTTTTTTGAAGATTTTAAACTAGTAAATGATATTTTTCACACAACATGTTTAATTTTACAGTTAATTTGCTATAATTTGATTTAATAATTAATCTAATAGTAGTATTTATTACTTAAAATCAAAATAAAAAAAGCAAATTTGCATTAAAATATAAACTATGTGTGGAATTGTTTGTGCCCTAGATGTTAAGCAGTCTGTAGCCGAGCTGCGTCCTCAGCTACTTGAGATGTCAAAGAAAATTCGTCACCGTGGTCCCGATTGGAGTGGGATTTATGCTGATGATAATGCCGTATTGGCACACGAGCGTTTAGCGATTGTAGACCCAACTTCCGGACAACAACCATTGTTAAGCCCAGATCAATCATTGGTTTTGGCTGCTAATGGCGAAATATATAACCATCGTGAACTTCGTGCAACTACTCCAGACTACCAATATCAAACAGGTTCGGATTGCGAAGTTATTTTAGCGCTTTACCAACAAAAAGGAGCTGCGTTTATAGATGATTTAAACGGGATTTTCGGATTTGTGCTTTACGACTCTAAAACAAAAGGATTTTTAATTGCCAGAGATCATATGGGTATTATTCCATTGTATTATGGTTTTGACCAACAAGGAACCCGCTATGTTGCCTCTGAGCTAAAGGCTTTAGAAGGCGTGTGTCACACCATTGAAGTATTTCCTCCAGGACATTACATGACAGAAAAAGACGAATCGCCACAAAAATGGTACACCCGCGATTGGGAAGATTACGATGCCGTTAAAGACAATCCAACGAGTATTGAAGACTTAGGAAAAGCCTTAGAGGATGCGGTTCATCGTCAATTAATGAGCGACGTTCCCTACGGCGTATTGCTTTCGGGTGGTTTGGATTCTTCTATAACATCCGCACTTGCCAAAAAATTTGCCAAAAACCGCATAGAGGCCGATGACACACAAGAAGCATGGTGGCCACAATTACACTCCTTTTCTATTGGCCTAAAAGGATCTCCAGACTTGGCAGCAGCCCAAGTCGTTGCCGACCGTATTGGAACGGTGCATCACGAGGTAACATTCACTGTTCAAGAAGGACTTGATGCAATTAAAGATGTAATCTATCACTTAGAAACTTATGACATCACCACTATAAGAGCGTCTACCCCCATGTACTTATTGGCTCGAGTAATTAAGTCTATGGGTATTAAAATGGTACTTTCTGGTGAAGGGGCTGATGAAGTTTTTGGCGGGTATTTATATTTTCACAAGGCACCAAATCCTGAAGAGTTTCATAAAGAGACGGTAAGAAAGTTGGAAAAATTATATCAATACGATTGTTTGCGCGCAAACAAATCACTTGCCGCTTGGGGTATTGAGGGCCGTGTACCATTTTTAGACAAAGAATTTATGGATGTTGCCATGCGTATAAATCCAAAAGATAAAATGATTACTTCCGAAAGAATGGAAAAATGGGTACTACGTAAAGCTTTTCAAGACGAACTTCCAGAAGCCATTGCATGGCGTCAAAAAGAGCAGTTTAGCGATGGCGTAGGATACAGCTGGATTGATTCTATTAAAGAGGTAGTGGAAACGGCTGTAAGCGACTCGCAAATGGCTCAGGTCAGTCACAGATTCCCTATTCAGCCGCCGCGTACCAAAGAAGAATACTATTACCGTTCTATTTTTGAAGAACATTTCCCTTCTTCTGCAGCTGCGTTAACAGTGCCTTCTGTTCCTTCAATTGCCTGTAGTACTCCTACAGCGCTAGCTTGGGATGCGTCTTTTCAAAACATGAACGAGCCTTCTGGCCGTGCTATTGGAAGCGTGCATCTTGACGCCTATGAAGGGTAGTTTTTGCTTATAAAACTGTTGATAACTTGACAAATGTACCCCTGCATTTACTTCGATAAGTGTGGTTTATGCGTTAAATTTGTAAGAATACCTTAATTATTCCTATATCAATAAATATGAGTGATCAACCAAACCAAAGTTATTCCGCAGATAGTATACAGGCACTAGAAGGCATGGAGCACGTGCGCATGCGTCCATCAATGTACATTGGTGATGTGGGCGTTCGTGGACTACACCATCTTGTATATGAAGTAGTAGATAATTCTATTGATGAAGCCTTAGCTGGACATTGTGATCTTATTTCGGTCCAGATTAATGAAGATAATACAATTACTGTCGAAGATAACGGTCGCGGAATCCCTGTTGGACTACACAAAAAAGAGGGCGTTTCTGCCTTAGAGGTCGTTATGACCAAAATTGGTGCAGGAGGTAAATTTGATAAAGATTCTTACAAAGTTTCTGGGGGATTACACGGAGTAGGTGTTTCTTGTGTAAATGCATTGTCTGATGCACTTAAAGCTACTGTGTATCGTGACGGTAATGTGTATGAGCAAGAATACGAAAGGGGTAAGGCATTGTACCCTGTAAAAAATGTAGGAGATTCTCCAAAAACAGGGACCTTGGTAACATTTTCACCAGATCCAACAATTTTTTCACAAACCCGTGAATTCAATTATGAAACGCTTGCAAGTCGTATGCGGGAACTTGCGTATTTAAACAAAGGAATTAAGATTCAACTTACCGATCACCGTAACAAAGACGAAAAAGGGGAGTCTGTTGGAGAGCTTTTTCATTCAGAAGAAGGCTTAAAAGAATTTATCCGTTTTCTTGATGCCAACCGTGAGCCGATTACATCTGATGTGATTTCTATGGAGGGGGAGAAAAATGACATTCCTGTTGAGGTTGCCATGATTTACAACACGTCTTTTACCGAAAACTTACATTCATATGTAAATAACATTAACACCCATGAAGGGGGAACACACCTTTCTGGATTCAGACGCGGACTTACTACTACCTTGAAGAAGTATGCAGATGCTTCTGGTATGCTTGATAAATTGAAGTTTGAGATTTCAGGTGATGACTTTAGAGAAGGGCTAACAGCGATTATATCTGTTAAAGTTGCTGAGCCTCAATTTGAAGGTCAGACAAAAACAAAACTTGGAAATCGTGAAGTCAGTGCAGCAGTATCCCAGTCTGTTTCTGAAATGCTTGAAAATTACTTAGAAGAACATCCAAACGACGCCAAATTGATTGTACAGAAGGTGATTTTGGCTGCTCAAGCGCGCCATGCCGCCCGCAAGGCTCGTGAGATGGTGCAACGTAAAACCGTAATGAGTGGTGGAGGACTTCCAGGAAAGCTTTCTGACTGTTCAGAGCAAGATCCGCATTTGTGTGAAGTTTTTCTCGTTGAGGGAGATTCTGCAGGTGGGACTGCCAAGCAAGGACGTGATCGAAAATTTCAAGCCATTTTGCCTCTGCGTGGTAAAATCCTTAACGTGGAAAAAGCCATGCAGCACAAGGTCTTTGAAAATGAAGAAATTCGAAATATTTACACAGCTCTTGGTGTAACCATTGGAACTGAAGAAGATGCAAAAGCATTAAACTTAGAAAAACTTCGCTACCATAAAGTTGTGATTATGTGTGATGCCGATGTTGATGGTAGCCACATTTCTACTCTTATCCTGACGTTCTTTTTCCGTTATATGCGTGAGCTTATTGAAAGTGGATATATTTATATAGCAACTCCTCCATTATATTTGGTTAAAAAAGGAGCAAAAAAACAATACGCTTGGGACGATGATCAGCGTGACCTTCTGCAAAAAGAGTTTGGTCAAGGGGTTTCGGTACAACGCTACAAAGGACTTGGTGAAATGAATGCTGAGCAACTTTGGGATACGACCATGAATCCTGAATTTAGAACGCTTCGTCAAGTTACCATTGACAATGGAGGTGAAGCAGATCGCGTCTTTTCGATGCTTATGGGTGATGAGGTTCCACCACGAAGAGAATTTATCGAGAAAAATGCCATTTACGCCAATATTGACGCTTAACTTTTTTAGTATTGGCATACATGCCGTACTTTTGAAAAACCAAAATAAAACACCATGAAAGTTACAATTGTAGGTGCCGGAAACGTAGGCGCCACTTGTGCTGATGCCATCGCTACGCAACGAATTGCTAGTGAGGTCGTCTTGCTAGATATTAAAGAAGGATTTGCTGAGGGAAAAGCTCTTGATATGATGCAAACCGCAACCACATTAGGGTTTAATACCAAGATTATAGGCACTACCAATGATTATTCAAAAACCGCTCATAGCGATGTTGTAGTAATTACATCGGGTATCCCACGTAAACCAGGGATGACTCGTGAGGAGCTTATTGGGATAAACGCAGGAATTGTACAGTCGGTTGCTGAAAATATTTTGGAACACTCCCCAGATGCAATTATTGTGGTTGTTTCAAACCCTATGGATACCATGACGTATTTGACGTTAAAAAAGACGGGCTTACCAAAGCACCGTATCATTGGTATGGGAGGGGCGCTAGACAGTTCTCGTTTTAAAACTTATTTATCAAAAGCTCTTGATAAGCCAGCTAATGATATTCACGGAATGGTTATTGGAGGTCATGGCGATACCACAATGATTCCGCTTACGCGACTTGCTTCATATAACGGAATTCCTGTGTCATCACTTCTTAAAGATGAAGCTCTCAAACAAGTAGCTTCTGATACCATGGTGGGTGGTGCTACACTTACAAAACTTTTAGGGACTTCTGCTTGGTATGCTCCTGGCGCTTCTGTTGCCTATTTGGTCGATAGTATCTTAAATGATCAAAAAAGAATTATTCCATGTTCAGTTTTTCTAGAAGGAGAATATAATCAAGAGGATATTTGCATAGGGGTTCCCTGTGTTATTGGACGTAATGGTTGGGAATCAATTGTAGATGTAAACCTTAATACAGAAGAACAAGAAACGTTTAATAAAAGTGCTGCTGCGGTTAGAACCATGAATGCAGCCTTGGATAGCATTCTTTCATAATCAAACATTCAACCTATATAGTAATTTGTTAATCTGGGCGGATACGTTATATTTGCTCGTCTCATTTACGACTTTAAACATTTTATCATGCAAAATAACGGACTCATTAGACTTTTTGCCGTTTTATTTGGCCTTGTCAGCCTTTATCAACTTTCATTCACTTTTGTTACATCAAAAGTAGAGTCGGATGCCAAAACGTATGCACAAGCATCTGTAAATCCCGACGATGCGGAGTATTTTGCACGGGTAGAACTGGCTGAAAGGGAATACTTGGATTCCATAGCAGATCAAACTGTTTTTGGATTTACTACCTATAACGTGTCTAAAGACCGTGAACTCAATAAAGGTCTTGACCTTAAAGGAGGTATCAATGTTATTCTCCAAGTTTCGGTTAAAGATATTTTAAAAGGACTTGCTGAGAACTCTCGCAATCCATTATTTAACAAGGCATTAGCAGATGCAGATGTTCTTCAGAAAAACTCGGACGAGACCTATGTGGAAAGCTTTTTTCAAGCTTTTGATGCTATTAAAGGTGACCAGAAGTTAGCCAGTCCTGAAATTTTCGCCAATAGATCTCTTAGTGACGATATCAATTTCAATATGGCTGATGAAGATGTGCAGCCTATTATTGTTAATAAAATTGATGCTTCTATTATTTCAGCATTTGAGGTATTGCGTAAGCGTATCGACAAGTTTGGTGTTACACAGCCCAATATTCAACGGCTAGGAAATTCAGGACGTATTCTTGTAGAGCTTCCTGGGGCTCGTGATGTAGAACGGGTTAAAAATTTGCTTCAAAGTACAGCACAACTTGAATTTTGGGAAACCGCTTCTAATCAGTCTTATGGTACATTTTTATCACAGGCAAATGAATTGTTAAAGAATGTGATTAAAACAGAAAAGCCTATCAATGAAGGCGAGACATCAGAAATTGATGACTTACTTTCAGATGTTTCTGCACAACAAGATTCAATAAGTACAGTCACCAATCCTATTTACGATTATGTAAAAGGTGCTGGATACTCTGGAGGCCCTGTTTTAATACAGGTAGCCGTAAAAGATCAACCAATACTTGAAGATTATTTAAACCGTTCGGATGTACGCGCATTGCTACCTGCCGATTTGCGTTTTACCAAGTTTTTATGGGGAATACCTGATCCTCAAACAGATATTGTTGACTTGTATGTGATTAAAGCAAATAGAGCAAACCAACCACCATTAAGCGGAAGTGTTATTGTAGATGCTTCTCAAACATATGACCAACTAGGCGCACCAGCAGTTTCCATGCAGATGAATGGAAAAGGGGCACGTGTATGGGAAGACATGACAGGTAAAGCCTTTAAAGATGGTAGTAATATTGCTATTGTTCTTGATGAAGTAGTTTATTCTGCACCAGGTGTTTCAAAAGGAGCAATTTCTGGAGGACGTTCTGAAATATCAGGGCAGTTTTCTCTTAACGAAGCTATTGATTTAGCAAACGTATTGCGAGCAGGTAAACTTCCTGCAGCGGCCGAAATTATTCAATCCGAAATTGTTGGTCCATCTCTTGGGCAAGAAGCGATTGAAAGTGGCGTTAATTCGTTTGTTATTGCATTACTCCTTGTGTTGGCTTGGATGATTTTCTACTACGGCCGTGCAGGATTATATGCCGACATCGCATTGAGTTTAAACATCGTATTGATATTTGGTATTTTAGCAGGCCTTGGCGCAGTGCTTACCCTTCCTGGTATTGCTGGTATTGTTTTAACAATAGGGATGTCAGTAGATGCTAACGTTCTTATTTTTGAGCGTATCCGTGAAGAATTGAACAAAGGTAAAGGGCAGAAACAAGCAGTGTCTGATGGATTTAAAAACGCATTATCTTCTATTTTAGACGCAAATATCACAACAGGTTTAACGGCATTCATTCTATTTGTTTTTGGAACGGGCCCTATTAAAGGATTTGCCACAACGCTTCTTATCGGTATTGCCACGTCGCTTTGTACAGCAATTTTTGTAACTCGTTTGTTGGTCGATGGACGTTTAGCTAAAGGACATGTGTTAGGTTTTTCAACCAAAGCAACCAAAAACTTATTTCGAAACTTGTCGATTACATTCCTTAAAAAACGCACCATTGCGTATGTAATTTCTGGATCTTTAATTGCTATTGCTATATTTTCGTTGTACACCAACGGACTAAATCAAGGGGTTGATTTTGTTGGAGGGCGTTCATATACAGTTCGTTTTGAGCAAGCCGTTAATCCAACAGAAGTACAATCGCAGTTGGTTCCACTTCTTGGAAGTGCTGAAGCCAAAACTTTCGGTGACGACAATCAATTGAAAATCACAACAAACTATAAGGTTGATGTTGAAGGAATTGCGGTTGATGAAGAAATTCAGAACGCATTATTCACAGGGCTTTCATCATTCTTACCACAAAGTCTTTCTTATGATGACTTTGTAAATGGCTTAGAGGATAAACAAGTTGGTATTATGTCTTCCATTAAAGTTGGTCCAACCATTGCTGATGACATTAAGAAGAATTCCTTTTTAGCTGTTTTTGGTTCGCTTATCGTTGTATTCCTTTATATCCTGTTGCGTTTCCGTAAATGGCAGTATTCTCTTGGAGCCGTTGCTGCGGTTTTCCACGATGTGTTGATTGTGTTAGGAGTATTTTCTATTACCTATACGTTTATGCCATTTAGTATGGAAATAAACCAGGCGTTTATTGCGGCTGTATTGACGGTAATTGGGTATTCATTAAACGATACTGTTGTCGTGTTTGACCGTATTCGTGAGTTTACGCGTCTGCATACTTCATGGGATAGTCAAAAAGTAGTCGATAGTGCACTTAACAGTACGTTAAGTCGTACGATAAACACATCACTTACTACGTTAGTAGTGCTTTTAGCCATCTTTATCTTTGGAGGAGAGGCTATTCGCGGATTTATGTTTGCGCTTATTGTAGGGGTTATTGTAGGAACCTACTCATCGCTATTTATCGCAACTCCAGTAATGTTCGATACTTCTAAGAAAGTGAAGTAATCAAAGGCGTTATGCCTTTGATTTTTTTCGACTTGAGTACAAAACAAGTGTAATCCCTAATAGTATAAGCGGAATGCTAAGCCATTGTCCCGTTGATAGTGTACCTAACTGATCTCCAAAACCACCTTGGCTCTCCTTTACGAATTCAGCGAGAAAACGAACGCTAAACAGCAGCGCAAAAAACAAACCGATTAAATACCCTTGCTGGGTTCTTATTTTTACATTTTTATAGCTGTAATACAGGATAAAAAACACAATAAGGTATCCAAGCGACTCATACAATTGGACAGGATGTCTGGGCAGTGAGTCTCCATTGTTTTTAAAAACCACACCGTAATTGCTTGCGGTGTATTTTCCAACAATTTCAGAGTTAAAAAAGTTTCCTATTCGGATAAAAACACCACCAAATGCAACAGTAATAGCAACGCGGTCGAGCAGCCAAAGTAATGAGGCAAACTTGAATTTTTTAATGTATAAATAAAGGGCAATTGAAATCCCTACGAACGCACCGTGACTTGCCAACCCTCTAAAGCCAACAAACTCCCATCCATCTTCTGAGATTTTAAAGGGTAAGATTATTTCGAGAAGGTTGTTTTGAAAATAATCCCAATTGTAGAAGAACACTTCTCCAAGCCGGGCACCAATTAGAGTTCCTACCACCATATAAATGAGTAATGGATCCAAATACTCAACAGATACACCTTCTTTTTTGAACATCGACTTCATAAGGTATAGTCCAGAAGCAAAGGCAACAACAAACATAAGGCTGTAATAATAGACGTTAAAACTACCAAGACTTATGGCTACTGGGTCTGGGGCCCATAAAAACTTGAATGCAAGCATGGTTTAAATTTTAGTTAAAGATACATGAAAAATCAGCTAATCAGGAACCGGGTCATTTCCGCTACCACCCCATGGGTGGCATTGACTTATTCTTTTTACAGCCATGACACCTCCCTTAAAAATACCGTGTTTTTTCAATGCCTCAAGACTGTATTGCGAGCATGTTGGGTGAAACCTGCAGGAAGACGGTAGTAATGGAGATAATGCTGCTTGATACAGCCGAATAAGCACTACAAAGGGGAAGACAAGTACTTTTTTCACACGGATAAGTGTTTATGTTTTATAATTCTTAGGATTCCAGCGTATAGCTAGTACCATCTTTTCCGTCTTTAAGCTGAATTCCTTTTGCGAGTAACGCATCGCGGATTTGATCGGAAGTCGCAAAATCTTTATTTGCTCTGGCTTGTTCTCGCATGTGAATAAGCACAGAAAGGGCTTTATCCAAATAGGTGTTTTCACCCGTACTTGACGCTAGTGTTAACCCAAGTACATCAAAAACAAACAGGTTTATGGTTTGCCTAAGTTTTTGAATGTCACCCTGCGTAAGTGTTTCATCGCCTTTTTGGGTACGCTGAATCATTTTAACAGTTTCAAACAATTGTGCAATAAGTATGGGGCTATTAAAGTCATCATTCATAGCATTGTGGTATGCTGCTATATATTCGTTGACATCAAAACTACTGCTAGTACTTGCGGGTAGCTCTGGGAGTAATGCAATTCCTTGCTTAAGGCGGTTGTATCCTTTTTCTGCTGCTTCTAGGGCGTCGTTGCTTAAGTCTAATACGCTTCGGTAGTGTGCTTGTAGCATAAAAAAGCGCGCCACATCTGCATTAAAGGCTTTAGAAAGGATGGAGTTTGAGCCTTCAAACAGCTCTTGAGGTAAAATATTATTTCCAGTAGACTTCGCCATTTTCTTACCGTTTAGGGTAAGCATATTTGCGTGCATCCACGTATTTACAGGATTCTTTTTATTTATGGCTTTTGCTTGTGCAATTTCACATTCGTGATGTGGAAACTTTAAATCCATACCACCACCATGGATGTCAAATTGTTCGCCCAAATACTTGGTGCTCATAGCCGTACATTCCAAGTGCCAACCAGGAAAACCATCTCCCCAAGGGGAAGGCCAGCGCATAATGTGTTGGGGTTCAGCCTTTTTCCAAAGCGCAAAATCTTGAGGGGATCGCTTATCACTTTGTCCTGACAAGTCTCGTGTGTTATGAATCATGTCCTCAATATTCCGACCGCTTAGTATTCCGTAATGATGCGTTTCGTTATATGTTTTCACGTCAAAATACACAGACCCATTTACTTCGTAAGCAAATCCAGCCTTTAAAATGCCTTTTATAATTTCTATTTGCTCAATGATGTGTCCTGTAGCTGTAGGTTCAATATTTGGCGGAAGTGTATTGAAAGCAGCAAGTGTTTTATGAAAGTCTACCGTATAGCGTTGTACTACCTCCATGGGCTCAATACGCTCAAGTCGTGCTTTTTTTGAAATGCGATCTTCTCCTTCATCGGCATCATTTTCTAAATGCCCTGCATCCGTAATATTACGCACATAACGAACAGTGTAACCCAAGTACTTTAGGTATCGATATACCAAATCGAATGAAATAAACGTCCGGCAATTTCCTAAATGAACATTGCTATATACTGTAGGTCCACATACATACATCCCTACATGTTTTTCCTCTATAGGAACAAACGGTTCTTTAGACCCGCTTAAAGAGTTGAAAATACGTAAAGACGCAGCAGCTTTATTCATATTCTAGAAAGAGGTGTCTAGTTTTAGATAGCCTAAAAACTCTTTTTTTACATCTGGGTTTTTGAACGCACCACCAAACTCAGAAGTTACTGTACTGCTATCAATGTCTCTAATGCCTCGTGCATTAACACACAAATGCTTTGCGTCAATAACACAAGCCACATCATCGGTGTTTAATACTTCTTGTAAGGCTTTTACAACTTGAAGCGTTAGGCGTTCTTGTACTTGAGGGCGTTTGGAAAAATAATCCACCAATCGATTCATTTTAGATAAGCCTACAACAGTACCGTTTGAGATGTATGCAACATGTGCTTTTCCAACGATAGGGAGGAGGTGGTGTTCACAAGTAGAATAAACGGTAATGTTTTTTTCTACAAGCATTTCACCATACTTATACTTATTGTCAAATGTTGAAGCACTTGGTTTGTTGTCGGGATGTAATCCAGAAAAAAGTTCGTTAACAAACATTTTGGCAACACGCTTAGGAGTTCCTTTCAAGCTGTCATCAGTAAGGTCCATTCCTAGAGTTTCTAAAATACGAATCACATCTTTTTCGATACTTTTTATTTTTTCGGCATCCGATTGTTCAAAAGCATCATCCCTAAGTGGTGTATTGATATTACCACCTACGTGATCATCGTCGTTTATATCCTCTAAGGCATCGTTAAGTAGACGATCAAATTTCATAGCATCTTCCATAAGCGTACAAAGATACTACATTCATAAAAATTAGATGAATTTAGAAACGCACATTGTAAGAGACCGCCACCGTGCCTGATTGTTGAGCTATTGCAGCCGTATCGGTTAATCCGATACTGTAAAATTGTTGCTGGAAATCTTTCTTCTGTTGGGTATAGGCAAAATCTAAAGAGCCGTTGCCAAAACGTATTCCAAAGCCTAATGAATAACCAGTGCGATCGCTATGAATGGCGGTGTTTGTAAAAGGGGATTGTTCAAACCAATACCCAGCACGTAAACTGAAATCTCCGATGCGTCCTTCTGCTCCAGCTCTTAGAAATGAGGCTGTGTCGAGGTTGTTGTCAATGGCTGTGTTTAGGGAATTATAAGGGTTGGAAAACTCATCATCAACTTTTGCACTTGCATAATTCTTTTTGCCATAATCAATGCTTAGTAAGCCCGCATCTTTAAATACTAAGGCCATACTGGCTTGTAGTATCGCCGGCGTTCTTAAGTTATATGGCCGAACCAAATTCACAACATCTGGGTAAATGGCACTCTCAGATTCATCATAAAAACGAACACCCAATCCTTCAGTGTACTCTTCTTCTATTTCGTAGTAGGTAGGGCTGGTGTAGTTTAATCCAAGGCGCACAACTTCAGAGGCTTTAAACAATGCACCAAGCTGAACAGAGATTCCTGACCCAAAAACGGTAAGGTCTTGTACGTAATCAACTTCTTTTAAATTATTATCACTGTTGCTGTCTAAGTATAAGTCTGAAGATTCTTTGTGTTGGGTATAGTCAATGCTATGAATGTTTAGATTGATCCCTAAGGATAACTTCTCCATATACCTCCCACTAAAATTTATGGTATACACCTGTTGTCCTCCTCTAGAGTTTAGTAGGTGGTATTGGTCGCTACCATTTCCAATATAATCATCAACAAAGTAAAAATCATCTTCTTCATTGTAACGAATCAAATCGGTGTACAGCGCCATATAGGCCAGTTGGGCATCTTGACCTTCATTTTCACCCCAATAGCTATATTCATTATTAACACTGTTGTTGAGATCAAAAGCAGTATAATTAAATCTTTGAGTCAGGGGAAGAAAATAATCTGCAATACCGTTCTGATCGTTTATGCCTTGTGCGTATAAATTTTTGTTGAAGTTATTGCTGCGTTGGGTGTTAAAGCCAAAGGCAATTTTATCCCAGTTGCTTGTGGGGTTTATAAAAATCAATACAAACCCTGCTTGGTCAAGCGCAAAAGATGATTTATCGGCTTCGTAATTTTCATTAAAAAAGTTTGAATCATTTGTGAACGATTGCACACTTAACGTACCTCCAGCCTCATTAAAGGCAAATACACTAGACCCAGCAGGGTTATTGGTAATCGCAGACAAATCCCCACCAAGCGCCCCAAAAGCACCGCCTAAGGCTTGATAACGTGCAGACCCGTTGAGGTCGTCTGTGGAATAGCGAAGCACATCCTCAAGATTTTGTGCGCTTAGTGCCGTTATCGTAAAAAAGCTAATTAGTAGCCCTGTTCGTCTAAGGCTTGTTGCTACATGGGTGTGATTAAATAAAGACATAGTTCTGATTCGTTAAAAATTATTCAAAATACAATTACGCAGGGTTCTTACCTTCTTCTTGAAGAAGATGAACTGCTACTTCTACGTGAAGAACTCGAGCCAGACGACCTACTGCTACTGGATGATCTGCGGTAGCTGCTGTTACTAGACGATGACGAAGGTCTTCTATACGATGTGTTATTATTCGATGATGACTCATTTGAGTAGGTTCTAGGTGTTCTAGTAGTTGTATCTTCTTGCTGTTTCCTGGCCGTAGTTCTGCTAGGCGCTGCTGTACTTGTTTGTTTTGTTGTAGTCCTAGCTTGCGTGTTTACATTTTGTTGTGTTCGCGCATTTGGTTGTGTAGTTGTCTGGCTTCTGCGTGTTGTGGTACTACGCCTATTCAACGTTCTAGAAGTGTCACTTCCTCGCAAGTCTCTACTGCTCGATATACGGTTTTGGTTTACAGCTCTAGGACCTCTAAGCCTGCTGTAGCGTACTGGGTTTCTGTAATAGCTAGGCCCGTAATAACGTTCTCTGTAATAAGGCCTGTTAAACCAGTTGTTATATCCCCAGCCAAAGCGGTGGGGGTTGTAATAATACGGATTATAATAGGGGTTGTGGTAATTGTTAAAATACCACGGGTGGTAATTGTACCCCCAGAATGAACTGCGGCCATAGCTGAAAGGTGCATTGTACCAGCCCAAGCCCCATGCAGATGGACGGTTGTAAATGATATTCACATTAATTCGATCCGCTTGATCTTCCCATGACCCATGGGATTGGTAATTTCCATCGCTCGCTTGGTCTGGAGTAGCGTCTTGATATTGTTCTGCATCGGTAAAGATGTAATCATCTTGAACGCCTTGTGCTGCTTTTTCTGAAAAGTAATTTTTATAATACGTACCACTCGGGTTTGTAGGAGTCTGTGCTTGTTGGTAGGTTGCTTGAGGTTCTACAGTACCATCATAGATGCCATCTTGATAGTAGGATACCGATTGATATCCGCTACAACCTACAAATAGGATAGCCGAAAATACAACCAAAGTGAAGGGGAAACTTTTTAAGTGGCGTGATGTGTATATAGTTCTCATGGCAAAAAGGTTTAATTAACTCTCAAATTTAAGTAGTTTTGCACTACAACTACAATAAAAACAAAAGTTGTGCCAAACTCATGGGGAAGCATTTAACTACACGAGCTGAAGATTATTCGAAATGGTATAATGAACTGGTTGTTAAAGCTGATTTAGCTGAAACCTCTGCCGTTCGCGGATGTATGGTAATCAAACCTTATGGCTATGCCATTTGGGAACGTATGCAGGCCATACTCGATAAAAAATTTAAGGAGACAGGGCATAGTAATGCGTATTTCCCCCTTTTTGTACCTAAGAGTTTGTTTGAGGCCGAGGAGCAAAATGCAGAAGGATTTGCAAAAGAATGTGCTGTGGTAACCCATTACCGTTTAGAAAACGATCCGGATCGTGCTGGAAAACTACGCGTTGATCCAAAGGCAAAACTAGAAGAGGAACTCATCGTGCGTCCCACAAGTGAGGCGATTATTTGGAACACCTATAAAAATTGGATTCAATCGTATCGAGACTTACCCATTTTAATTAACCAATGGGCAAATGTAGTGCGCTGGGAAATGCGTACACGTTTGTTTTTACGTACCGCCGAATTCTTATGGCAAGAAGGACACACCGCCCATGCTACTGAAGCCGAAGCTGTTGCAGAGGCACAGCAAATGAATCAGGTTTATGCCGATTTTCTAGAGCAATATATGGCAATTCCTGTCATACAAGGGGTTAAGTCTGCCGCAGAACGCTTTGCTGGTGCTGTAGATACCTATTGCATAGAAGCACTTATGCAAGATGGCAAAGCCTTACAGGCAGGAACCTCTCACTTTTTAGGACAGAATTTCGCAAAGGCATTTGATGTAAAATTCGCAACCAAAGAAGGTGGATTGGAACACGTTTGGGCTTCCTCTTGGGGCGTGTCAACCCGTCTTATGGGCGCACTTATTATGACGCACAGCGACGATAATGGATTGGTACTCCCTCCTGAATTAGCGCCACATCAGGTGGTGATTGTTCCTATTTATAGAAGTGATGAAGAGCACCAAGCTGTTGAGGCTGCTGTTGCTCCTATTGTTGAAGCCCTTCGCAATGCAGATATACGTGTGCATTTTGATAATCGGGATACCCACAAACCTGGATTTAAGTTTAACGAATACGAGCTAAAAGGCGTTCCTTTGCGCATCGGAATTGGTCCCCGTGATGTGGCGAATGGCACTGTTGAACTTGCCCGACGCGATACTTTAACTAAGCAAAGCGTTGCACAAACAGATTTGGTAAAAGAAGTAACCGAAACTCTAGAAGAGATTCAAAAACAGCTGTTTTTACGTGCTGAAAAATTTAGAGCGGAACACACGACCGATGTGGACTCATTTGACGCTTTTAAAGCGGTTTTAGAAAGCAAGGGTGGCTTTGTTGCTGCGCATTGGGACGGTACTGAAGCTACTGAACTGGCAATTAAAGAACAGACCAAAGCAACCATTCGATGCATTCCCTTAGAAGGAAAACCCGAAAAAGGGAGCTGTGTGTACTCTGGAAAACCTTCTGCTCAGCGGGTGTTATTTGCCAAGGCATACTAATAGAAAATATATGTTGCAAGTTTGTTAGGTATCGCATAAATTTGCACCTCGTTAATCCGTAAGGCCCGTTCGTCTATCGGCTAGGACGCCAGGTTTTCATCCTGGTAAGAGGGGTTCGATTCCCCTACGGGCTACAAATTATAAAACTATGGCAAACCATAAATCTGCTTTAAAAAGAATTCGTTCAAACGAAACCAAGCGTCAGCGTAACCGCTTTCAGCACAAAACTACCCGTAATGCAATCCGTGACTTCAAAGAAGTTTCTGATAAGAAGGCTGCTGCAAAGCAGTTTCCACTTCTTGTTTCGATGATTGATAAATTGGCTAAGAACAATATCATTCACGCTAACAAAGCGGCTAACCTTAAGTCTAAGTTGACGAAGCACGTTACCGCATTATAAGCGTTACTTATATAAAACATAAAGGCGTCCAATTGGACGCCTTTTTTTATGGTCTTGTTTTTTTTGTTAACTTAGTATTCAACAAACCCCAAATTTGTTCTTCTATATGAATCACCTACGGCGTATTTCCTATACCAACTACAACTACTCTTATTTGAGACGTTGTTCACAATTAAAAAAATAATCTTCTTTTTTCTAGCCTTAAGTTTTCTTGATTCCTTCTGTCAGTAAAGCATTCATAACAAAAAAAGAAATACTCTTATCGAATTCTCTGAGATTACAAGCAGTTTCGATAATCTTGAAAAACGAAATGGCGAAAAAGCAGTTATTTATTTTAATGCTTCTACTCCAGGATATTTGCTTTTAATTAAAAATACGGGAAGATTTCGAAAAATCCCATCTAAGAAATTTATATGGCTTGAAGGTGTATTTAAATCATTTCGTTTCCAACATAAAGTAGAAGACTTATTTAAAAATGAAGTACTAATAGAAACAGAAAGTGGAAACTATTGGCTCCCTATACAAAATAGCTTAGAGTCCTTTTGGCATGAGGAACTCAAAATTAGTGATTATGCGTTAATTTATATTAGAGCCTATGGTTCAACATATGAGAAAACATCTGATAAGTGGTTATTTACGATTAATTCATTCAATTCAAATTATTATGACGGACTTTGGGAAGAAGCTTTAAATAGTTTTAATGAAAAAGACTCATTCAACGGATTAAATTGTGTCAATAAGTTAATCGAATTGGATCCAAAAGATGGTCGAAACTTTTCAATGTTAGGGTTTTATTATTATGATAAAGGGTATCCATCAAATATTGAATTATTAAAAAAAGCAGATTCACTTTACACAAAAGCAATTGAATTATCTCCAAATTACAGTTATGTTTATTATCAAAAGGCTCTCGTAAAAATGCAACTAGCTGAATATTCTAAAGCTTGGGATAATATAGAGCTAGCAAGAAATTTAGGGGAAGAAAATATTAAAAAAAACAAGTTAGTAGAATTGGAAAATAAACTTCCCTATGAAAAATATCTTATAATTAAAGACTAAATATACCCCCAACAAAAAAGGCGTCCAATTGGACGCCTTTTTCAATACATATATTCAGGGTTATTGATTCATAGAAATCAAGAACTCTTCGTTGTTTAGTGTCTTTTTAATACGGTCGCTCACAAACTCCATGGCTTCCACAGGGTTCATGTCGGCGAGGTATTTACGCATAATCCACATCAGCTGAATGGTTTTTTCATCCAATAAGATGTCATCACGACGTGTGCTCGAAGAAACTAGGTCAATAGCTGGGAAAATACGGCGGTTAGAAATACGACGGTCAAGTTGTAATTCCATGTTACCGGTACCTTTAAATTCCTCAAAAATAACCTCATCCATTTTAGAGCCCGTTTCGGTAAGTGCCGTAGCTATAATCGATAGCGATCCGCCATTTTCAATATTACGAGCCGCTCCAAAGAAACGTTTTGGTTTGTGTAAGGCATTGGCATCTACACCACCACTAAGTATTTTACCTGAAGCAGGCTGTACGGTGTTGTAAGCACGCGCCAAACGCGTAATAGAGTCAAGGAGGATAACCACATCATGACCACATTCTACCAATCGCTTCGCTTTTTCAAGCACGATATTGGCCACTTTTACGTGTCGGTCTGCAGGTTCGTCAAAAGTTGAAGCAACAACTTCTCCTTTTACATTGCGTTGCATGTCGGTAACCTCTTCTGGTCGTTCATCAATTAATAAGATAATTTGATACACCTCAGGGTGGTTTGCTGCAATAGCGTTAGCTACGTCTTTCAACAACATTGTTTTACCAGTCTTAGGCTGCGAAACAATCATTCCACGCTGTCCTTTACCAATAGGGCAAAATAAGTCCATCACACGAGTTGAAATGGTGCTTTCCTTACCAGCGATATTGAATTTTTCTTGTGGGAAAAGCGGTGTAAGGTGTTCAAACGACACACGATCACGCACGATATCTGGCGATAAGCCATTAATTAAGGAAACCTTAATCAGTGGAAAATACTTTTCGCCTTCTTTTGGTGGACGAATATGTCCAAGTACCGTATCTCCAGTTTTTAGGCCAAACAAACGCACTTGCGATTGTGATACATAAATATCATCAGGAGATGTTAGGTAATTGTAATCCGAAGAGCGAAGAAAACCATAGCCTTCTTGCATCATTTCCAAGACGCCTTCACTTTCTATGATTCCATCAAACTCATAATCGGGCTGACGGTAGCGGTTTCGGCTGTCCTTGTTGTGATTGGCTTCTTTCCCCGAATTGTTGTTGCCGTTGTTTCCACCTTGATTGCGGTTGTTGTTTTTGGCGTTCGGGTTGTTGTTTGGGTTGTTGTTCTGGTGTTTTTGCTTGCGCTGTTCCGGTTTGTCACCTTCTTTATTGTCGTCTTTCCGATCGTCTTTTCTGTCATCTTTTCGTTCCGGGCGTTCCTGCTTTTTGTGCGGGGCACGTTTCGGTTTTGAAAAACCTTCTTTTTTCTCAGCATCCTGTGCTGGTTTTTCTTCAGTTTTTGCCTCAGATTTTTCTTCTGTTGGCGCTACTGAAACCTCATTGGGATCGGGTAGCGTTGACTGATGGTCAATGATTTTATAGGTGAGTTCAATTTTTTTAAGTCCTGTGGTTTTTTTTAAACCAAGGTCTTTAGCAATTTCTTGCAACTCAATAAGCTTTTTAGCTTTTAGTTCTGATAATTCAAACATGTGTGTGTAAGTAACGTATGTGGATATAATTACGGCTGAAGTTGTTGCCGTTAGGACAAACATACAACTTTTTTTATTTTTGTAACGAAATTTCTCTATCCATGGCTAATATAGCTGTTATTGTTCCAGTATTTAATGAGGAAACTGTGCTAGAGAAATCAGTGCTGTCGTTACTTGCACAAACATATCCTGCAACGGAACTTATCCTAGTTGACGACGGTTCAACAGATCGTTCTGCTGAAATTGCTAACGAATTGGCATCACGTTTTCCTTCCGTGCATAGCATTCAAACGACAGCACATGCTGTTCACGAACCGGGTAAAAAGGTTGTTTATGCATTTCAACGCGGATTTGATGCACTACGTCAATCTTGGGACGTGGTTTGCAAATTTGATGCTGATATTGTTTTTCCAGAGACCTACTTAGCCCAACTTTCGCATGTGTTTGAAACAAATAAAGCCCTAGGCATGTTTGGCGGTGTCTTAATTGTAAACAATAAAGGTACTTGGACAAAAGAGAGTATTTCATCTTCAGAACACGTTCGGGGTCCCATAAAAGCATACAGCAAGGCATGTTTTACTGCCATTGGTGGTTTGCGTCCTGCTCTTGGATGGGATACACTCGATGAATTACTGGCGTTGTATCATGGGTTTGAAGTGGTTACCGATCAAGCATTGGAAGCAAAGCATCTTAGGCCCACAGGGCAGGAGTATAGCCACAACCTAGCCAAAGCAAAAGGCAGGGTGTTTTACCAATTGGGATATGGTCTTTTACTGGGACTGTTGGCCTGCGTAAAGTGGTCGATTACCCAAGGGGGAAATTTCATAGGAGTACTTTCAGGGTTTCTACAGCAATGGGTGCTTCAAAAAGAAAAATTAGTTACCAAAGAACAGGCTGTTTTTATTCGTAAATACCGCTGGTCACGAATCTTTGGTCGGTTTGTCTCCTAACTCTATTACGACCAAATTTTGTGCTTTTCCCGATTGCAATTCAAATTGAATTAGCGTTTGCTTTTTATGAAATCCATGCTTTCCAGCAGCTCCGGGGTTGATGCATAGCACTTGGTTGGTAGCATCGAATGCTACACGTAGGATGTGCGAATGTCCACAGATAAAAATATCCGGTTTATACGCTGTTATTTTATCCAAAACACCCTTGGCGTATTTTTTTGGTTTCCCGCCAATATGCGTCATAAACACCCGAACCCCTTCGAGTTCAAAATACAGGTCTTCTTTAAACTGTTGACGCAGCGCATTGTTGTCAATATTACCATATACTGCTCGAAGTGGTTTTATTTTCTCTAAGGCATCTGTAACTTCAAAGGAACCAATATCACCCGCATGCCAAACCTCATCAGCTTTTTTTGCATACGCTAGAATACGAGGATCCAAAAAACTATGCGTGTCTGAAAGTAACAATATCTTTTTCATCATCTTTGTGCAAAATTACAGCTTTGCGCTTCTTTTTGGAACTTTCATATAACGGAACTTCATTTCACGGGTGGCAACGTCAGCCAAATGCCTTGTCTGTACAAGAGCTTGTTGAAGAAGCCTTGACAAAATTACTTAAAGTTAATACGACTGTTATGGGCGCAGGAAGAACCGACACGGGGGTTCATGCTGCTCAAATGTATGCCCATTTTGATGTAGCAGAAATGGCGATAGACACAGACACACTGTTGTTTAGAATGAATAGATTTTTACCCAATAGCATTGCTATTCATGCCATTCACCCAGTAAGTGATAAAGCACACGCTAGGTTTGATGCAACTTCAAGAAGCTACGAATACCATATTGTCCAACGCAAGAATCCATTTCATGCCGATTCCGCCTATTGTTTTATGGCGCCCATAGCACTAGATGCAATGAATACTGCCGCTGCATTATTGCTGAGCCACACCAATTTTAAATGTTTTTCACGATCTAGAACAGATGTAAAAACCTATGATTGTGATGTAACCATCGCCCAATGGGAAAGCGCTAATGACAGCTTAACCTTTCATATTACTGCCAATCGTTTTTTGCGCAATATGGTTCGCGCTATAGTAGGAACGCTTTTGGATGTAGGAACCGGAAAAATATCTCTTGACGAATTTCAGCAAATCCTTAACAGTAACGACCGCACTAAGGCGGGAAGTTCTGCGCCAGCACAAGGCTTGTTTTTGACGGAAGTTCGCTATCCAAACACTATCTTTGATGTCCATGGGAACTAACACTTCAAAACAAGTTTTGGATGTAAGCTTATTTAAAAGGCTAATGACATTTGTTGGCCCATACCGCAGCACATTTATTTTTGTTTTGCTTGCCGCAATACTTCTGTCTGGGTTTTCTACACTCAGTCCATATTTATTAAAAATAACGATTGACGATTATATTACCCTTAAAGATTACGATGGAATGTTGGTGCTTATTGCACTTATGGCTGCCACACTTGTTTTAGAAGTTATTTTTCAGTTTTTGTTCATTTATTATGCCAATTGGCTGGGGCAACATGTTATTTATGATTTGAGGAACAAATTATACGCGCATATGCTAAGCTTTAAAATGGCATATTATGATAATTCGTCTGTTGGGCGATTGGTAACTCGAGTTGTAGGGGATATTGAAACGATATCAGGAATTTTTAGTCAAGGGCTATTTATGATTATTGCTGATTTGCTTAAGATGCTAATTGTGATGATTGTTATGTGGACTGTAAGTTGGAAATTATCGCTTATTGTTTTTTGTCTTTTACCGCTTGTACTGTTTGCTACCCGTAAATTTCAAAAAGCCATGAAGTCTGCTTTTGATGAGGTACGTACACAAGTCGCAAACCTTAATAGTTTTGTTCAGGAGCGTATTTCTGGGATGAGCATCGTACAGCTTTTTGGTCGTGAGCAAATAGAGTCACAAGTCTTTAGAAAGATTAACGACAAGCACCGCAAAGCCTGGCTGCGTACGGTTTGGTACAATTCTATATTCTTTCCCATTGCTGAACTTTCAACCTCTATAACCATAGGGTTGTTGGTGTGGTATGGCGGTCTTAATGTTATTGCTGGGACTTCTGGAATTACGTTAGGAATTATCTTTTTATTTATTCAGTTGTCTCAAATGTTGTTTAGACCACTACGACAAATTGCAGATAAGTTTAACACCTTACAAATGGGTATGGTAGCGGTACGGCGTGTAATGGCGGTGTTAGATACTGAAGAACATATCGATAACAAAGGGGTGTTGCTATCAGATAACCTTCAAGGAGCATTACGCTTTGAAGACGTTCATTTTTCATACAAGAAAAGCGAACCCGTATTGCATGGTATTTCTTTTGATATGGCACCCGGAGAAACGGTTGCTGTTGTTGGTGCTACAGGTGCGGGCAAATCTACACTGATTAATATTTTAAGTCGCTTTTATGAAATTGATAGCGGCCGTGTTTTATTAGATGGTGTTTCTATCGATAGCTACGATAGATCATGGATGCGCAAACAAATTGGTGTAGTGCTACAAGATGTGTTTCTCTTTGCAGATTCTATTTACAACAATATTACCCTTTGGGATACTTCCATAGACGAAGCGACTGTTATTGCTGCTGCAAAAAAAATAGGCGTTCATAAATTTATCATGAGCTTGCCAGGTGGATATCACTTTAATGTTAAAGAGCGCGGTGGAATGCTTTCGACCGGGCAACGCCAACTGATTGCTTTTTTACGCGCAGCAATTATCCAACCAAAAATTTTGGTTCTTGATGAGGCTACATCTTCAATAGACACACATGCCGAGTTGCTAATTCAAAAGGCGACAAAAGAAATCACAAAAGGAAAGACTTCTTTAGT
Source organism: Flavobacteriaceae bacterium (assembly GCA_029238215.1). Lineage (GTDB taxonomy): Bacteria > Bacteroidota > Bacteroidia > Flavobacteriales > Flavobacteriaceae > UBA7446. The sequence goes on from JAQWGN010000002.1 coordinate 32,511, forward strand.
TATCGCACACAGATTGGCTACCATACAACGTGCAGATAAAATTATTGTACTCGACAAGGGAAAAATTGTAGAAGTAGGCACCCATGAGTCATTATTAAAAAATGAAGAGGGTATCTATAAAAACCTGTACGAGGTTCAGTTTTTAGAAATGGCACAACCGGTTTAAGCCATGTCTTTGGCAATCATTTCTTTTAATTCTTTGTAAGAAGTATAAGAAACTTTTTCTCCATTTTTAAAGTAGCTAAGGGCTCCTGTTTCTTCAGAAATAGCCAAAACCAAGGCATCTGTTTTTTCGGAAATTCCCAATGCAGCTCTGTGTCGCAATCCAAATCGTTTTGGTATGCTTGTTTTCTCTGATACGGGTAATACAACACGCGTAGCCGTAATTGTATTATTTTCGATAATAGCAGCGCCATCGTGCAGGGGAGCGTTCTTGTAAAAAATGCTTTCAACAACGGGTATTGATAAATCCATACTAACTTCAACTCCTGTCGGCTTTAAAAAATCGAGGCTGTTATTACGCTCAATGACTAAAAGCGCTCCTGTTTTTTGCTTTTTTAAACTGGCGCAACTTTGAATTAAAATATCAATGTTTAAGTCCGAATCATTTTGAACAGCATTTGCGTTAAAAATCCTCAAATAGCGACCAAGTACTTTGCGATTGGCCAAATTTGACGAACCAAGCATAAGTAATAGCTTTCTAATTTCTTGTTGAAACACCACGATGAGTGCAAAAACTCCCACGCTCATAAATCCGCCTAATATGTTACTGAGCAACTCCATTTTTAGTGCATCCGTAATTTTCCAGACCAAGTAAAGAATAACAATTCCAGTGAAAATATTAATTGCTGCCGTGCCACGAACCAATCGATAGGCATAGTAAAGCAGTAAGGCTACTAAAATTATGTCAAGGACATCCAGTAAATTGAAATCTAAAAAATCAAACATGCCCTAAAATTACGGATTAATTGGGTTTGCTGCGTGGAGTTGTTCCATAAGTCTGATGGTTTCCTTCGCTTCCTTAACATCATGCACCCGTAATAACTGTGCCCCTTGGTTTAACGCTATGGTATTTAATACCGTAGTCCCGTTTAGCGATGCTGCAACATCGATATCCAAGGTTTTGTAAATCATTGATTTACGTGAAACGCCTACTAATAATGGCACTCCTTCTAATTGCAAACTATTTAAATGTCTGAGCAGCGTAAAGTTATCTTCTACAGATTTACCAAAGCCAAACCCAGGGTCTAAAATAATATCCGTGATTCCAGCGTTACGGGCTTCTTTAACTTTATTTGAAAAGAAATAACGAATGGCCACTAAAAGATCTTTGTATGTTGGGTTATCCTGCATGTTTTGAGGTGTTCCTTGCATATGCATCGCAATGTATGGGACTCCTAGCTTCCCTACAGTGGTTAGCATCGCTGGGTCAAGATTTCCTGCAGAGATATCATTTACAAGGTGTGCTCCTGCTTCAATGGCTTTTTTTGCTACTGCACTTCTGTAGGTGTCTATTGAAAGTATAGCTTCAGGAAAGTTTCTGTGGAGGGCTTCAATAACGGGAATAACACGTTTGAGCTCTTCTGTTTCAGAAATTTCATCAACGCCTGGTTTTGAGCTAGCGCCTCCAACATCAATAAAACAAGCACCTTCGTGCAGCATTTTAGATGCTTGGGTTAAAGCAATATTCATCTTATCATAACGACCTCCGTCGTAAAACGAGTTAGGCGTTACATTTAAAATCCCCATTATTTTAGGGGTAGTTAGGTCAATAAGATTACCCTTGCAATTGATGTTCATAAAAAGCAGTTAAAAATATTGGTTTAGAACCAAATCCTTTCCATTTTTGAGCGAAATTTACAACAAATCAAATCGGATGAAACATACCGAAGCGCAATATTTAGCAGAAGCAACCAAATGCAAGTCATTATTTGAAAAGAAAATGATTGATTATGGCTGTGCATGGCGCATTCTTCGCACCACTTCATTAACCGATCAGATTTTCATTAAGGCACAACGTATTCGTACCATACAAGAGGTTCGTGATAAACAAGTTGACGAGGGTGAGGAATCTGAATTTATTGGAATTGTAAACTACGCTATTATGGCACTCATACAGTTGGAGCTTGGTCCTGCCGATCAACCCGATTTAACCAATGAAGCTGTCATGGCTCAGTATTCCAAACATGCGCTGATTACAAAGGAGCTAATGGAACGTAAAAATCACGACTATGGTGAAGCTTGGCGGGATATGCGTGTTAGTTCGTTAACAGATTTGATCTTGCAAAAATTACTTCGAGTCAAACAAATTGAAGATAATAAAGGGAAAACCCTTGTCAGTGAAGGTTTAGAGGCAAACTTTCAAGACATGATTAACTACGCCTTATTCGCATTGATACACTTAAATAACTAATCAAAATTACACAAATGAGAAAGCAAATTGTAGCCGGGAACTGGAAAATGAACCTAGACGCAAAACAAAGTCAAGAACTTATTGAGGCACTTAAAGCCCAGTCGTTAGACTCAAACGTTTCGGTAGCCATTGCTACTCCCTCTGTACATCTAGCAGCTGCTGTTGCACAGACGCAGGATTCTTCTATTGATGTAGTAGCCCAAAACATGCATCAAGCAACTTCTGGGGCTTATACGGGCGAGGTGTCAGCAACAATGCTAAAGTCCATAGGAGTGAATACCGTTTTGCTAGGTCACTCTGAGCGCAGAGCATATTTTCATGAAACAGATGCTCAGTTAGCCGAAAAGGTTAATACAGCACTCGACGCAGGCCTAAACGTTATTTTTTGCTTTGGCGAAGAACTTGAAGAGCGTAAGTCAGGAAGCCATTTCGATGTAGTATCGTCGCAGCTTAGTAAGGCTTTATTTCATTTAAAAGCCAATCAATGGGATCACATCGTATTGGCCTATGAGCCTGTTTGGGCAATTGGTACAGGGGAAACGGCTAGTCCAGAGCAAGCCCAAGAAATTCACGCACACATCAGAGCAGTTTTGACAGCACAGTACGATGCTGCCTTAGCAGAAAGTATTTCGGTGCTTTATGGCGGTAGTGTAAAACCGAGCAATGCCGCGGACATTTTCTCTAAGCCTGATGTTGACGGTGGTTTAATTGGCGGCGCTTCATTAAATGCTGAAGACTTTGCTGCGATTGTCAATGCGTTTTAGTATTGAAGAATTATCGGGCATACCATTTTAAAGTTTCTCCATCCAACAGCATAGAGATTGTATCTGCCTGGTTGACAACCTTTCCTTTTGAAAGTTATGTACAAACCAAGCAGGGTGTTACAGCTTATGTACAAGAAGCAGAAGTTGCTGAAATTTCCATTGAAGATTGCCTAGCAGTTCCATTTGATGGGGTAGATGTAATTGTTGAAACTGAGGATATTGCTGCTCAAAATTGGAATGCGTCTTGGGAAGAAAAATTCCATCCGATAAGGGTCGATGATTGGACCGTACGTGCTTCATTTCACAAGCCCTCTCAAACGCCTAACGAACTTATTATAGATCCAAAAATGTCTTTTGGAACAGGGCACCATGCAACCACACAGCTTATGTTGTCACAGTTGATTAAACTGCCATGCATGGGACTTTCAGTCCTTGATGTAGGTACAGGAACAGGTGTGTTGGCTATTGCTGCAAAAAAGAAAGGTGCTGCACATGTTGTTGGTATCGATATTGAAGATTGGTGTGTTGAAAATGCCAATGAGAACGCCGAAAAAAATAATGCTACTGCCATTGCATTTAGCACCAATGATGTCACCACACTTACAAGCACAAAGTATGATATAGTTTTGGCAAACATTAATAGAAATGTATTGCTAGAACACCTGCCTACTTATGCAGGATTACTTGCACCTGAAGGGGTTTTATTGTTATCAGGATTTCATTTGGAAGATGTGACTGTTCTTACGGAATTAGCAGAGAAACACAAACTTTCAACATTGAGTCAAACAGCAGAAAATGGTTGGATTTGTTTAAAATTTATACTTTCGTTAGTATGATACGCTTTGATCAAACCAAAGAACAAGGGCAACCACAACATGATTTGGCGGTTGCAAGCTCGCGTTTGCATGAGATTATCTTGTATAATGACGAGGTAAACACTTTCGACCATGTTATTAAAACACTCATAGAGGTATGTGATCATACTCCTGAACAAGCTGAGCAATGTTCCCTTATTGTACACTATAAAGGGAAGTGTTCAGTAAAACGCGGTTCCTATGACGAGTTAGAACCAAAATGTATACGTTTACTTGCAGCAGGACTTAGTGCTGAAATCGTTTAAACCCTTTCGTTTTTTTGAATTGACTACATTTGTTAAAAATTGTATATGCGCATTTTTTTCCTTGTGTTGCTTGTTGCTACTACAGGTTGTGCTCAACCCCAAACTATGAAAGTATCAATCCATTCATTTACAGTAGAAGATATTAATGGCGATTCCTTTTCAATGACCTCATTAAAAGGGAAAAAAGTAATGATTGTCAATACGGCTTCAAAGTGTGGCCTTACACCTCAATACAAAAAATTAGAAGCACTGTATCAGCAGTATAAAGATCAGGGTTTTACCATTGTTGGATTTCCAGCCAATAATTTTATGTGGCAAGAACCAGGCTCAAATGAGGATATTAAAACGTTCTGTGAAAAAAATTATGGCGTTACTTTTCCAATGATGGCGAAAGTTAGTGTTAAGGGAAGAAGTCAATCTCCGTTGTACGCTTTTTTAACTAAAAAAGAACAAAATGGTTCGATCGACAGCTCTGTAAAGTGGAATTTTCAAAAGTATTTGATAGATGCAGATGGTTTTTTGGTTGATGTAATTGCTCCACGAACCCAACCCGACGACCCACAGGTTATAAATTGGATTACAAACGCTCAATAATGAAAGTAGATATTCTTGCTATTGGTGCACACCCAGACGATGTAGAGTTGTCTTGCGCTGGAACACTTGCCAAAGAAATTGCAGCTGGAAAAAGCGTGGCTATACTTGATTTAACACAAGGTGAACTAGGAACACGAGGAAGCGCAGCCGTACGAGCGCAAGAAGCTGATAAGGCAGCAAAATCCCTAGGTGTTGATGCACGTTATAATGCCGGTTTTGCTGACGGATTTTTTACGAATGACCGTAAACATCAGCAAGCCCTTATTGCTTATATACGCCTATTGCAGCCTGAAGTTGTGTTGTGTAATGCTACTGAAGACCGTCATCCAGACCATGGAAGAGCAGCAAAGTTAGTTACATACAGTTGTTTTTTGAGCGGATTAGTAAAAATTCCTTCTAATTTTGATGGTAAGTCTCAAAAAGCATGGCGCCCCAAACAGCTGTACCATTATGTGCAGTGGAATCAAGCGCAACCCGATTTTGTTGTAGATATTAGTAAGCATATGGACACTAAGCTTAAGGTGGTCCAAGCCTATGGGTCTCAGTTTTACGATCCCAATTCCAAAGAGCCAAAAACACCAATCAGTACGGCGAATTTTTTAGATAGTATTAAGTACCGTGCAGCGGATCTGGGACGTCTTATTGGAACTGATTATGCAGAGGGCTTTACAACTTCTCGTCTGCTAGGAGTAGACCGCATTACAGATTTACTATAAATCCTTTTTGAATTCTGAAAAACGTAGTACATTTGCAGCCTAATTATGGTGGTTGTAGCTCAGTTGGTTAGAGCGCTAGATTGTGGTTCTAGAGGTCGCCGGTTCGAAACCGGTCTTCCACCCATCAAAAACCCTCGAGAAATCGAGGGGTTTTTTGTACAAGTATTTTTATTCTTTTAACCGCAATCGATCTTCGCGGTTGGCAAAAAATCAACTATTTAAGTTTTTTTTATAGTAAATAAATTATCATGTTTTTTTGTCGTAAAACGTGTTTTTAACACTATTTGAGAATGTTTTGTTTCCTATCTAATAAAATTAGCACTAATCTTGCCGAACTAAATCTTAATAACATGAATTACAAATTATCAATTTTATTTATTTTAATCACATCTTTAACATATGCTCAATTTGGAGTAGAAGTCGGTTACTCATTGACTGAAGTTAAAATCACTCCAGGGGATTCAACCTCAGACACCAATGGTTTCACTATAGGTGCTGTACATGACCATGAGTTATCAGAATCTCTAGACTTACAGAGTGGCTTAGGTCTTCAGTTCTTGGATAAGATCGGAGAGGACTCTAATACACTTTTAGCGTTATCAGCGGAAGTTCAATATTATTTAGCAGGTAGAGATAGCGGTTTCTTTGCGCATGCAGGACCTCAATATACCCTAAGATTTAAGGATATAGATGGCTTGAAAAAAGGCGCTGTTAATGCAGGGTTAGGTTTAGGCTATGATTTTTCAGAGCAGATTTCTTTCAAAGTAACTTATTTAACTCAATTAAGCGATTATTCTGATATTGATGATTTTGAGATTAAACGAAGTGGTATAAACTTAGGATTGCAATACTTCTTCTAGAAAGTATTAGTTTCCAGATATAACAATTAAAAAAGCCTCCTTACGGAGGCTTTTTTTGTCGTTATAGTTTTATTCTTTTAGTCTCAATCGATCTTCGCGGTTGGCGATTTCCCAAGCCGTATAAAAGATAAGCCGTGTTCGTTTTTCTAAAAGTTCATATTCAATTTTTTCAACGGTATCTGTTGGTGCATGGTAATCGGCATGCGTTCCATTAAAGTAAAAGATAACTGGAATATCACTTTTTGCAAAGTTGTAGTGATCCGAACGGTAGTAATAACGGTTTTCTATAAAACGTCCACGTTCAAAAACCTTTGTAGTAGGGTCGTTGTAACGGTAATCCAATTCCAAATTGACGTATTGCTGGTTCATGGCTTCAGACACATCGTGCAAGTCTTGAGATAAAATATCAGAACCAATCAAATACATATAATTGGCATTGTCTTTATGCAATTCGTCTATACGCCCTATCATATCAATATTTAGGTTAGCAACTGTGTTTTCTAGTGGATAAATAGGATTGTCGGTATAATATTTTGATCCAAGAAGCCCTTTTTCTTCTCCAGTAACATGCAAAAACAGGATAGACCTTTTGGGTTTGTGTCCTTGTTTTGCTGCCAATTGAAAAGCTTCAGCAATTTCTAACATTGCTACTGTTCCTGACCCATCATCGTCAGCGCCATTGTTTATTTGCCCATCTGCTTCAACGCCAATATGATCTAAATGTGCTGTAATAACTAAAACTTCATTTGATTTTTCACTCCCTTCAATAAAAGCGAGTACATTTTTAGCATTGATTGTTTTATTTTCTCGGGGTGCATTTAAGTTCATGGGCATAAAGTATGCGCCATCGGGCATGCCTCCTTTTATGTCTAAGGCTTTGTATTGGTCTTTAAGGTAATTTATGGCAATGGTTTCACCTTCAGTACCGGCCTCTCTACCCATAAATTCATCTGAGGCATAGATGTATAAATGTTCTTTTAGTTCATCGGAAGTAATGGAACTCGCATAGGTGCTTGGGTTGACCTCCATGATTCTTTGACTAGTTGCGCAAGACAAAAACAATAAGCCACCAAAAAATATGAGCTGTTTCATAATTAAAAATATTAATTTAAATACAATATAGTAAAATTATTAGAGGGCACTTTCAATGAAGTTCCATAAACGGATGCGGTGCGAAAGTGCTTGTTGTGCATAATCTGAGGCCTCTTCCCAACGTTGGGGATCCTCTTGGCAAAGCTCTTGCATCATTTGAAGCGCCATCGGGCCATGCTCCTCACCATCAATTTCAATATGCCGTTCTAAGTAATATAATAGTGTGTTCACACTTGCATCTTTTTGTTGTGCCAATCCACGAACAAGGGCAATGAATAAATCGGGGATAAGATCCTCGCGACCGTAAGTAAAAACACCCCCTACAATATGTGCAGGAGCTTCTGTAGCGATGGAGAGTGAAAACCGAATAAACGATTTAATTTCTTCTGGGATTTCTGCTGTAGTAACGGCTTCTTCCCACGATGTTCCATTTTGAATGGCTGTGACCAAACCAACAATAGGGGAGGTGTCAGCGCCAATTTCCTCCATGGCTTGAAGGTAAAGCTCGTAATGGCTTATGGGTTTGTTGTTTAGGTCGATATCGCTTTCTTCACCCCAAACAATCTCATTTATTAAACGACGTGTACCCGGACTCCCTACAGGTACCCATGGTAGTGATGTGCATGTTAATTTTTGTTGCAAAGATTTGACTAAAGACATAAAATCCCACACGGCAAAAGCGTGATAGGTCATAAATACACGAATGGATTCTATGGAGTTTAGTTTTTTGTATAACGGATGTTCCAATAGGGACTCACGATACGATCCCAACGTCTGTTCAATACGTTCAGTTGTAGTCATCTGCAATTTTTATGCAAATTTAAGCTAAAAGCCTAATAATTAGCGTTGAAGGATTTGTTATTTTTGAACGATGTCACGTGTTTTTATTACCGAATGTCCTAGAGATGCTATTCAAGGTATTAAAACCTTTATTTCTACTGAGAAGAAGGTTGCATACTTACAGGCATTGCTACGCGTTGGATTTGATGTATTGGATTTTGGGAGTTTTGTTTCTCCGAAAGCAATTCCACAGATGCGTGATACGCATGAGGTTGTCAAAGCCTTAGATTTAAGCAATACCAAAACAAAGCTTTTGGCTATAGTTGCCAACGAACGAGGAGCTAAAGAAGCACTAGCATATTCTCAAATCGATTTTTTGGGGTATCCCTTTTCACTTTCTGAAAATTTCCAGATGCGAAATACGAATAAAACCATTCAAGAATCGCTTGGAGTTTTAAGCGAAATAGCTTCTCTAGTAAAGGAAAAAAATAAGGAACTGGTCGTTTATTTATCAATGGGTTTTGGTAATCCCTACGGAGACCCATGGAGTTTGGGGTTGGTTTCAGCTTGGGTAGAAAAACTTACATCATTTGGAATTCGACGTTTTTTGTTGTCCGACACAGTGGGGGTGGCTCCAGTTGAAGTAATTACTTCTTTATTTGAGCATTTAATTGGTAAATATCCAGAATTGCATTTTGGCGCACATTTACACGCATCGCCGAAAGAAGCTACTGCAAAAATTAATGCGGCTTACAAGGGAGGTTGTAGAGCTTTTGATAGTGCTGTACGTGGATTGGGCGGTTGTCCAATGGCAAAAGACGAATTGGTTGGGAATGTTCCAACAGAAAAACTACTTACGTATTTGACATCTAAAAACTGCAATTTTGATGCAAATCCGCTGCATTTTGAGGCAGCATATAACCAGTCACTTCATCTTTTTTAATTTTATTTAAATTAATTCTAAATAAGTTTTGCAATTACTATTTCTGTATTTATATTTGCCTTAATTTAAAACCAATCTAAATAAAAACAATGAAATTCCCACTTCTATTATCTCTATTGTTTACCACAAGTATTTTTGCGCAAACACAAAACTTTCAAAACAGTGCAATGCGCCAATTGTCAAATTTAGCAAACAGTAATAAAAACCTAACACTTGGTGGTTATGGTGAAATAAATTTTAATGGTTATAACGGACAATCAAACCAAATTGATGTTAAGCGGTTGGTTCTTCTGTTTGCCTATAAATTTGATGATAGGGTGCAATTTGTTACCGAAATTGAATACGAACATGTTACAGAAGTCTATGTTGAACAGGCGTTTTTAAATTATTCTGTTAACAACAACCTAAACGTACGTGCGGGGCTGATGCTTGTGCCAATGGGTATTATAAATGAGTACCATGAAGGTCCAACGTATAACGGAGTTGAACGACCTAGCTTGGATGGCAAGGTTATCCCTACCACTTGGAGAGAGATTGGTTTTGGATTGGCAGGTAAGTCAAATGAATTGTCTTTTCGCTATCAGTTGTATGTAATGAACGGCTTTGTTTCATTTAATGAAGACTATGTATTGCGTGGTTCAGATGGACTTAGAAAAGGGCGCCAAAAGGGGGCTGAGTCTGTTAACTCAGATGTTAACCTTTCTGCTAAGATTGAATACTACGGGCTTCCAAATATTCGATTTGGATTAGCTGCTTACACAGGTAAAACTCAAACGACAAACATTGACGATGCTGCTACACAAGTAGGTGTTGCTATGGTGGGTCTTGATTATCGTTACACAAAAGGACGATTTAGCTCGCGTGGTCAATGGGTAAATACGTCATTAAGTGATGTTGGTGCTTACAATGCTGCAGGAAATACAGACTTGGGTTCTGCTATGGGAGGGTATTACCTTGAGGCAGCGTATAATTTATTGCCATTAACGAATCGTCAACGTCTTGATATGTTTATACGTTATGAGGATTTTGATACTCACAAAGAAACTGCAGCAGGCTTGGTTGCCAATCCAGCATTTCATCGTAAAGAAACAACAATAGGTTTTTCGTATCATGTTGCTCCAGGGGCTGTTTTTAAAGCAGATTATCAGGCTAAAAAAACTGCTGTACCTAATTATACATTAGATCAATTTAATATTGGTGTTGGATTCTTTTTCTAGTATTTTTGCTGTATGAATATATTTTCTATCTCATCTTTTTGGCTTTCTTTAACTGTTGCTATTGCTTCGGTTTTTGTGATGCGCATAAGTCAAAAGAGTGATAGCGATATCCCTAAGCGGGCTGTAAAAGAAATCAATAAAACTTTTGAAGTTTCGGAGTCTTTATTATCCCCCGTTTTGACTCAAAATGTGGATGGAATCGACAAAGCACATTTGCTTCGCGTGTCAAAAAACGGAATTCTTTTAGGGTATGCTTATCTAGGAGAGGCACCAAGTAAGACAGACTCTTTTGAGTACTTAGTTGTTTTTGATACCGACTATTTCATAAAAAAAACAAAGGTGCTTGTTTACCGAGAGGATTATGGAGGAGAGATTGGCAGTAAACGTTGGCTGCGTCAGTTTTTAAATAAAACACCTGAAGATCGTTTTGCGTATCGCCAAAATATTGCTGCTATTTCTGGAGCAACAATTTCAGTTAAATCCATGACGCAATCCATGAATAATCTAATGATTTCACTAGCTTCGTGGCGCAAAGATGGAGAACCCTACAAACTATAATTTTCGATTACGACACTTGCCGCTATATGCGCGTAATTTTTGTGTCGCATTTGTTGTAATGCTCTCTATTGGGTATTTTACTGGTATTGCTTTTGTGTTCCAAACAGATAGTAATTCCCCTACAGGCGTTGAAGAAAATTATAATGGGAATGAAGATCATTCTGAGGCTATGGAAATGAAATTCAAGAAAAGTCCTCGGGAGATGTTGACAATTGTACATACCCATATATTGAGTTTATCATTGATTTTTTTTGCTAGCGGGATACTCCTTTTTTTCTCTGAAGCACCAAAGAGGTTAAAGTCTTTTCTAATGATAGAACCCTTTGTTTCTGTACTGGTTACTTTTGGCGGAATCTACCTGATTTGGTATGGCTTTACTGCAATGGCCTATGTTGTTATTCTTTCTGGCTTGCTAATGACAATCTCGTACATCTTAAGTGTTTTTTATATTATTGGCGAGTTGCTGCGGGTAAAATCTTAGTCAGGCTTATTTTTAGTATCTTTGCGTGCAACAATTTCTAATCCGTTGCCATGCACCCGCTTCCTTCAAAAATTAGTAGTTTAGGTTTAACATACGACGATGTACTGTTGGTACCTGCTTTCTCAGAAGTTCTTCCACGTGATGTGAGTTTAACATCTAAGTTTTCTAGAAATATTCCATTAAATACTCCTATAGTTTCTGCTGCTATGGACACGGTTACAGAAAGTCAAATGGCGATTGCTATGGCTCGTGAGGGTGGAATAGGTGTACTCCATAAAAATATGCCGATTGCTGCCCAAGCAGATAAGGTTAGAAAAGTGAAACGTTCCGAGTCAGGTTTAATTATAGACCCTGTTACCTTGCCCACTACAGCCTTAGTTGCCGATGCTAAAAAAATTATGCAAGAATATCGTATTGGAGGGATTCCTATTGTTGCAGACGATGACTCTTTGGTGGGTATAGTTACCAACCGAGATTTGCGTTTTGAAAAGAATGTAGCCCGCCCTGTAATGGAAGTCATGACTTCAGAGCATTTGGTCACTGCTAAAGAAGGTATTTCTATGGGCGAAGCAGAAGAAGTATTACAAGCCCATAAAATCGAAAAGCTGCCTGTTATTGATGATAATAACAAGCTCGTCGGTTTGATTACTTTCAGAGATATTACTCGAGTTACAATTACGCCTAAGGCCAATAAAGATCGCTTTGGAAGGCTTCGTGTGGCTGCGGCAGTTGGTGTTACTCCTGATGTTATTGACCGCGTAAAAGCATTAGCTAATGCAGGGGTAGATGCTGTTGTTGTTGATACTGCCCACGGGCATACACAAGGAGTTCTTGATGTGTTGAAAAAGATTAAAAAAGAATTTCCTACACTCGACGTCGTAGTTGGGAATATTGCTACAGCAGAAGCAGCAGCATTTTTATTAGAGGCAGGAGCAGATGGAATCAAGGTTGGAATAGGTCCAGGTTCTATTTGTACCACTAGAATTATTGCAGGTGTTGGGTATCCTCAGCTGTCAGCTGTTCTTGAAGTCGCTTCTGTACTTGCAGGAACAGACGTTCCTCTTATTGCCGATGGCGGAGTTCGTTATACTGGGGATATTGTTAAAGCGGTGGCGGCTGGAGCTGATTGTGTGATGTTAGGCTCATTACTTGCAGGCACCAAAGAAAGTCCAGGGGAAACAGTAATTTATGAAGGTAGAAAATTTAAAACCTATCGCGGAATGGGTTCTGTTGAAGCCATGCGGAAGGGAAGTAAAGACCGTTATTTTCAAGATGTTGAAGATGATATAAAAAAGCTTGTGCCCGAAGGAATAGTAGGAAGAGTTCCATATAAAGGAGATCTTAATGAAAGTATTCATCAATTTGTAGGCGGACTTCGTGCAGGAATGGGCTATTGTGGTTCCAAGGATATTGCAACGCTAAAAGAAACTGCAAAGTTTGTGCAAATTACGGCATCGGGTATTAAGGAAAGCCACCCACATAATGTACAAATAACCAAAGAGGCACCAAATTATTCTCGCTAATATGCGTTTTATTGTCCTATTTCTTATCGCCCTACTAACAACTTGTAATTTGAAGGATAAATCATCTGAGCGAGCTGTAGCTCGTGTTAATGATCAATACCTTTTGACTTCTGAATTGGCTGCCAATGTTCGAACTACGCTTACAAATTCAGACAGTATAGCATCTGCAACTAATTATATCAATACTTGGGCAATAGAACAATTACTCCTTGACAAGGCTGTTTTTAACTTGAACGTACAAAAACAAGAAGAGCTAGAGCGTCTTATAAAGCGTTACAGAAACGATTTATATATTAAAACCTATCAAGAGGAATGGTTGAAAGCACGTGTTGATACTTTGGTTACACAAGATGAAATAGATGCGTATTATCAATCCAACAAGAAAAACTTTAAACTACACCAAGACTTGATGCGTGGGCGCTATATTAAGTTGCCTTTGGTAAACTTTAATAAGGAAAGCGTGAAACGGGCTTTACGAAGGTTTAACGATGATGATCGTACATATTTAGATTCCATTTCATTGCAATTTAATAGTGCGTTACTCAACGATTCTATTTGGTTAAGACCTCAAACTTTTTTCTCCAGAATTAACCGTCCTACCCCCAATAGTTATAAACCCTATTTGAAAAGTAATCGTTTTTTTGAAATTGAAGATTCTTTAGACCTATATTTGGTGTTCGTAGAAGAAGTAAGGCGAAGGAATGAAACGGCACCAATGGTCCATATACGTTCCACCTTAAAACAAATTCTACTTAATAAACGTAAACTTGATATGATGCGTCGCTTTGACCGTGATATATTGCAGGAAGCTGTAAAGAAAAATGTATTTGAAATCTATGAATAAAACTGTTATTTTTTGTTTGGCTTTGGGTGTCTTTAGTTTGGCACAAGCTCAAGACACAACCACAAGACTTAAAATCGATGGGGTTTCAGCTGTTGTCGGAGATTATGTAATTCTTGATTCTGATGTTGATAAGGCATATATCGATTTGGAGTCACAGGGAGTATCTACAACGGATATTACCCGCTGCAGCTTGTTGGGTAAGCTTATGGAGGATAAACTTTATGCACATCATGCCGAGCAGGATAGTATTGAGGTTAGTAACGACGATATTAATAATTATGTAGAACAGACCATAGAGTATTTTGTGCAGCAAATAGGTAGTATGGATAAGGTTCTGGAATTTTACAAGAAAAAAAGCGAGGAGAGTTTTCGTGCAGAATTGTTTGAGGTCAACAGGGTACAACAGCTTTCACAACAAATGCAATCTAAAATTATTGAGGATGTCGAGGTAACTCCAGACGAAGTCAAAGCATTTTTTAATGCCATTCCAAAAGATGATTTACCTGTTTTTGGTTCTGAACTTGAAGTTGCTCAAATTGTAATTGAACCAAAAGTTAGTCCAGAAGAAGAAAAACGTATTATCGAGCAGTTAGAAACCATGCGAAATGATGTTTTGGAAAATGGATCTTCATTTGCATCTAAAGCTATTTTGTATTCTCAAGATCCAGGTTCTCGTTCACGTGGAGGTCGTTATACATTAGATAGAAAGCGCCCTCAGATGGTAAAAGAATTTAGAGAGCAAGCATATCGATTGCAGGAAGGCGAGATTTCACAACCTTTTAAAACCGATTTTGGGTGGCATATAGTAACCGTTGATAAAATTAGAGGACGTCAAATAGACGTACGCCATGTTTTATTAGTACCTACAGTTTCTAGTGCCGCACTAGGTGAGGCACAAAATGAACTTAAACTTATTAATAAGCGTGTTAGTGACGGTGAGCTTAGTTTTGCTGCTGCTGCAAGAGAGTTTTCTGATGATAAAATCACTAGAGCAAACGGAGGAGTTTTGATTAACCCTTCAACAGGAGATACCCGTTTTGAATTAACCAAACTAGACCCGCAACTTTACAACCAAATTCTAAAGCTCGAAGACAACGAAATTTCAATTCCCATTCTGGAAGAAGATCGATCTGGAAATAAAAAATATAAAATTGTTATGGTTTCAAACCGTTTTGATGAGCATGTTGCTGACTATGCAAAAGACTATGTGCGAATAAAAGAATTAGCCCTAAAAGAAAAGCAACTGAAGGCTATCGAAAAATGGATGGCTGAAAAGATTGCTGATACCTACGTAAGCTTAAATCGCGCCAATCAATCTTGTGATTTTGCCAATAACTGGTTAAAGAATTAAAAACTCTTTTTTAAGCTATAGGTAGTTCATTTACAAATACTTAATTTTGTAAAAAAATCGCTATGAACGTAGCTCAAAAGCTTCTTTCTCTACTATTTTCTACCCGTTTAACGGCCCTTCTTTTTGTTCTTTTCTCTGTTGCTATGGGGATTGGAACCTTTGTTGAAAGCGAACACGATACTGCAACAGCCCGTATCTGGATTTATAATGCTTGGTGGTTTGAGATCATGATGGTTTTTTTTGTGATTAATTTTTTGGGAAACATCAAAAGATACCGCTTACTGAGATGGGAAAAATGGCCACTGTTGTTACTTCATTTATCTTGGATTTTAATTATTGTTGGAGCGGGAATTACCCGTTATGTCGGATATGAGGGAGTTATGCCCATTCGTGAAGGAGAAGATTCCCGTACGTTTTTAACCGAAAAAACATATTTGTCGATATATATTGATGGTGAAATTAACGGCGAACCTCGTCGAAAACTTTTGGAAGACGATATGTTGTTTTCCAAAGCAGCCAACAATCACTTTGAATGGCGTAGTGATTTTAATAAAATTCCTGTATCAATCCAATATAAAAACTTTATTAAAGGAGCCGAAGAAGGTTTGGTTGAAGACCCCAATGGCGCGTTGTACTTTAAAATTGTGGAGGCTGGTGACGGTAACCGTCATGACCACTACTTGAAGTCGGGTGAAGTAGCAAATATTCACAACATTTTATTTGCTTTTAATGCCCAAACCGATGGTGCAATTAATATCACCTACAAAGACGATACATATACGATTGAGTCTCCTTTTTCTGGCACGTTTTTGCGTATGGCTGACCAACAGTCTGGGCAACTTCTTTCAGACACAGAACAACCCCTACAATTACGCACGCTCTATTCAACTGCTGGAATGCAATTTGTTTTTCCCGATCCGGCTACAAATGGCTCATATCAAATTATACCTGCAGTAGATTCCGAAAACGCACCACAAGATGCGCTTTCTGTCCTTTTGTCAGCGAATGGTGAACTAAAAGAAGTCACTGTTTTGGGTGCAAGAGGTGTTGCTAACGCTCCAACTAAAGTTTCTGTGGGCGGTTTTGATTTTTGGGTAAAATATGGCTCTAAGGAAGTACCACTCCCATTTTCTATTCGCCTCAACGATTTTATCGCAGCAAAATATCCAGGGACAGAGAAAAGTTACAGCAGCTTTATGAGCAAGGTTACCGTACTGGATGAGCCTACTTTTGATTACGACATTTATATGAATCATATTTTAAATCATAAGGGTTTTCGTTTTTTTCAAGCATCATTTGACCCTGATGAGAAAGGAACTGTATTATCGGTAAACCATGATGGATTGGGTACAGGAGTTACATACATCGGGTACTTTTTACTTTATGCGGGTTTATTGGGAATCATGTTTTTTGGAAAGACACGATTTAAAAAATTAGCTAAAATGCTTGAGGATATTCGTGTTAAAAAAGCAACGCTTACCATATTAGTACTTCTTGCTTTATCCCCTGTTGTTGCACAGCATCAACATGCCAATCAAAATCATTCTATTGATTCCATACTACAAGCAGAGGCTTATGACGCCGAACAAGCTGCAAAGTTTGGCGCATTAATTATTCAAGATGCTGGTGGACGGATGAAACCTGCCAATACTTTTGCCTCCGAACTAGTCCGTAAAGTGAGTAAATCAGATCATTACAAAACACTAGACGCAAACCAGGTACTACTCTCTATCTCTCAAAATCCATTATTGTGGTATCAAGTTCCGTTTATCTACCTAAAACGCGGGAATGATAGTTTGCGGAACTTACTAGGAGTTGATAAAAAGGCTAAATATGCAGCATTTGCCAATTTTTTTAATGAAACAGGGTCCTATAAATTAGCGCCACTACTTGAAGGTGCATACAAATCAGCTACACCCAATCAGTTTCAAAAAGATTTTATTGAAACGGATCGAAAAGTAAATTTGCTTTTTTCTGCACTTGAAGGTAAAATCCTTCGTGTTTTTCCCGTACCAAACGATATAAATAACCGGTGGATTGCCCCACAAGAAGTTCCAGAAACTGATTTTGAGGGGGTCGATTCGCTTTATGTCAATAATGTTTTGCCTTTGTATTTTACCTCATTACGTCAAGGAAAAACCACACAAGATTATACACAGGCTGATCAGTTACTTGAAAGCTTAAAAGGCTATCAAAATAAATACGGCGCTGAAGTGATTCCTTCTAAAAAGCAAATAGAGGCAGAGCTGCTTTACAACAAGTACGATATTTTTAAACGCCTTTTTAGTTGGTATATGTATGCCGGAACACTAATGTTCTTTGTGCTTATTGCTCAGATGCTTTATAACGTTCGTTTCTTACGCCTCATTGTTAAGTCTTGTGTTGTTGTTATTGCTGGGCTGTTTGTGCTCCACACGGCTGGTTTAGCTGCTCGTTGGTACATTTCTGGACACGCACCTTGGAGCGATGCCTATGAGTCTATGATTTATGTTGCTTGGGCTACAATGGGTATGGGGCTTGCCTTTGGACGTAAATCCATGCTTACTATAGCGGCAACAGCTTTTGTAGCCTCCATGATTTTAATGATTGCGCATTGGAATTGGATGGATCCCGAAATTGCCAATTTAGTACCTGTGCTTGATAGTTATTGGCTAATGATACACGTGGCTGTTATTGTTGGGAGTTACGGTCCGTTTGCACTGGCCATGATTTTAGGAATTATAGCCATGTTTTTAATGTTGATTACCACCAAGAAATCTGCGGAAAAAATGCGACTGCATATTGCCGAGCTTACTGTGGTAAATGAACTTGCTTTAACGGTTGGTCTTATCATGCTAACGATTGGAAACTTCTTGGGAGGTCAATGGGCCAATGAAAGTTGGGGTCGTTACTGGGGATGGGATCCCAAAGAGACATGGGCATTGATTAGTATTTTGGTGTACGCATTTGTACTGCATATGCGTTTGGTTCCAGGGTTACGTGGTAAATGGATTTATAGCTTGATGTCCGTATTGGCTTTTGCTAGCATTATGATGACGTATTTTGGAGTCAACTTCTACCTTACAGGATTGCATTCGTATGCAAGCGGAGATAAGGTGATAACCCCTAATTTTGTTTATTATTCGCTAGTATTTGTAGCGGTATTAGGAATTGCATCATATGGAAAAGCAAAAAAATACTTTTCGCGTTAACCCTCGTTGGTGGTTGTATTCTGCAGGTGGTTTGCTGCTTATTGGTACGGGGCTGAGTGTTTTGGGTGAAGCCATACTTGCTAAGGGTAGTGGTGAGGCATGGTTTTTGGTTGGTGCACTAGCAATAACATTAGTTAACACAGGAATATGTTTAGTAGCAGGAGCGGTTATTATTCGCTTAAAAAAATAGGATTTTTATTTCTTTTTATGGGAGGTACTGTCTTTGCTCAAGAGCAAAAAGGGGGTAGTGCATTGCCTATACTTAGTACGCCAAAAAGTGACTATGGACTACTACAGCCTGAGGAAAAAAATGAAGACTATTCGTTTTTAGATAGACCAAAACCAGCTCCACCGATGCTTTCGGAGGGGGAACAATTTATTGACCCTGGAAAAAAGTATTTGAAAAAACTTAAACGGGAAGGAACAGTTTCTAAAGACACCTATTTTGGTGATGTCTATTTGGGTGATATTATCACTATATCGTCTCATGTAAAACTCCTATTACGAGACTTTGGAGCTGAAGATGGAGATCATGTTCGCGCTTTTATAAATGACAAAGAATTTATTTCGGTAATTCCTTTAAAGAATACATTCTTTGAATTACAGGTTCCACTCAAAGAAGGGTTCAATAAAATTGACTTTATGGCTCTTAACCAAGGAGCGTTGTATCCCAACACGGCAGAATTGAGAATGTACGATGTCTATGGGAATTTATTACTAAAACATAATTGGAACTTGTCTACAGGCTCAAAGGCTACAGTTATTTTGGTTAAAGAGGGTAATGAGATTAAAACTGAATAAAGAGTAAAATTAATAGTCCGCTTTTAATGCATTCAAAAACCCATAAAATGCCGGTTTTGGTTTTAGGTTTTCATCATAAATGCAGGGCCAGTCTTTCAGTTTAAAAAATCGATTTATCCAAGTATCTCTATCGTTGAAGCCCCAAAAAGTAATACCATACTGTTGGGCTTTAGGGACAGTTGTTTGATATATTTCAACCAACTCCGCATATTTTTTTGCTTGATCCATTCTCATGGCATCGGTTAATTCGTTATAAAGCTGAACACCTCCACCTTTGCTGTCATCGTGGGTGTTGAAAATAATATCCACTTCAGAAAGATGAATTTGCAATCCTGTGTCTGCGGCTCTTTTAAGGGTGTGAGCAATTACTTCGTTTGGGGTATCCATACGGATATGCATTTGAAAGCCAATTCCTGAGATGGGAACACCGCGTCGTTGAAAATCCTCAACCATTTTCATCATGGAATTGAACTTTAGGGTATCTCGTTCAATATTAAAATCGTTGTAAAATAAAACTGCGTCAGGGTCCGCCTCGTGTGCATAGCGGAAGGCTTTCTCGATATAGGTTTCACCCATAGTCTTATACCAAATACTTTCAGTTCTATAACCAGCTCCTTTGGTATTGAACCCTTCGTTGACAACATCCCAGCCATGTACTTTGCCTTTGTATCGACTTACATACTTTTGGATGTATTCCTTCATGAATTTGTCCAACCATACTGGATCCTTTTTTGCCTTTTTCTCAACCCACCATGGAGTGGCACTATGCCATATTAGTGTATGTCCAAACAGGCGTTGGTTGTTTTTTTTGGTGTAGGATACAATGCTATCTACTCTGTCCCAATAGTACACGTTGGGGCGTGGTGAAATTTGATACATTTTCATGTCACTTCCAGCGGTATAGCTGTTAAAATGGTGTTGTTGTATCTTTTGTAATGGCGCATCATTCATAAAGGGAATAAATCGCAGCGATGAGCCAATTGGAAAATCGGATACTTTTTTTAGGGATTCGACTTCTGTTTGCTGTGTTTGCGCCGTTAAAAGGAATGTAGAGATTAAAAAGACGAATAGAACAGTTGATTTATTCATTAAATACATTTAAATGATTTTGAAAATTATGTATTGATTAATCTCAAAAGAAAGGATTCCAGATTTTTTCATAAAGTTAGTATTTAAATAAACATTGGCTATTATGCAGGTTCAATTTTCATACCTTTACTTTATGAAAAATATTATTCTTTTGTTCCTTGGAGTACTAGTCGCTCCTTTTGTTATTCATGTTCAGGCCCAATCTAGCCATTGGGAGAGCGTGGTTCTTCCGGGTGATCAATGGGAGTATACCGTTCCTACGTCGCAATTACCAAACAACTGGTATACGATTAGTTACAATGCATCTACTTGGGCAACTGGTCCTTCTGGAATTGGTTACGGCGATGGCGATGATGCTACAGATATCAACCAAGCTACTTCGGTGTATATGCGTAAAACGTTTCAGATTAATGACCTTTCCCAGTTCAATAGAGTCGTTTTAGATATCGACTATGATGATGCCTACATTGCTTATGTAAATGGCGTAGAAGTTGGGCGTAATTTACTATCAGGAGATAATATTCCATACAATAGCCTTGCTGAAGGATATCATGAGGCAATGCTCTTTCAAGGGTATGCTCCAGATCGTGTTTTTATAGATAAAAACTTACTTGTAAACGGCACAAATATTATTGCGGTCCAAGTTCATAATCATACTGCAGACTCCTCAGACATGTCTGCATTACCTGTTATTTCTTTAGAAGTTTTTGGTAATACGCTAATTTACAACGGAACGCCAACTTGGTTTCAAGAACCCGACCCTGTCCCATTTCAAACAAACTTCACTTCTTCTAATTTGCCAATCGTATTGCTAGACACTGATGGAAATCAAGAGATTCCTAACGAGCCAAAAATTGGTGCACAAATGAAAATTATCAAGCGCCCAGAAAATGCACGGAATTTGGTTGCTGATTCAAACAATCCAGACTATCTAAATTTTGATGGACCAATTCAAATTGAAGTTCGCGGATCAAGTTCATCCTTATTTTCAAAAAAACAATTTGCACTTACTACTTACGATACCGCTGGGGAAAAAGATAACGTAACCCTTCTTAATTTGCCTAAAGAAAACGATTGGATTTTAAGTGGTTTGGCTTTTGATACAACATTTGTTCGTGATTATGTGAGTTATAAATTATCGAATATGATTGGTCAATACGCTTCTAGAGGGGAATATTGTGAATTGGTCTTAAACGGACAATATCAAGGCATTTATATGTTACTCGAAAAAATTAAAGCCGATGATAACCGTATTGATATAAAGAAACTGAAACCAGACGACACGTCACTGCCTCAAATTACGGGAGGTTATGTTACCAAAGCTGATAAAATTGAGGGAGAAGAAATATTTGCATGGTCTATGGCTACACCAAATGGTTGGGGTGTTAATTTCGCTCATGAAAGCCCAAAAGCTGATGATATTACCAGTGAACAATCGAGCTATATACAAAATACTTTTGAAGCCCTAGCGGCTACAGCTTCTGAGTCAAACACCTCAATTACAAGCGGATATCCATCGGTAATAGATGTTCCGTCTTTTGTAGATTTTATGATACTAAATGAGTTTGCTTCAAACCCTGATGCCTACCAGTTTAGCACATATTTCCATAAAGACAGAAGGGGTAAATTACGTGCAGGCCCTGTGTGGGATTTTAACTTGACGTATGGGAACGACTTGTTTTTTATGGGATTTGATAGAAGTGCATTTGATGTTTGGCAGTTTCAAGTAGGGAATAGGGGTGCAACTTTTTGGACTGACCTTTTTAACGATCCAACATTTAAGTGTTATATGTCAAAAAGATGGGTTGCATTAACTGCTGTAAACCAGCCCTTACACCCAGATTCGATTATTGCATTAATCGATGAAACGGTTGCGTACATAGATGAAGCAGTTGCAAGACAGCAGCAGGTTTGGAATATAAATATTTCACACAACACTCGGATTAATGCGGTAAAGGACTTTGTAATTGACCGGGTTAATTGGATTTCCAACAGGCTTATTGATACCTCTTTATGTGAATCAGTTACTACGCCGCCACTTGTGATCACTAAAATTAATTATCATCCCCTTGATGAAACTATTGATGATTCTGATGAATATGAATTTATTGGGATAACAAATAACAGTGGAGTAGAACAGGACCTTACAGGGGTATATTTTGGAGGTACTGGACTTTCATATCAGTTTCCTGCAGGATTTAAAATAGAGGCTGGTTCAGAAGTTGTTATTGCAAACAACGCAGTCAAATTTGAGTCTAGATACGGTTTCTCATCCTTTGATGAGTTTTCAAGAAATTTATCAAATAAAAGCCAAGAAATTAGTTTATTAGATGCTTTTGGAAACCTGATTGACAAGGTTGTATATGAAGATAGTGCTCCCTGGCCCGATGCAGATGGAAGTGGTAGTTTTTTGAGACTAGCAAGCATCATGAGCGACAATGCCCTTGCTGAAAGTTGGGTTGCTAGTGTTGATTTTAATCCGTTATCCAACAAAGAAGTTTTTGAAAAGAACACCTTACTCGTTTATCCAAATCCAGTTAGCACGTATTTAAATGTAAGTATTACCAACAATGAAGTAATCAAATCTGTTGAAGTCCGAAATTTACTTGGACAAAAGGTAATGCAGCTTGCGCCAAATACCAAAAGAGTGAAAATGGATATGGCACATTTAGATAATGGAATTTACTTTATCCATATGCAGCTTAACAAGGGTACGGTTACAAAAAAAGTTCTAAAGAAATAGGAGACTACTATTTTTACTTGATAGTTTTATTGTTTTTTATACAGGGATAGTAAAGCTTTTAGAAAACCAATATCTATCTATGTCAAGTTTATATAAATCAAAAAGGGCTGCACATACGTGCAGCCCTTTTTGATATGAAATCACTTAGCCTAAGTGAGTTTATGCATTTTAATGCTTATTGTTTAATTATTTTGGCAACTCCAATTCCAATTCCATTGGCATTTTTCAGCTGTAAAATATAAACGTTGTTTGGTAGGCTTGATAAATCAATAACAGAAGCGGTACTGCTAATCATTACTTTTCCTGTAATATCATAAATCAAAGCTTTGGAGAAGTTTGAGTTGATTTGGATATGCGATGATGTTGGATTGGGATAAAAATCAACATCAATCTTAAAATCTTCTAAAGAAGCTGTTTGACATACTATATTCACAACTTGAGCCCTTGATATAGAGTTGTTATTTTCGTCAGTAAACGTCCATATAACTCCAAATGTTTCTACACTTGGATCTATTGGAAAGCACTTGTCGTTTATCGCTGTTACAGTTGAATGATAATCTGATATTCCCTCTGTAGGGATAGTAAGGCCATGTAATTGTTGACCTTCACAAATTTCATAGGTTACACTTTCTATAACATCTGGAACTAAAGGAGGCTGCGTATCATTAACCCCATCAAATTCATAAGCGCCAATGTCTGCAGTTCCGAATCTGTAATATCCCCTTTGATCTTTATTTAATGCATCTGAAGATCCTGCATCAATCAGAAAAGAGTCATTTTCTAATGCAACATACGGAATATTAGTTCCAAATATTTGTAGCGTTTCTTTGAGTCCAGAGTCATCTCCTGTTAATAATGTTTGTGATGTAATTGAACCACTTATTCCATCAGTATTTGATAAAAAAGAATTGATGATTGTAATATCGTTAGAAGAACCCTTAACTTCTGTAGGACTATTGTTCTCTAAAACAGAATTTTTAATCACAGCGGTTGTATAGGCAGTAATTACTGCAGGCTGATTGGTATCACTAGCAACGTTGTTTTTAAATGTTGAGCTTTCGATGTTTAGAGTTCCATCATGGGCAGGAATATAAAAAAGACCACTTTTTGTGCTATTTTCAAAAAATGTACAATTAATAATTTCTACTTCACCTGTGCCATTAGGGATAAATATTAATTCAGCATTAGTAGCTGTGTTTTGATAAAATGTGCAATTTTTAAGTGAAAATATAATATCAGACTGTTCTTTACTATTGGGAAAATAAAATAGATTATCAGAATTATTATTATTATGAAAATATGAATTTGTAATTTTCAAAGCCCCTTTACTATTAGGCTTGTAAATAATTTCCTTAGAATTAAAATTTGTGAAAGTAAGGCCATCAATTGTTATTGATCCGTCCCTATAGCTATAAATCATTCGGTTTGAGCCAATATTAACTCCATCAATTGTTAGCAAATTTGCGCCAGGGCCTAATATGGTGATATTTACATCATTATTATGATTTACCGCTCCGTCAACACTAATTACACCACTTAATTCTCTTAAATCTATTATTGCATTACTGCAGCCATAGTTGTTTGCTTCTGTTAATGCATTTTTAAATGAACCAGCTCCTGAAGCATTCAAATTTTCAACCAAAAAATATCCAGACGTGCTAATGCTTTTTTCATCAGTATCGTTCGTTATAGTGCTTATTGTGCTTTCAGAAACAACGATAGAAGCTAGGTCAAAGTCTATAGTGTTACCTATTGTAGCATTATTTTTTAAATCTATAGTTAGCCAATAAACATTGTCTCCCGAACTAAGCAATTCATTTAATTCAAAAGTTATTTCTGAAGACGGATTAATTGATCCTATTAGGTTTTCGTCAATAAAATTGGCACTGCGATACAAATTAATTTTTGAGATTTCTTCACAATAGTTTTGTGAGTTGTTTAAAAAAACTAATTTTTCTAGTTCTAATGGGGAAAGACTTCCATTTGTTGTGACTGTAGCTTTTAATGCTATTTGATTGTCAAAGCCAGGGTTTAAATTACACGATGCAGTTTGAGTTCCTGCAGACAAAAATTCCATGTCTGATTCAGCATATATTCTCAATTCATCAATGCCAATACCCAGATCCCCAGACTCTGGTAAATCACAATTTCCAACAAAATCAATCTGAACGTCATTCAAATTAGAAAAATCTGAAAGATCAATTGTATTTTTCTTCCATTCAGATGAGTTTGTAGTTATAGTATGCACCAACAAACCATTAACATAAACTGCCAGCGTTTCCAGACCATCTGGATGAATGTTGTAAAAAGACAGGTATGGATCTTGCGTAGAAGAAAGATCAATGCCCTTTAAAGTCAATTTTACGTCAATAAAAAAATCATATCCATCCATCCCAGAATTTAAATATGCAAATCCATTTCCATTATATGGGGGAAAGCCATCCCATTGAAAAGACATATTTTGTCTAATGGTTTCCTCTGAATTGTGGTACCAGCGTAATAAGCCATTACGAGCATTCCCATCTTCAGCTATTGGGGTTTCTATTGTAAATGCAATAGATTCAGTTAGAGTGTTTAGTGTATCGAAATTTTCAGTCTGTGCAAATATTACAGTTGAAAATAAAAGGATTATTGATTTTTTCATGGTTCAAATTTAACTAATTTTTAATGGCTCCCTTGATTTCTACAACAATGTTTAGTTTTATTTCAGTATTGTTTAGGTAATGCAGCTTAACAAGGGTACGGTTACAAAAAAAGTTCTAAAGAAATAGGAGATCATGGCTGGGTTACGATGTATTCCTAGTAAGGCTCCAGAATCTAATTTTAACGTCAAAAAGCATATATTTTTTTAATTTCTAGTTGAAAATTCAAATAAATTATAACCCAAACATGCTAAGGTTATTATTTAGTTGTTAGTTTTACAACGATGAGACTACACGTTGCGATTTTCTGTTTTTTTTCAATTCTATCTTTTGGTCAATCACATCCAAACATCCTTGTAATTCATATTGACGACTTAGGATACCATGACCTGAGTATTCATGGTTCTAAAACGTATCAAACTCCACATATCGATACGCTTGCGAGGCAATCAGTCTCTTTTGCAAAAGCATATGCAAATTACCCAAGATGCGTACCCTCCAGATTTTCTATGATAACGGGGAATTACCCGATACAAAATGGAAATATTCCAGATGATGGATTTAAAATTAAAAATATAGCTACAAACAAAAACTTCATTAAATCATTTAATGCGATAGGTTATCAGACGGCTTATTTTGGTAAATGGCATTTAGGAGATGAACAAAGTTTACGCGACTTTGGATTTCAATTTAGCTTTGGTGCAGGAAAAGCTGGCTCACCAATTAGTTTCATCTATCCCTTTAATATTTCCAAGGGAAAAGGGAAGAACAATAAAAAACCAATTCCAGATGTTGATGGCGTAAGTACTGAAGGTGATTACCTTACTGACGTCATGACAGATCAAGCAATTAATTACTTAAGGCAGCATGATTCATTGACACCATTTATGTTGATGCTTTCATACTATGCTGTTCATCAGCCTATTGAAGCAAAATCTAATGATATTGAACTTAACCGTTTAGAAATAGATGCTGTTGACTATGGCAACCAACCCGAATATATTCAAGAAGGTACAGGACGAACAAAAATGCGTCAGGATAATCCCGCTTATGCCGCCATGGTAGAAAACTTGGACTATAACATTGGTAAACTTTTAGCTCATTTAGACTTTAGTAATGTTTTGGAAAATACAATAATTATTTTTTCATCCGATCATGGAGGATTATCTAATGATGGCTATAACAAAAGGCGGTTGGCTACCTCAAATTTTCCGTTGCGTGCTGGAAAAGGGTGGCTATACGATGGAGGGATAAAAGTTCCATTATTTATTAAATGGCAAAATAAATTTAAACCTCGAACTGAAGATACTTCTATTGTAACGCTTATGGATATTTTTCCAACACTGTTAGATATAACTGCCAAAATTGATTTGGGCGTGGACGGAAAAAGCATGCTACCCGTACTTTATTCAAAAAAGAAATGGCAAAATCGAACGGTCTACTGGCATTCTGAAAAAGCAAGGCCTAAAAGTACCGGAGACACAAAATCATCTGCAATACGAAAAGGAAAGTACAAGCTCATTCATTGGTTTGAATCCAATAAGATTGAGCTCTATAATATGGAAAAAGACCCTTATGAAAGACATGATTTAGCCAATGAAAAACCAAAATTACGACTAGCACTTTTGTCCGATTTGAATGATTGGAAATCTGAAATGGGGCAAGATAAATACTGATTTTTTTGCTGCATTAGCGCTTGCTTCATTTTAACTTTTTGTTGATTTATTCTTGACTCAAGGAGGATTATTACTTAATCCTAAAAAGCGCCGCTTTGAAAATAGTACTAACAAAAAAACACTAATGCAGACTTGGCGTTTTTTCTTATTGCGCGGTTTATTCGTGACCCAAACTTATGGTAGTTCAAACTTTTTGGATGAAATCAATAAATTGATTCAAAAAAAAACTAAATTCGTTAATTATTAGCTGAACCAACTTGAAACGTGTTTATACGTTCGGTGTGTTGAGGATTAAGAAGTCAAACTCAACTTTAGTCTATCGTCTAGGCTCCCGAGATTTAAAGCTAACTTTTGTTTTTATTCAAAGTCTTTTACCTTCAGAAGCCTTTTGTTTCCAACATCCTGATTATCATCGTAGGGTTTAGTTTTTTCATATTCTAATAAAGCTATTTATATAACATTTTATTTAAGATAATATGAAAAATGAAGACAAGATATATTGATTTAATCGAACAAACATTTGACTTTCCTCAAGAAGAATTTATGATTTCTGGAAGCCAACTAAGCTTTCATAATATTGATTTGATGAAGTTGGTTGAAACCTATGGCACTCCTCTAAAATTCACCTATTTGCCTCAAATCTCTAATAACATAACTAAAGTGAAACTTTGGTTTTCAGATGCTATGGAAAAGCATAATTATCAAGGAACATACCATTATTGTTATTGCACAAAAAGCGCACATTTCAAATTTATACTTGATGAAGTATTAAATAACAATATACATATTGAAACCTCTTCGGCAATCGATATAGACATCGTAGAAAACTTAAAAAATTCTGGGAAAATAACCAATCAAACCTTTGTATTGTGTAATGGATTTAAGCGCGAACAATACATTTCCAAAATAGGAAGACTGATTAATGATGGACACAAAAATTGTATTCCCATTGTGGACAATTATGAAGAACTAAATCTTCTTTCAGCAGCCATTTCAGATACATTTAAAATTGGGATTCGTATTGCCTCTGAGGAGGAGCCAAAATTTGAATTTTACACCTCAAGATTAGGTATTGGATATAAAAACATTGTACCTTTTTTTAAAGATTACGTACAAAACAACCCCAAAGTGGAGTTAAAAATGCTTCATTTTTTCATCAATACAGGCATCCGAGATAACGCTTATTATTGGAATGAGTTGCAAAAATGTCTTAGAGTTTACACTACTTTAAAAAAGCTCTGCCCTACACTAGACAGTTTAAATATCGGAGGTGGTTTTCCAATTAAAAACTCGCTGAATTTTGATTTTGATTATAGTTATATGATAGATGAAATCATCAATCAAATTCAAATCAGTTGTGCAGAAGAAAATGTACCTGTACCTGATATTTTTACTGAATTTGGAAGTTTTACTGTTGGAGAAAGTGGTGGGTCTATTTTTGAAGTGCTGTACCAAAAGCAACAAAACGATAGAGAGAAATGGAATATGATAAATTCCTCTTTTATTACTACGCTACCAGATTCATGGGCTATCAACAAACGCTTTATTATGCTACCCGTAAACAGATGGGAAGATACCTACGAGCGAGTGCTTTTAGGCGGGCTTACTTGTGATAGTGATGATTATTACAACAGTGAACAGCATATTAATGCCATTTACCTTCCAAAGTTTAATCCCCAAAAGCCACTCTACATTGGGTTTTTTAATACAGGAGCTTATCAAGAAAACATCGGAGGATATGGCGGATTGCAGCATTGCTTGATTCCAAGTCCAAAACATGTGTTGATAAACAAAGATGAACAAGGGGTAATACAGACGCGTCTTTTTCGTCCACAACAAACAAAAGAAGATTTTTTTAAAATTTTAGGATATGAATAATTCCAAAACCTATGCGGGAATTCCTGAACAATATGCAAAACTAGACAGTGCAGAAATTGTGCTTATTCCAGTTCCATACGATGGTACAAGTAGCTGGCAAAAGGGAGCAGATAAGGGGTTTGATGCCTTTTTAGAGGCTTCTGAAAATATGGAACTTTATGATATTGAAACCAATAGTGAAGTTTATAAAAAAGGAGTTTTTATTGCAGAAATCATTGATGAGAATACCTCTCCTGAAGCTATGGTTGAGCAGGTCCATAAGACTGTAAAAAGGTATATTCAGCAAAATAAGTTTGTAACCGTTTTTGGTGGAGAACATTCCATTTCTATTGGAACGATACGTGCCTTTAAGGACTCGTTTAAAAACCTGACGGTTCTTCATTTAGACGCCCATGCCGATTTGAGAGAAGCCTATGATGGAACTTCCTATAACCACGCGTGTGCGGTTTATGAAGCAAGTAAAACCACCAATCTGGTTCAGGTGGGAATTCGTTCCATGGACAGTAGCGAACGTGATGCGATGAATACAGACAAGGTCTTTTTTGCAGAGCAAATGATTTACGATAATTCGTGGGTAGATCGTGCTATTGATATGATGACAGATCAAGTCTTTATTACATTGGATGTTGATGTTTTTGATCATTCCATAATGCCTTCTACGGGTACTCCCGAACCCGGTGGATTGTTATGGAATGAAACCATTGAGTTCCTCAAAAAAATATTTAAGGAAAAGGAAGTAGTGGGTTTTGATATTGTTGAGTTGTGTCCAAATCCAACAAACAAAGCACCAGATTTTATGATTGCCAAACTCTATTACAAAATGCTATCCTATAAGTTTTCAAAAGAGGGTTTTAATTTCTTTTAAAAGGTTTACAAACATATTTAGTGAAATAATAAAACGAAACAGTAAAAAAAATTAAACGATGACCAATAATAATAGAGGAGATATTTCACAATTTATTGATACTTATTTTTTGCACTTTAATGCTGCTTCATTGGTAGATGCTGCAAAGGCCTACAATGAACAATTGGAAAATGGTTCAAAAATGTTGGTTTCTTTAGCTGGAGCTATGAGTACCGCTGAAATTGGGAAAATTTTTTCCGAGATAATCCGAAAAGACAAAGTTCATATTGTGTCTTGTACTGGTGCTAATCTTGAAGAAGACATAATGAATCTAGTAGCTCATTCTCATTACAAGCGAATTCCCAACTATAGGGATTTAACCCCTCAAGATGAACGGGATTTACTGGTCAAGGGTTTAAATCGAGTTACAGACACCTGTATTCCCGAGGATGAAGCTTTCAGGAAATTGCAACGACATATTTTTAAGATTTGGAAAGATGCTGAAGAAAATGGTGAACGTTTTTTCCCTCATGAATTTATGTACAAACTATTGATGTCTGGTATTTTGGAAAATACTTATGAAATTGATCCCCGAGATTCTTGGATGTATGCGGCTGCTAAGAAAAATCTTCCTATGGTAGTGCCTGGATGGGAAGATAGCACCATGGGTAACATTTTTGCTTCTTATGTATTAAAAGGTGAACTCAAAGCTAGCACTATGAAATCAGGTATTGAATACATGACTTTTTTGGCTGATTGGTATACTATTAACTCCGGAAATGGGATAGGGTTTTTTCAAATTGGTGGTGGTATTGCCGGCGATTTTCCCATTTGTGTAGTACCCATGCTCTACCAAGACATGGAAAAAGAAGATACCCCTTTCTGGAATTACTTTTGTCAAATTAGCGACTCCACAACGAGCTACGGCTCTTATTCTGGAGCTGTTCCTAATGAAAAAATCACTTGGGGAAAACTTGATATTAACACTCCTAAATTTATGATTGAAAGCGACGCTACCATTGTGGCGCCATTGGTTTTTGCGTACCTATTAAATATGTAATTATGAAAAGATTAATTGTAGATTATAAAAAACTCACAGCTGAAATTTTAGACCTTGTGGTTTCGCAGTATCCGTATGGTTTTGATGATGATATAATAGAGTTTAAGTTGGCCTCTGGTGAAATTGTAGAGGCCATTGAAGTGCGTTCAGAAGACACGGTTTATTTGGTCAAGATTGGTAGCAAACTCGCAAAAGCCATTAAAGAATATGAAGATACAGTTATTGAAAATGATGATGAGTTCACACATTTTGAAGACGATCAAGTTAGTGATGATGAAACCCTGGAAGAATAATGAAAATGCCTAATCCCCAACAAAAAGATTTGAAATCAAAAGATATGAGTTCATTATTTCACATATCACTACCTTGTGCCGATATAGAAAAAACTACAAATTTTTATATAAATATCTTGGGTTGTGAAATGGGCAGAAATGCCCAACATTGGGTAGATATCAATCTTTTTGGTCATCAAGTTACTTTTACAGAAGTAGGAAAATTTAGCTTTGAGAATCCTAATTACGTTTTTGAAGGAAAGGTGCTGCCTTCTTTCCATCTAGGTGTCATTGTAAATCTAGATGTATGGAATACCTTGTATGGAAAATTGAGTGATGAGGATTGTGAAATTGTGCATCAAAAAAGATTTTTGAATGCCAAAAAAGGAGAACACTTATCCTTCTTTGTAAAAGACCCTGATAGGTATATGCTGGAATTCAAATCATTTAAAAATAATAATGAGATATTCGAGAAATAAAAAATTATTTTTGGGAATAATCCGTGACCCAAGTCTACAGTAGTTCAAACTTGATTCATTTTTAAGAACTAATGGCAGCTGAATATTTTTTGTAATTTGTAATAATCTAAATACAACCAATTCATATTATTCTTTCATTTGTAAAAAATTTTTTTAAATGAATTCGAAAATTACAATTGGTTCTGAAGAATGGATCTCATTAAGTGATTTAAACATCCCTCACATCAAGGCACGTATTGATAGTGGAGCTAAAACTTCGA
>JAQWGN010000017.1 GCA_029238215.1 Flavobacteriaceae bacterium
AATTTATCTTAGCACCACTAAACATACGGTGACGTAAACTATTAAGCTTAAAGTCGACGTAATACATACCGTCGTATCGGCGACAGACTTTCGGATAGGAGAGACTAGAATTTGGCAACTATATGGCAATTAACTTAAACAACTATTTTTAGGTTTAAGCTAAGTGTCTATGACTCAGTGGTTAGTAACCGAAACGCAACGTAGGCCCCAACTGACTCATAATCAGTTGGTCCCTGGTTCGAGCCCAGGTGGGACCACCAACACGCCCCTTCTTTACGGAGGGGTTTTTTCTATAGACGACTTAGCGAAGAACCTACTGTAAAGCTACTAATTCTTGGCAACTATTTGGCAACCCCTAGAATTTTAGCTTAATTGTCTTTAACAAAACGCACTGAAAAGCCCGTAAGCTTGTTATAGGAAGCCCTTTGCATAATAGACAAAGCGTTACTAAGATTGCGGTACCAAGAATTTATTATGCCGTCCTCAGCGGAACTCCAAAAGGGTGCAAAGACACCCTCACCGTCGAACGAACCATCGAAACCACGGTAACCCCCAGGCAAGGTGTTAAAGCCGCTGCTGTTGTTAAGGCTTTGGTCGTTGCCTACTGCTCCTGTACCTGTGGAATTATTCCAGCCTGTGGTGGAGGCCATCGCTTTGGCTATATTGTTTCCTGTGGAGGTATTATCGTAATTGTAGCCATTAGCTATGAGGTAATTTTCAAGCGTTGTCCACTCAGCATCATTCGGTACGTCCCAACCTACTGGCGCAAACTCTTTGTTGGGGGTGTTAGGGTCGTTGTCGTGAATTCCTGCTACTGCATACCAATTATATAACTTCCCTTTTGAAGGGTCATTATCATAATAGCACCACGCACCAGTGGTAAGGTTTTCCCACGCTGTATTATCAGTCACTTGCGGTATTTCAGTACCATCCCTGTATGTTACTACTTCTGCATTTTTTAAGGTCCATAATTGGTCTCCATAGTTTAGGTAAGGGTAACTATTACCGTCTTGGTCAGTCACGGTTCCAGAACCTGTTGTAGTCTGTAATGCATCTAT
Organism: Flavobacteriaceae bacterium; assembly: GCA_029238215.1. Lineage (GTDB taxonomy): Bacteria > Bacteroidota > Bacteroidia > Flavobacteriales > Flavobacteriaceae > UBA7446. The sequence goes on from JAQWGN010000017.1 coordinate 1,059, forward strand.
TTGCTCTTGAAGGCTAGAAATTAAAGCGTCTACTTCTGCTTGAGTATACGTGTTTGAAACGCTGTTATCTACATAGTTTTTAGTGGTAACATCCTGTGCCTCTGTAGGATCTGCTACATTCTTAATTTGGTTGTTTTCTGCGCTCACGGTTCCGTTTAATAGAATACTTCCGTTAGCTCCAATAGAACTAGCGTCTCTGACAAAACGTACCGAAAAGCCATCCCCCATGCCGTAGTCACTGTCCAGGGTACTGCTATTGTGGTACAGGTTGCGCATCCATGCGTTATCCATCTCAAACTCAGAGGAACTCCAAAAGACCGCGTCTCTACCATCACTACCAAACCCACCAAGCGCGGTACGGTAACCCTCAGGGAAGGCGTTAAAACCGCTGCTGTTGTTTAGGCTTTGTTCGTTGCCTATTGCTCCTGTGTTGGATGAACTATTCCATCCTGTGGTTGAGGCCATTGACTTGGCTATTTTATTTCCTGTAGTTGTACCATCGTAATTATATCCATTTGCTATTAAGTAATTTTCTAAAGTGAACCATTCGGCATCTGTTGGTACGCGCCATCCCTCTGGCGCAAATTCTTTGTTTGGCGTGTTAGGGTCTGTGTCGTGTATGCCCATCACAGCATACCAATTATATAACTTTCCTTTACTTGGGTCATTGTCATAGTAACACCAAGCGCCTGTAGTAAGGTTACTCCACGCTGTATTGTCGGTCACTTGCGGTATTTCAGTGCCATCTCTATACGTAACTACTTCCGATTTTTCTATCGCCCAGTCTTGTGTACCATAGTTTATCCACTCAAAAGTATTACCGTCTTGGTCTGTTGCAGAACCGTTAGCGTATCGCTGCTCTCCTTGGCTAAAGGCTGTTGCTGTAAACAAAACAGTCGTAAAAAGTGTATAAAGTAGTTTTTTCATTGTGTTACTAAGCTTATCTATCAAAAGTATTAAAAATTCTAAGTATATGTAGTTATAATACTTTAACTGTAAACTCTTTATGCCCTGTAGCCTGTGAGCGTTCTGTTTGTAGCTTAGGCACTGTGTAGTTTATTAGTATCCTAAGTAGTGCAATACGTTCGCTGTTTGTTAGCTGTTCTGTATTAATTGTATTTAATGTTTGTGTCGCTAGGTCGCTTAGCTTAGCCCTTATCTCGCTAGAGTATTTAGCCTTTCCGCGTTTACTTTTCTTTCCGGCTTCTATTGCCGTTAACCTACCGAATCAAGCTAAAGTGTCCCGTAAAATTTCTACCGTCTTCGAGTTTAACATTAAACCAATAATCATCAGCAGGCAAAGGAGTTCCATTATAGGTGCCGTCCCATCCCGGACCACTCGGGCTAAGTTCCTCCAACAAACGCCCATGGCGATCAAAGATGTAAATAAGAGACTCTGCTTGGAACAAACTATTTAAACCTAAAACATGCCAGGTATCATTTTGGCCGTCGTTGTTTGGCGTAAAGAAATAGTTATATCCAACTATGGATACCTTTAAACTGCGCATACCACATCCGTTTTTATCGCGAATCCAAACGGTATGAATTCCTGGTGGAACATCTTCAAGAACAGGACTGTCTTGAAAAACTCCTCCGTTTAATGCAAAATGATAGTCGCCAACGCCTAAGTCAGCAGTTCCTGTTTTTAGCTCTATCCGATTGCTGTCATTTCCTGTTAGGTCAAACACAGCAAGATCGGAAGTGTCAAATTTTGGAATTTCTGATTCCGCTACCTCAATGGTTTTGGTTGTAGAACATTTACTGACGGGATTTGTTGCTGTTACTGTGTAAGTTCCTCCTTCTGTAATGCTGATGCTCTGTGTCGTTTTTGGTAAAGCAATGCCATTGTGAGCCCATGAATACGCATAGGCAGCACCTACATTAGTCACGCCAATAGTATCCGAACCAAGATCTTTACAAAAAACCTGCGTGTCTGGCAGGGTAAAATCTGGAACAGGATCAACGATAAAATCGGCCACCTTAATGCGTCCTAAACATGTAATCGTGGATACACCAACATCCTCAATTCCGACCCAAATCTCTTGAGCATAAGGAGTGTCATTGGTATAAGTAATATTACTGTTAATTGCGTTATTTTGAAACAGCGCATCAAATTCACTTTCGTAATATGTGATTTCAACGGTAGGGGAGTTATAACTCGGCTCCACAAGGAGTAATTCATTGGTTATTTCGGAAAAAATGGCTGAATCAAAGGTGCCTATACCTGGCGTTGCGCTGCTGGCGGCATCAAAGCAATCATAAAATATCTTTGGAGTAAAAGTTGCTGGAACACTATTGGTTCCTACCCTTAGATCAATAACAATCTCACCAATTCCAGCAACTAAATCGTTGTATCGCTCACATCCAGTGGTATCATTTTGAATAGAGACATATACCTTTATGTCTTTTGTTGAAATAAAAGAGCTGGGATTTAAAACAGGGGTTAATCGGGCTGCATCTAAATAAAAGGAAAAAGTTTCTTTGGCATGATTATCCGAAAAAGTACTAACCAAACCTGTTAGGTCGTATTTTATTTCCCCATCACTTTCACATTGCTCAATAACCAATAGGGAGTTTTTCAGCACGGGTAATTCATCAACCACCAGCTTAAAAGAATTATCAAAACGAACACATTCAGAGGTTTTGTCTTTAATGCGAACAAATATCTCTTTTTCTCTTGAGTCCGATAGGGTTGTAGTATAGGTCGTAATCGCAGAATTATTTTTAGCCTCCGTTAAAGAAGCGTGGTAGCTTATCTCATAATTACTGGCAGCCCCGCTCAATAGCCCTTCAATAACAGGGGTGTTTTCCGTTAGGTCAAATTTATGTAAGCCGTCTTTGTCAGTACCAACGACGCGATCATCACACTTGTGAATGTCAGGAATTACAAGCTCAGGAGGGAGGTCTACAGCGACTAGATTGAAGGTCTTTATTTCTGAGGAAAAACAACCGGTTAATTTGTTTTTTATTCGGTAGTGTATGGTTTGTGGGTTGGCAGTATTGGTATAGGAACTGGATGTATCAATAGCTCCGGTTAGCGATTGCGCATTTGTGTTTGATTCATAAAAAAAGACTTCTCTATCCAAAACACTTCCAATAATATCTTTTTCCTGTTGCGCAAGGTCAAAATCGGCCACGTTCATATTGGTGCTATCACCATCTAAATTGGTATCACACTCCTCCACAGCATTCGCAGGTAGCATTAGGGGTAAGTCATTAACGGTTATGGTTATACTATCCGAACACGCAATTCCATTAACCTCAACCTCATAAAAGTAAGTCGTAGTTTTAGTAGGAGTTTCTGTAAGTGAATTACTTTTTGCCCCATTGATAAGGGTTTTTGTTCCTCCACTTTCTTGTGCGTACCACTTCACATCCGACACGCCTGAGAACTCTATAACCGCCCTAGAATTTCCTGTGTTTTCACCGATATCGTTAAAAAACTTGCCCATGGAAGCACTGAAATTAAATTGCCCATAATCTTCATTACCGTTTTCTGCACATCCTTCGTCACACCCTAGGGGATAGTCGTTGGGCTCATCTTGGTATGGTGTTGAGGGATTATCATACCATAGGTTCCACGAAGAATCTAAATCTCTTCCGTCGAGCCACCGCCAGCCCAAATCTATCTGTTCTGGAGTTCCCTTTAAACCATTGAATTGTTTGAGTCCCAGCCAAAACTTGCCGTTGTTATGGTATCGATTTGCAACTAAAGCATTCCATACCGCATCGTGTTCGGCAAGTGTGTTGATTTGATACATGGTTGCACCTGAACCAAGCCCAGAAATAAGCGTGTTGGCTTCATCCCATGTTTGAATATCTGGGTTGTAAAAATATGCTGAATCTAGATACTCCAAAAACTTAGTTAGTCTAGGGTTGGCAGCCTCAAAATCAGGAACAGTTTGAGGGGCGCCTGTTACAGTCAAGGAAACACTATCGCCCAAGCAAATGATATTTTTACTTGCATTAATATCAGGACTTGCGATAAGAACATCTGTTTTTGAACGCAAAAGACTTTCGTCCCCTAAAGCATTAAAAGCACTAATGAAATAATCTTCTCCGTTAATCAAAGGGGTAGTATTAGCAAGGATGGCACCTCCCGTTTCATTTTCATACACATTGATATCAGTCAATCCAATTAGAGCTTTTAAATCACCAACATCTCCAGAATCACAAAAGGCGTATAACTTGTCAAGAATAGGCGAGTTGGGTAATGCCAAAACGGTAAGTGTCGCAGCACTAGAAGGACTTGTGCATAAATAAGTGTTTGAATGAATTAAAGCAGAGAAACGTTTACCATTCAAAGAGGTGTCTGTCGTAGTGACACGGAGCGTATTTGTATTGGTTCCAACAAACGTAGCGCCATCAGTAATGTTTTTACCATCCATTTGCCATTGATAGGCAGCAGCATTAGAACTTTCAACGGAAAAAGTTGTCGTCTTATTCTCAGATATTTTTTTTGATTTAGGTTGAATAGAAAAGGTAGCAGAGCTACCAGCCTCTTGAAAATCAAATATTCCATTGCCATTTCTGTCTACGGGGCTTTGCGTATAATCATATCCGGAATAAACCACACGACCACGAATATCTGCACTCGAAACACTTGCTGAAGGATCATAGAGAATAGGGCTAGTGCCCGCATACGTATCTCCGTCTGGGTTACTATACCCTGCTTCTATTACATCGGGGCAACCGTCATTATCGCTATCATCATCAAAAGCATTTATAAGGCCGTCTCCATCCAAATCTTTTTTATAATTTATAACCTCTACAACAGCATCGAATTTAGAGTCTGCAGTAGAAACAGCGCTTAAGGCATGGATGTACTCAAACCCAACGATATTAACCCCAAGTATTTCAAAAGGAATGGAAGCATCTAGGGGTGAGGGGTTGTATTTAAATTCAAGTTGATTGCTGCTAATTCCTTGCGGAGGTATTATTTTGAACCCCGTACCATCATTTACAAGAAGCTTTTCTCCCGGGTCTAGTAGAGTAAAGTTTTCAGCAGGTGGAAAAGCAATAAACATAAACGCCTCATCTGGATTTGAAGGTTTATTAATGGCATTATTTTCGCGTATCCTTAAATTAAACCCTTCACTCGAAGATACAATAGGGTTTAATTGATATGTGATTTTTTCATTTGTTCCAGTCACTGTAATTGCACTTGAAAACGCACCACCAGCACCACCTGAAATCGATCCAGAAGTAGCAGTCGTAATGGCGTTTGAGGCAGCAGGACTGTTAGACGGCAGTGTAATTACTGGTGATCCAATAGCTGTAAAATCAATACTTCCAACGCCAGAAGATTCAACAGCGTCTAAAATACCATCGTTATCATTGTCCATATCAATATTATCTGGAACACCATCATTATCCGTGTCTTTTGGGCAAACGCTAACAACAATGTCATCAGAAAGGTAATCTACAGTAGGGTAACAATTTAACTTCCCTAGTAGTTTATAGATTCCTGTTTGTGATGGTTTATAAAAGGATTTAGTATAATCTCCAGGAGCGTCGTTAAATGTACTCGTGGCATCATCATACTTCATCCATTTAAAAGAATCAAAAGCTGAACTGGTTGATAAAATGACATTAGAACTACCATCTTCCAAAATACAGTTTCCTAGGGCAGAAACAGCAAGCTCATTTCGTATAGGCGGATTTGACACAAAACCAGAGTAATAACTCCCTGAAGATGCCGCATCTCCATAGGTTGTCGAAGCAACATATAATTCTTTATCTGAAAAAACAGAAATATTTCCAACAAGTGAATTGTCCCCATTCGAATCTAACAAATAGGTGTTGTACCCAGGCTTTCCATCAACTGTTTTGGCAAGCGTAGTCAAGTTTATGGGAGCGGCTCCAGAGCTATCAGCAAGTAAAACCGTATTACCAGAGGCATCCGTTTTGTAAATTTCGAGAACGGCAGTGTCTTCGGTAACGATACTTAGGGTTCCTCCCGTAAAGGTTTTATTTCCAATTTTCTCAACCTCAGGAATATTGTCAATATTTCCCCGAGTTGAGCATGATAGCGGAGGAACAAACACCAAGGCTTGATTCGCTCGTCCGATATACCCTGTTGTTTGATAAACAAATAGTTTTTTTGCTGGATTTTTAGTCGTTATATACAGATTTCCGGTTGATTCATAATCATTATTACTAAAAACTACATGCTCTCCTGAATTTAACACGACGGGTGTAGTTCTATTTCCTCGATACACTTCTGTATTATCAGAATCAGCAATTACATATATTTTTTCAACCTCAACGTGGCCTAACCCTCGAATTAAAACATACTCATGTCCAACTTTATCTGCCCCAACAATTTGATCCAATCCGAAGTCTCTGTTCCCAATCGTTGGATCTGAAATAACAGTATTTTGAATGGAGCCAGAAACCACCACCACCGGCTTTTCTGTAGCAGAACCCATAGAATCTGAGGAGCGAATTAGTGACCCAATAAAGGCTTTTATTTGATCATTATTATTTCCTATGTCGTCACTGTTTGCCGTAATCCCTAAAATCCAACATTCGTTTTGCTGAAGAGTCTTTTCTAATGGAGTTCCCCCAGTGTAATTCATAAGACTAACACCCGCTGGGATATTAGAAATACGAACGCGAGTATTGTCTTCCGTAGCAAGAATAGAAACGAAGCTGTGCCCCTCAGAAATAGTGTTATTATTCGTATACCCAGGAACCCCTATAAAGTTTCCGGGCCTAAAGCTTGTTCCCAAAGCAGCGATTCCTTTACTAACATATGCTCCTGAATGGTACTGACCTCTATCTGGAAACTCCTCGGAATTAAAACGAAATGAAACATACGTAACATCATCCGACTCTATAATGTATCCAGCATTGTTTACAACGGTATTAGAAACACTTTTTAAGTCTAAAATACTTTTGCTGCCAACCCCATCAAAGGTTATCGAATAAATTGAAAAGACCCAAGGATTGTCATTATTAATACTTTTTGTTTCCCAATCCCCTCGGGTACCACCAATGGGCTTAATGGTAACATTTATAAAGCCCTCACTAGGAGTTGAGATATAAAACCACTGGTCACCCATATTACTTCCAGAAGCAATAGGAGGCATATAATGCACCTTGCTTAGTTGCCCAAATAGATGTGACTGGCAACATAAAAGCGCTGCAAGTAGGGCTATTTTTAGAGCAATATTCCGCATATTCTTAGCTTTGCGTAACTTCGTCTAAGATAATGAAATTTAACATGTCCTCTTTTTACAACATACTTGGAATAGCGACAGTACTTTTCATTGTTTTTCTTCAAACGGCAAAAGCACAATATCGGCTGCCTGTGTACACAGACTATTTAACCGATAACTACTACATCTTACACCCCGCCATGGCAGGCGCACATTTTGAAGGAATCAAGCTACGAAGTTCTTACAGAACACAATGGTTAGAAACCCCCAACGCACCATCAATGCAATCGCTTAATGCACATGCTCGTGTTGGAGAGCGGTCAGGAGTTGGAGGGATGTTTTTTCACGATAAAAATGGATTTCAGTCCCAATCGGGATTTCAAGCCACCTATGCACACCACATTCCCTTTACTACTAGTAGAACAGATATCAATCAATTTTCTTTTGGCCTTTCAGGTGGAGGATCATTTTACCGTCATGATCGATCGTCTTTTGATCCAACGAATGATATTATAGTTCAAGGAACCAATCAAAACAGTTCTAGCTTCTTTGTTGATGTTGGGATAAGTTATAACTACTATAATTTATATGCGCATCTAACAGTTAGAAATTTGGTATTCGTAGGAAAACAATTAAGTGACGAAGTAATTCTTGATAAACCCAAACGGGTGTTAGCTTCAGCTGGAGCGTTTGTGGAAATGTCCGATAGATGGGCATTAGAACCCTCTTTCTTGGCCGACTTAGTTCAATATGTTAACAGGCCTAATGTGGACATAAGCTTAAAATCACACCACGATTTGCGTAGTAGCCAGCTGTGGGGAGGCCTGTCTTTTAGAAAAGGGCTAACAAATACCTTAACGGAATACAATACCGTTCCCTATGCCGAACCCTATTCACAAGTATCAATTATAACAGGGATCCGACAGAACAAGTGGATGTTTTCATATACGTATACGCTTGGGTTGGGAGATAAAACGATTAACTCTTCCGGATTTCATCAATTTACTCTAGGGATAGATATTCTCAGTAACGAATTCCGCCCCACATTTATCCGCGGAATACTTTAACTTTATGAAATGAAACAGGCACAACTCGTTTTAACGGCTTTTTGCTTCCACCAAATAATATGTTAGAAATTGAACGCAAGTTTTTAGTCCAGGATGTAAAAGCAAGTATTTCCCAAGCCACGGCATCGTTTAACATTTTTCAAGGATACCTATCCAATGATCCTGAACGCACGGTACGTCTTCGCATAAGTAATAACAAAGCGTTTTTAACGATTAAAGGGGCTTCTTCTGAGGATGGAACAACTCGAGTGGAGTGGGAACAAGAAATTCCCTTGGGTGAAGCCAAAACACTAATGCCTTTATGTTTGCCAGGGGGTATAAAAAAAACACGCCATTGGGTTCCAGCAGGCAAACATAATTTTGAGGTTGATGTTTTTGAAGCATCACTGACAGGCTTAGTTCTTGCAGAAATTGAATTGGAATCTTCAGACGAGAAAGTTGAGTTACCCAATTGGATTGGAGAAGAAGTTACTGGAGATAAACGGTATTACAACAGCTATTTGTCTGTTCACGGAATACCATCTTAAAACCCAAGATCGCTTAAATCTTCGTCTTTAAAAAAGGACTTTTGCTGACGCGCCACAGACAATGAGTCGCAGTCTAAGGGGATTGTGATTTTATCAGGAGCCTCAAAGGAATCTTTTGAAACCACAAGGGTAGAATCGGCATAGCACGATTTCATAAAGCTTCCCCAAATAGGCAACGCCATGGTGGCTCCTTGGCCGTAAGCAATTGTTTCAAAGTGAATTGCCCTGTCCTCTCCACCAACCCAAACACCCGTCGCAAGGTTTGGCACCATACCAATAAACCATCCATCACTTTGGTTTTGGGTTGTTCCTGTTTTACCTGCAATAGGATTTTCAAAGGCATAAGGATAGCCGGTTACAACATCTCTGAAAATTGGATTTGTTTTATCAACCCCTACATGACGTAGCCGAACACCAGACCCAGACTCAGTAACCCCTTCTAATAACTTTAAAGTTACATAGGCTGATTCTTCGCTCAACACGTCTTTGGTTTCGGGACTAGCCTGATAGATAATCGTTCCGTTTTTGTCTTCAATACGGGTTACAACTACAGGTTTTACATAAATCCCTTTGTTGGCAAAACTCGCATAGGCCCCAACCATTTCATAAACACTTAAGTCGGCAGAACCCAATGCAATTGCAGGTACATTTGGAATTCGAGAGCTAACCCCAAGATTACGAGCAAGGTTTGCAACAGGTCTTGGACCCACTTTGTCAATAAGCCGTGCACTAATGGTATTTACAGAATTTGCCAATGCATTTTTGAGCGTTCGTTTGCCTATGTATCGATCGCCAGAGTTTTTTGGGCACCATGCATCGTGTGAGCCAAACTTGGCAGATTCAACACAATAATAACCATCGGGGAGTGAGTCGCAAGGAGAGAGCTTTAGCTGGTCAATAGCCGTAGCATATACAAAAGGTTTAAAGGTAGAGCCAATTTGACGCTTACCTTGAAAAACATGGTCAAATTGAAAGTGTCGATAATTAATACCTCCTACCCAAGCTTTTACATGCCCTGTTTGTGGTTCCATAGACATCATTCCAGCACGTAAAAAGTGCTTGTAGTATCGAATAGAATCAGTAGGAGTCATGACGGTATCAATATCTCCACTCCAACTAAACACTTCCATCGGGACGGGTTTTTCAAAACTAGCTAAAATGGTTTCTTTATTAAGTCCTTGAGCTTTCATTTTTCGCCAACGCTCCGATCTACGCTTAGCCTGCTCCATGATGGAATTAACCTCATCTTCTTCAACATCCAAAAAAGGTGCGGTAGCATTAAATGCAGGAACATTTTGTCTAAAAAACTCGCGCTGTAAATTTGGCATATGCGCCGACACAGCTTCTTCAGCATAGGTTTGCAAACGAGAGTCAATCGTGGTATAAATGCTTAGTCCGTCTAGGTAAAGGTTATAAAAAGAACCATCTTCTTTTGGGTTGTTTGCAATCCAGGTTCGCATAAATTGTTGAAGATGCGCCCTAAAATAAGTCGCTATGCCCTCGCGATGTGATTGCGGGTTAAAATCTAATTCAATAGGCAAGGCCGCAAGAGAATCCTTTTCTTTTTCAGTAATAAGAGTATTGCGAAGCATTTGTTGATACACAATATTGCGTCTTTTACGAACTAGTTCAGGACGGCGAATGGGGTTATATAAAGAAGAATTTTTTAGCATTCCTACTAACATTGCAGATTCACTAAGGGTAAGATCTTCGGGCTTTTTAGAAAAGTAAATGGAGCTTGCCGAACGCAAACCGTCGGCATTGTAATTAAAATCATAAATATTAAGATACATAGTCATGATTTCATTTTTAGTATACCGCTTTTCTAGGCGAACCGCAATAACCCATTCCTTTATTTTTTGGGCAATGGCCTCAAGGATGTTTCTCGATCGTACCCCAGTAAATAATTGACGTGCCAACTGCTGTGTAATGGTACTTGCACCTCCTTTTTTGCCTAGATAAAATACAGCTCTAGCAGTTCCTTTAAAATCAATTCCAGAGTGGTTGAAAAAACGTTCATCTTCTGTGGCAATAAGCGCTTCTAACATTTCGGGCGGAATTTCTTTGAACGATATGGGCGTGCGGTTATCGTTAAAGTAAAACTTTCCAAGTACGGTATTATCTGCTGAAATAATTTGTGTAGCAAGGTTTGTTTTTGGGTTTTCTAGCTGACGAAAATCGGGCATTTCTCCTAACAATCCGGCAGATGCGGCACCAAAAAGCAATATAACCCCCAAGGAGATACTTAAAAAAGTTATCCATAAAACACGGACAAAAGAACGATATCCTTTTTTTCTATTCATTAGAAATAGGGTTTAATGCGATGCCTATTTGATGAATTCCGGGTAATATTTTTTCCGCAATTAGCGTCTCATTGGCACGTACGGCAGGACGCACGCTAAACGTATAAGTTCCAGGCTCATCAAGCAGGAATGTATCTAGAAAAGGCAACGAGAGTTCTTTGACATATAGGCCTGTTCCTAGCCAACGGCCATTTGGTTCTGCAAGAAGATAACTCAAGGTATCTGAATGTGTAATTCCTTTTGGGTTTTTCCACGCTGCTATAAGGTGAATGTTTGCAAAGGGATATGCGTTGTCGTGACGTAAAATCCAGTCAAGGGAAACGGTTTTATTAGGAAGGCGGTGTTTGTACGAAAATGAAACCCATTCTTCTTGTAGCCAACCCTCACTTGGAAGGTCTTCAAATAGCAACACTGTTGATTTGGAGCAACCCATCAGCATCATAAGTAGCACGACAAAAAGAAGCCTATTTATCACGAGTTGGTTATGGTTTTTAAATGGTGCGCCCGCCCCTTCTTGAATATTTTATTGCTATTCTGTTTACCCTTTCGTAATGCTTTTTGTTCTTCTTCAGGCAAGGAAATAATTTCTGCACAGTCGCTAGAACAACAATGGTAAAATTTTTCAGCGCATGAAGAACATTGAATAAATAGCAAATGACAGGCTTCATTCGCGCAGTTTATATGTTCATCGCAAGACGCACCACATTGATGGCAGGATGCGATGACATCATCCGATATGGCTTCACTTCTACGTTCGTCAAACACAAAATTTTTACCAATAAACTTGTTTTTAAGCCCTTGGTTTTTGACTTGTTTCGCATATTCTATTATGCCTCCTTCAAGTTGATATACGTTCTTAAACCCTTTGTGTTTAAAATAGGCACTCGCCTTTTCACATCGAATTCCACCAGTACAATACATGACCAAGTTTTTGTCTTCCTTATGTTCGGAAAGATTTTTTTCTATAATTGGTAATGAATCTCGAAAGGTATCAACGTCGGGAGTAATGGCTCCCTCAAAATGGCCGATTTCACTTTCATAGTGGTTTCGCATATCAACCACAATGGTATCTTCTTTTTCTGCAAGGGCGTTAAACGTCGAGGCATTAACATGGACCCCTATATTGGTTACGTCAAAGCTTTGATCCTCCAAGCCATCGGCAACAATTTTGTTTCGTACTTTGATGGTTAGCTTTAAGAACGATTTATTGTCTTGTTCAACAGCAACATTAAGGCGGGCATTGTGCAAAAAATCAATGCTATCAATGTGGGCTTTAAAGGCATCAAATTTTGGTGCTGGAACCGAAAGCTGTGCATTAATACCCTCGGTTGCCACATAAATTCGTCCAAGGACTTCAAGGGCATTCCAAGAAATAAAGAGGTGATCACGTAAGAGTTGTGGATTTCCTATTTGCGCATAGGCATAGAAAGATAAAGTTAGGCGTTCTTCGCCTGCGGAATCAATAAGGGCGGCGCGCTCTTGTGCGCTAAGTGTATTGTACAGTTGCATGCTATACAGGATTTAGGTTATAAGGACAAAGGTATCAAAATTAATATGCCTAGAAAAAAGTCAGAAATTGGGAAAAAGTGTACTTTAGCAATACGCTAAAAACACAAGCCATGGCCAACGAAAAAGACGCAAAATTAAAAGCACTCCAACTCACCTTAGATAAATTAGATAAGGCCTACGGAAAAGGCACCGTCATGAAAATGGGCGATAGTGTCGTCGAAAATATAGAAGCAATTTCTTCAGGGTCACTTGGATTAGATGTAGCTCTAGGTGTGGGTGGATACCCACGAGGGCGTGTCGTAGAAATTTATGGACCAGAATCATCGGGTAAAACAACACTAACCTTACACGCGATTGCCGAATCTCAAAAAGCGGGAGGTATTGCCGCATTTATTGATGCTGAGCATGCTTTTGACCGCTACTATGCAAAAAACTTAGGCGTTCAAATTGACGATTTAATCATTTCTCAGCCTGACCATGGGGAACAAGCCTTAGAAATTGCAGACAACTTAATTCGTTCGGGAGCTGTCGATATTGTTGTTATAGATTCGGTTGCAGCACTTACGCCAAAAAGTGAAATTGAAGGCGAAATGGGAGATTCCAAAATGGGACTTCACGCGCGACTTATGTCACAGGCCTTACGAAAACTAACGGCCTCCATCAGCAAAACCAATTGTACCGTAATTTTCATCAATCAGTTAAGAGAAAAAATTGGCGTGATGTTCGGAAATCCAGAAACTACTACGGGTGGTAACGCCTTAAAGTTTTACGCTTCAGTTAGGTTAGACATTAGACGTTCTACACAAATCAAAGATGCTAACGGGGCAGTATTAGGAAATAAAACACGTGTCAAAGTAGTAAAAAACAAAGTTGCACCGCCATTTAAAACAGTCGAGTTTGACATTATGTATGGGCAAGGAATTTCGCGTATTGGCGAAGTACTTGACATAGGTGTTGAGGCAGAAATCATCAAAAAAAGCGGCTCTTGGTTTAGTTATGGAGACACCAAGCTAGGTCAAGGAAGGGATGCTGTAAAAATATTACTAGATGATAACCCAGAACTGGCCGACGAAATTGAAGGTAAGATTAAAGAAATCGTTGCTAACGCAGAGTAAAGGTCAACATAGCTTTTACAACCTTAAGGAAAGCATAAAATATTGACTGCTGTTTGGCAAACCATTTGTAAATTCAGTTGTTGCGAAATCATAGCCATAAAGCAAATTATATTTGTTTTTTATCAGATATGAAACGGAAAACCCTATTGAACTTTTGAAGTTAATATTTGCCGAAAGACCAAACTTATCTTTGTAAATCCAATCATTTTTTAGCAGTATTGCAGATGGCGCTCCAGGAGCATTTACATATAAAAGTGATGTTGTCATGCGAACACCATCGATTTTTTTAAGCACTAAGTTTTTTCTTCCAATATTTATATAAGTGTGTATTCGTCTTTTGTACACGATATCGTAATCATTTCTGTAAGTAAAGACCGAAGCAAAAATACTAGGGCTAGAAATTGAAAAAAACCAGTTGTTATAGCGCATTGAAGCTCCTAACCCCAAATTGGGAAAGATCGTATTTAAATTTCCAGAATATACAGGATCTCCCTGATCATAAACATTGAGCAAAGAATTGTCCAATTTTATGGTTCTAATACCTCCCGAGACTCCCAAGTCGATAAAAAGCTTGTCGGCAGCTTCAAACGTATAAGAATAAAAGCCAGAAATCTCAGTTTGAGATTGAGCTCCAACAATGTCATCACTAAACATGCCACCATAAGTCACCTTATTGTTAGCAGAGTTGATTTGTGCAGAAAACAACGTAGATCCTGGAGCCCCTGTAAATCCAATCCAGCGCGATGTATGAAATAAATCAAAGGATTTATAATTGGCGTGTTGTGCAGGGTTGTAAAATAAGGGAGTGTTTACAATTTCTGATAGGCGGATGTTTTCTTGCGCATGCGAGACACCACTAATAATTACCAATAAGAGAGCAAGTCTAAGTTTCATAATTAATTAGTAACAAGATTAATAAACCCATTTGTAGTTATCAGCTTTCCGTCTAAGGGCCTTATAAAAGAAAACTTGTAAAAATAAGTCCCCATTGGCAAAAGCTTGGCATTGCCTAATGAGCTATTGCTGTTAGAATATCCCTTAAAAAAATTCCCGTTTACACCATAATTTGAAGTTTTAAACACCACCCTGCCATTTCGGTTGTAAACAATTAATTCATTTTCAGGGAAGTATTCGACATTTTCAATGATAAGCGTTTCATTTAGTCCATCACCATTTACTGAAAGGGCATTATAAACAGTTGCCGTACACGGGTTAACTTCAATTTCGAAATCGGTCCTAAGAGTACTTTCACATCCCGTTTCAGGGTCTATAGCTGCCGCATAATATGTCATGCTTTCTAAGGGGGTGTCTAGTGATAGCGGGACATCTGAAATTAAGGAGTTATACCAAACGACTTGTTCAACGTTTACTTTAATGTTTTTAAGGGTATACAACCCGTCGTTACAAAAAGAATTGGAGGGTTCTAAGATTTGTGGCGCTGAGGCATCGTTTATAAAAACCGTTATTGCTGTAGGAAAGCTTCTACAGGCATAGCGATCAATTGCCGAAGCTTCACTAATGATAACCTCGTTGTGCGCATAGTATACTTCACCATCAACTAATAAAGTATCAGGGCTTAACTCTTCCAGACCACTGGCGCTATACCACTTAAGATTGTTTGCATAAACTTCAATATCATTAATAGTAGGATAATCATAAACACAGAAAAACTGTTGCTCCTCTGCAACGGGCACATCCATTGTATTTGGAGTAATAATAATTGAAGACGTTGTCAATCCTGAGCACCCATTACCTTCGGCAACTATAGCGTATTCAAACTCAGTTTCATAAACGACATTATCGGGAACTCCGACAATCTCAATTATTGTATTGGATAGACTCCAATCTACACCCGGAGGAAGTCCAGTAACTGTAACCCCTGTTGCTCCATCGCTCAAACGATATTCTATTTTTTCAATTGGCGTAACACCACAGACCAATTGATTCTGGGTTTGTAGATGACTGATTAGCGCTACAGAAGACTCAGGATTTATTTTTAAAGAGCCCGTTAAGTAACTTGTATTACAAGTCGTTGATGAAGCAAACGATATGAGAGATTCTACAGAGCTAGAAATATTTGCCAACGGAGTTCCCGTTACAGATAATATTTTTGTTACGCTGTTAAAAGAATGACTAAGCCCGTTGGGTAACCCAGCAATATTTGTGATATCAGCAGCTCCTTCTAGCGCAATAAGAATAGGCGTTATTGCCTCGCCCTCGCAGAGTGTTTGGTCAAGCGCACCGCTTGAGGGCAATAAACTTAGCTGCGCAAGAGGTTCAACCGTAATGGATCCTCTACTAATTTGTTCAACACAGTTACTGCCTGATGTAGCGACGGCAAAACTGAATAATTGTTCAGTTGTAATATTATCAGAAGGAGTTCCTTCAATGCTAAGAATTCCCGCAGCAGCGTCGAAATTAAAAGTAACGCCGTTAGGCAAGTCTGTAACAGCTGCACTAGTGGCACCTCCGCCAACAACATATTCAATAGGGACAATTGCACTACCTTCACAAAGTGTTTGTGATGTGTCCCCAGAAGATAAAACATGCGTCAAAGTGCTATCACCATTTACTTTAATTATTCCTTGTAGCGTTGTTTCTGTACAGCTTGAGCTAATAGAGCTTACCACATAGGAAAACTCAGAGAAAGAATCAATAGGGTCTGTAGGTCCCCCAGAAATAGTAACAATTTGAGTGGCTGCGTCAAGGGCATAGTTAATTCCGTTTGGCAACCCAGAAATATTTGCGATATCAGTACCGCCTTCAAGCGCAATTAGAATTGGAGTTATTGCATCACCCTCACAAAGTATTTGGTCAAGCGCACCACTAGAGGGCATTAGGCTTAGCTGCGCAAGAGGCTCAACAGTAATGGATCCCCTACTAGTCTGTTCAACACAGTTGCTACCAGCAGTGGACACAACAAAACTATAAACTTGTTCTGCAGTGATATTATCAGAAGGAGTACCTTCAATACTAAGAATTCCTGCAGTACCGTCAAAATCAAAAGCGACTCCGCTAGGCAATCCCATAACCGTAGCGCTAGTAGCACCCCCGCCAACAACATATTCAATAGGGATAATTGCACTTCCCTCACAGAGTGTTTGTGATGTGCTGCCTGATGAATTAGTTTTATTTAACGACCCATTAATAGTAACGGAAATTGTTCCAAACGCAGAACTAACACAGGGCACCCCTGCTGGAGTGATTACATAATTATAGTCTTGACTTGCATTAACGTTAGGAGTACCACTAATAATAACATTATTCGCATTAATTTCTGCAGAAATTCCAGGTGGCAGCCCTGTAATAACAGCGTCGCTTGCCCCATTCGTAAGTTGATAAATAATATTTGCAGAAAGGGAATCATCATTGCATACATTAATATTAGCAGATGATGAAAGAAGCACTGGAGATGAGATGGGCTCAATTTGAGCAGTGATTACATTAGAAATAGTACTACAACTCATGGATGAATCATATGCAACGGCATAAATATTTTGCCCTGCATTTGGAGTTATTGTTATGGAGTTATTTGGAGAAACAGCTCCGTAAGAACTTCCGCCTACAAAAAACTCATAAAAACTTCCTCCTGTAGCAGCATATGTAATGGAGGTGTTTTCACAAACCACACCCGAAGCATCACTACTTAAGACAGAATTTAATTCAATTATGTTGAGTTCGTTAGGGCTAGTAAAAGAATCAGTGCTAGTCTCTATTATTATGTGATCAGAAGTAGCTCCACTAATATTTAGAATCTGTAAAGTGGAATCATTGACTAGCGTATAAGAAACAGGCTTAACCCCAATTTTAACCGAAACCACGTCACTAAAGCCAGACCCTAAAACCGTGATAACATTGTATGAAGCGGCACATGTTGATGTAGGGTTAAAGCTAGTTATTCCCGACGTTTGGACAATAGAGGCGTGAAGGATACTTGAAATACTGAGGATGAAAACTACAGCAAAAGGCAGATAAAATGTACGTAACATTTAATTTTTTTCAAATATAGTTAAATATTAATATTCAAAAAAAACACAAATAATAGACGAAGTTATTGACTCAAAAAGAGTTAAAAAAAATAAAAGATAACAGAAAAAGTGCTAGCGATACCCTTCTTCTTTAAGCGCATTACTCATAAATGCATGCACTTCTTCCTTGAGTTTAGGAAGGTCTTCTTTTGTAAGTCCTTTGGTGTCGAAAGGGGCATGAACATTGGCACGTACGATGCCAGGCCTACCAATCCAGTATTTATACGAAAACTGAAAAGGGAAACGCTTTTTACAATCGGGAAGTGTGATGGGCACTATGGGAATTTGATGTTCTATGGCTAAACTAAAAGCACCATTTTTAAAAGGCGCTAAAAACACATCAGGCTCTGGCACAAGGCCTTCAGGATACAGCATCATGTTAAACCCAATATCCAATTTTCTTTTGGCTTGTACATACACACTTTTTCTACTCGCTGCACTATCGCGATTTACTAAAATAGCCGCACGCTTATAAATGGTAGCAAACAAAGGAACACGATCTAGCTCCATTTTCCCCACAAAAACCATGGGCCTTCTGACAGTCATAAATACCATCATAATGTCAATCATGCTTAGGTGATTGGCAATAAACACGTACTTTTTGCTGTAATCTAGACGCGTTTTATGACGAATACGTGGAATAAAACCCATGCCTAATAAGATAAATGGCGACCATAAAAAGCGAGCGATATAATAAATCCCTGGATACCACTTTTCTCGAGTAAGACAGAGTAGTAAGAAAGGGAAAAAAACAAAAACACCAACCCCCGCTAGTACGTAAAACCAAATATTCCAAAGCCCTAAAAGGAGCATACGAACATAAACCATGGAGCCAAAAGTAAGGATTGATACGTGAAATCTGTTATTTTTGTGCAGACACGATTTCTATGGCACGCATTCTTACGGGCATTCAAAGTACCGGAACACCACATTTGGGCAACCTTCTAGGCGCTATTTTACCAGCCATTGATATGGCAAGAACAAGCAAGGAAGAAGCATTTTTATTTATTGCAGACATGCATTCCCTTACGCAGATAAAGGATGCAACTCAGCTTAAAGCAAACACCCAAGCAACTGCCGCCGCATGGCTTGCTTGTGGCCTCGACCCGGAAAAGGTCTGCTTTTACCGCCAGTCTGATGTGCCAGAGGTAACAGAGCTCGCATGGTATTTAAACTGTTGCTTTCCTTTTAATCGCCTAACACTTGCACATTCTTTTAAAGATAAATCCGATAGATTAGAGGATGTAAATGCTGGGCTGTTTACTTATCCAATGCTGATGGCTGCCGATATTTTATTGTATGATGCCAATTGGGTTCCTGTTGGAAAAGATCAATTACAACACCTTGAAATGGCTCGGGATGTTGCGAGCCGTTTTCATGCAATCTATGGCGAAACCTTTGTAATGCCTGAAGCAAAAATTCAAACCGACACACAATATATATTGGGAACCGACGGGACGAAAATGAGTAAGTCTAAAGACAATACCATTAATATCTTTTTACCAGAAAAAAAACTTCGCAAACAAGTCATGTCAATCGCTACTGACAGCACGCCTCTTGAAGCCCCTAAAAACCCAGATAGCTGTACCGTTTTTGCGCTGTTTTCTCAACTTGCAACCAAAGAAGCGGTTGCTACTATGCGTACTCAGTACAAAGCAGGGGGCTTTGGCTATGGTCACGCCAAACAGGCATTGTTTGAAGCAATCTTAGAGCGATTCTCAGATGCTAGAACACAATTCGATGCTTACATTCAAGATCCAGAAGCTTTGGAAATTCAACTTCAAAAAGGAGCCGAAAAGGCACGTGCTGTAGGACAGCCAGTCTTAAAGCGAGTGCGTGAAAAAATGGGGTTTGCTGCTAGGTAGTTTTAAATTGTTTACCTGCTTGGGCCATTACTACCCCCTTCATTTCCAACTGAAATAACAGACTTGCAACTTCGCCAACTTTTATAGAAGCCTCTAATGCAATAAGGTCAATATGTTTGGGGATATCACTCATATGGGCCAGCACTAATTTTTCTTTTTCGGTAAGCTCCACAAATAATTTGGGCTGATACACCGGCTTTGTTTGTTCGGTCCAACCTAAGGCATTGGCTACATCAATTCCAGAAGTAATACAGGCCGCCTGCTGTGTCTTAATTAAGCTTATGCATCCTTGAGCAGCCTTATCGTTTGGCCTCCCAGGGACAGCAAACACTTCGCGTTGATACCCAAGTGCATAGTATGCTGTGGTAAGCGCGCCTCCCTTATGTTTTGATTCAACGACAATGGTTGCTTGAGCCATCCCAGCAATAATCCGGTTGCGGCGTAAAAAATGAGTTCTTTGAAACGCCTCATTAGACCAAAACTCGCTTAAAAAACCACCCGTTTGTTCAATGTCACTTCGGTATTTTATATGCTCTTTGGGATAACAGCTTAAAATACCATGCCCTAAACACCCATAAGTAATGAGCTTATTTTCACGAGCGGCAAGCTGCGCTTCAATATCTATTCCATAAGCAAAGCCCGAAACAATTACAGGGTTGTATGCGGCCAGTTCTTCTATAAGTTTACGAACAAAAACCCGCCCTTGATGACTTGGCTGACGCGTCCCCACCACACTTATAATGCGTGTCGTATTAGGAATCGGTTGTCCGCTGTAAAAAAGAACGAGTGGTGCATCCGAACATTGGTTGAGCGTAGTTGGATAGCTTTCTTGACGAAAATCAATCCAATTGATATGGTACTTTTTAATGCGAGCAACTTCTTTTTCCGCTGCCACTAGTGCGGTATCTACAGCAACTTGCTTAAATGCTTTTGAGGTAGTTTTAGCATAAGGGTTCGTTGTTGTATGTATTTTGTCAAATACTTCTTGTGCGCCACCAAAGTAACGGATGAGCTTTCGCGCGGTTATACAGCCAACTTTTGGGAGTTTAGTAAGCGCAAGCGTTGCAATAAGTTCGGAATGCTTCATAAGATTTGGTGATTTAAAAATACAAAACTTGTTTTTTTGTTTTTGTCTAAAAAATGTACATTTGTGACATGCAGCTTACAGCACACATACATTATTTGCTTTATCACCACGATTGCGTTACCGTTCCAGGTTTTGGCGCTTTTTTGGTAGAACAAAAGGAAGCCTATTATGACGCTGCAAAACAACGCTACTTTCCACCTTCAAAAGAGTTGTCGTTTAATGAAAAGCTACAATCTAACGATGGTATTCTAGCATCTCACTTATCCAAATCCTTCCAAACCAGCTACGAACGTGCCGTGCTGGATGTGCATCAACAGATGATTGCTTGGAAAGAAAAGCTCGAAAAGGAAACCTTGACGATGGAATCTTTAGGGTCTTTTGAATTAAATCGAGAAAAAAAATTAGTGTTTACCCCTGCAAAAGGACTTAATTTCTTGGCGGCAAGCTACGCCCTCCACGATATCCCAGCCTATCCGATTGTTCGTGGAGCATCTGAAATACCTACCACACCACCGGTATATTTTACGCTAGAGAAAAATAAATCGAGACGTCGTTTTGTGGGCTATGCAGCAGCAGTAGCTGGAATTGTTTCCTTACTTGCTGTTGGATCAAACGGGTATTTGGATCAACAAGCCGATGCGCAATGGCAAGCCGAACAAAGCCTTCGACAATCGGCTCGTGAACAAGCGTCCATGTCGGTTTACGATCTTGGGGAGTTGCCTGCGTTAACCATAAAACTTCCAAAAACTAAAGCTCCTGCTTTTTATATAGTAGCGGGATCTTTTCGCAATGAATCAAATGCACAACGTTTGGTTAGCAGCTTGCAACGCAAGGGCCATACAAACGCTAGAAAACTGGATAAAACCGCAAAGGGATTTTACCAAGTTTCGTTTGCATCTTTTGCCACAAAACGCGAAGCCTATAACGCAAAGGCAAAGCTTACCCAAGGTCAGTATCCTGGCGCATGGGTTTTGAAAAAATAATTTTATGACACCCAAGCACCCTAAGGATTCCAAGACGGAAATGACCGACTTGGTATTGCCTTCAGACACAAATCCGATTAACAATTTATTTGGTGGGGAACTTCTTGCCCGTATGGATCGTGCAGCATGTATTGCTGCCCAGCGTCATTCAGGACATATCGTAGTTACGGCTTCGGTAAACCATGTACATTTTAGAAAGCCCGTCCCTTTGGGTAGTGTGCTTACTTTAGAAGCAAAAGTATCTAGAGCCTTTGGCACATCCATGGAGGTATTTATTGATGTATGGAAGGAAGAACACGATAGCAAGGCTCGTGAAAAAGTAAATGAGGCCATCTATACTTTTGTGGCAGTTGACACACAGAATACGCCTGTGGAGGTTGCACCCATTGCCCCTGAAACAGCCTTGGAAAAAGAACGCTTTGATGGCGCATTGCGCCGCAGACAACTGAGTCTGATTTTGGCAGGTAAACTAAAGCCCGAAGATGCTACCGAACTAAAAGCGCTTTTTAGTTAAGCACAGACCTCCTTTTTTATTCGAGCTGCTTAGACGGAGTTATACGTTTACGGATTCCTAAAACTACAATTCCCACTTTATTCAAAAAACACCTAAAAAGATTAAAAAAGTAGTATTTTTGGACGTTTTTAGCCAAAAAAGAACAAAAAACTGCTTAAAATGCTGTTTTTTCCAATTCCCCCTTGCCTGTATTTTTTCAATTTGAGTTTTGTTACCGCTGAATGTCCCTTTATACGCATTAGGTTTTTCGTAAAAATTCCCTAAAATGGCTCAAAAACTGCCTGAAAAGAGCAATAAACACTCTTTTTTAGTCTAAAAACGCAAAAAAAACGATTTTCATGATTGCTGTAAAAATGCAGTCTCTACGAATATGGCTTCCTAACCACCTTTTTTAGGGTTTTAACATTTAGTAAATCATCAAAATTTGTATAAAATGCCCTAAAATGAGTTAAAAACATATAAAAAAGCTCATTTTTGGGCTATAATTGGCTGAAAAATGAAGAAACGTAGTTTTTGATAAACCAAAATTTTCCGCCTGCTAGCGCAAGGCGCTGTCTTGTGCTATTTTTAATGGTTTTTTCTTGGCACGAGAGAGTTTCTCACCCACTGGCGCGCGTCTGCCTGTCGGCAGACAGGTCTGTGACGCGTGACCAATCTTCGTAGTAGTTTTTTAAAAAAAGGGTGTGCTTTTTTGTGTCATAAGTAGGGTTAGGGGTATTTTAAAGACAATTATAAAATGATCTGCATTAAGTTTGCGTCTCTTACTATTAAAGTGTCTAAAAAAAGAGGTTAAAGTCTCTTTTTCATGATTGAAAAACACAGATGTAAAGAATAAATTAGAAGTAAGAAAATACTTATAAAAGATTTTATTTTAAAATTAAAAGCTAACGCACCTCCCGTATCAAATAGGCATACACGGGGAAGTGATCGCTATAGCCACCTGTAAACCTTCCGCTGGAAAAACTCCGAAACGGATAACCTTTATAAGGCCCTGTTTTTGTGATAAGAAAGGGTTTGTTGTAAATACCTGCTTTCCAAAACCGCCACCCTGTTGTTTTTAAAAGCCCTGCAGACACATGCATTTGGTCTAGGACATGCCAGCGGTCTCTGTAGCTCGATGTACCAAGCCCTTTCTTATAAAACGAGTACATGGGATTATAGAAATTGTTTTTTTTAAGCGCCATGTTTTTTTTACCAACAGCCTTAAATACCTCCGCAATACTTTTATTAGTAGGGTCATCATTGAAATCCCCCATGTTTATAATTTTGGCTGCTGGATTTTGGTGTAAAATGGAGTCCGCTATTTTTTTATTTAACGCAGCGGCTTCCAATCGGGCGGGTTCACTCCGATTTTGACCACCACTGCGGGAAGGCCAGTGATTGACAATAAAATAGAACGGCTCTTTTTCGAGTAACCCATGAACAAGAAGTTGGTCACGGGTATAATCGCGCTCCCCATCAGCATCATAAAGGCGTAGGCCGTAGTTTTTAAACGAAAGCGGAAGAAAGCGATTCTTTTGGTAGATTAAAGCCACATCGATGCCACGCTCATCTGGGGAATCAAAATGAATAATCCCATAGTCAAAGGGTTTTAATGCAGCGGATTCTATCACATCTTGCACCACCTGCCGATTTTCTACTTCGCAAAGGCCAATAATAGCCGGAGGATGGTTTGCTGTTTCTCGACCAATAGTTGCCAATACTTGTGCCACATTGACCACCTTTTTATGATACACCGCTTTGGTCCAACGGTCTCGCCCTGTAGGGGTTCGATCATCATCTCGAGTATTGGGATTATTTAGTGTATCAAACAAGTTTTCTACGTTGTAAAAAGCAACGCTTAGTACTTCGTATTTTTTGTCATTTTGCTGGCAGAAGATAAAACAGGCACCAACAAAAAAAAGTAAGAAAAAGAGGCTAATGGAGCGCATAGCATGGTTTAAAAATATTTTTTAAATTTAGTCAATATCCCAAATATCATGAATGGACTATCCCTACTTTTAGTCACATTGTATGTTGGCTGCGCTATGGCGCAGGACGGCATTCGGGGGGTTGTATTTGATCAAGCTGCAAGCCCCTTGGCTAACGTTTATATTTCGGCAACTCCTTCCAATTTAAACACGACAACAGATTCAGATGGACGCTTTTTCTTGGCAGTATTAGAAGACCAAACCCTTAGCTTTTCTTTTACCGGGTATGCCCCTTTTGTAATAACGGCATCAATGGGAGATTTAGTTACCATAAGTTTACAACCCACAGCAGTTAACGAAGATCCCTATCAAAATGCACAGCTTAATATTATCCGCTTAAGCGATGATGAATTGGGTGATGAAACCCATGCACAGGATAATATTTCAGGACTGTTACAAGCGACTAAAGATGTATTTCTACGTACTGCTGCATTTGAGTTCAGCGCTTCTTTTTTTAAAGTCAGGGGAATGGATACCGATCATGCCACAGTTATGATTAATGGCCTTCCAATGAATAAACTTTATAATGGTCGTCCGCAATGGAGTAATTGGGGAGGACTTAACGATGTACTTCGAAACCGTGAATTGACGCAAGGCATTGAACCCTCCGATTTTTCAATAGGCGGGGTATTAGGAACCACAAATATTAGCACGCAAGCTTCAGGATATGCATCCGGAGGCCGCATTACCACATCTTCTTCTGACCGTAGTTATAATTATCGTGTCTTGGCAAGCTACGCTACGGGCCCTATGGCTAATGGCTGGTCGGCAGCATTTGCATTAGGAAATCGTTGGGGAGCTTCAGGATATCAAAAAGGGACATTTTGTGATGCTCAATCTGTTTTTATTGCTGTTGAAAAACAATGGCGTACCCACAGCTTAAACATGACGCTTATTGCAACACCCAACCGTCGTGGGAAATCTTCGCCAAATACGCATGAGGTTTACGACCTAAAAGGAATTCGATATAATGAATATTGGGGACGTCAATCGGGGGAAGTTCGAAATGCTAGAGTTAAACGACTAGAAGAGCCATTAGTTATGTTAAACCATAGATGGAAGCTTTCTGCAAAATCGACCTTGCTTACTAATGTGGGGTTACAGTTTGGAGCACTCGGGAACAGCCGCTTGGATTTTCCTGGGGGTGCAAATCCCAGTCCGTCGTATTACCAAAAGCTCCCAAGTTATTTTTTAACCCAAAATGGAGGTCCTGATTATGAAGGGACATATCGCTTTAAGCAGGAATTTATTGCCGATGGCCAATTGGACTGGAATCGTATATACGATGCCAACATAACGAATAACACCTTGGGGCTACCTGCCGCATATGTGTTATACGAGGACCTTACCAAGGATACTCAATGGAGTGCCAATACAATTTTTAGCACGGAACTTAATGACAACATAAAATTGATAGGGACAATTCAGCTTCGAACATTAACATCAAAAAATAGTGCAGAAATTATTGATTTATTAGGATCGACAGGATACTTAAATGTAGATCCATACGATGGCTATCAATACGACTTGAATAACCCCAACAGCATTGTTGGCGAAGGGGGTACTATTAGGTATAACTATCAACTCAATGCCTTTGTTAGTGAGGCGTCGTTGGTAGCACGATTCAACTATCCGAAGTTTAATGGATACCTGGCTTCGGGATTTTCATCTACGACATATCAAAGAGACGGATATTACTTGCACGAAGCATACCCAACAAGTTCTTTAGGAAAAAGTAAAAAACTTTCTTTTACGGGGGGAAGCCTAAAAGCAGGCGCAACGTATAAAATTACAGGAAAGCAATTTGTACAGGGCAATGCCGCCTTGACTAATCGAGCTCCTAGCTTGCGGAACAGTTTTTCTAATCCTCGTGAAAACAATGCTTTTATAGGCGAACAAGCTGGCCGCAGACTAACAACAGAGCGCATAATTGCCACAGACTTAAGCTATATTTTTAGATCACCAAAGTTGAGTGCTCGATTGACCGCCTTTTTCAACCGTACCCATGACACCAATGAAGTCTCGTTTTTCTTTGCCGAAGGGATCGGCGGAGACACTTCTTCTTTTGTGCAAGAGATTATGCACGGAATAGACAAACAACACCAGGGAATAGAATTTGGTTTTGAAAGTGAAATCACACCATCATTTACTTTAAAAGGAGCGGCAGCTATTGGGCTTTATACGTATGCAAACAACCCCCATGTTTATCTAACTTCTGACGACTTTGAGTATTTGGATTTTGGACAGGCTAAAATGAAACATTTAAAGCTTTCTTCAGGCCCGCAAGAAGCGTATTCATTAGGAGTAGAATTTCGAGAAAATTTCTGGTGGTTTGGGATAACTACCAACTATTTTGACCATACCTATTTAGACGTAAGCCCCATAAATAGAACACACAATTTTTTGCTTGACCGTGATGGGCTTCCTTTCACGGATTACGATCCAGAACGAGCAAGAATACTGTTGCAGCAAGAACAGTTTGACCCCTATTCAGTCGTGAATTTAGTTTTAGGAAAATCATGGCGTTTTGGCAATAAGTTTCTTGGGGCTTTTCTTAGTGTTAATAACCTGTTTGGAGCTACATATAAAACGGGCGGATTTGAGCAATCACGCAATGCAAATTACCGTGAACTTTTGGAAGACATACAAGCAGAGAAGCGTCGTTTTGGACCCAAGTATTGGTACGGCCGTGCAACGACCTATTTTTTAAACATGAACCTACGATTTTAATCTTTGAACCCCTATGTTATGAACGCAATACAACATATAAAAACCACAGGAGTACTTTTAGGTCTGCTGTTCTTTTTTGGATGTCAGCAAGAGGAAACATTTGATATTCCTGCGGAGTTAGGAACTGAGGAAAATACGGAACTCAATGTACTTCTATCCGAAATTGAAAATGGCGATAAATCACTTGTTTCTATTCAACAATTAAAAGACTTTTTTGTTTATCGAAATGTACATACAATTTCCTCTGATTTAGTAGTAAAAGGTTACGTTGTTTCCTCTGACAGAACAGGTAATTTTTATAAAGAATTCTACCTACAGGACGCCCCTGCAACTCCTACAGTAGCCCTGCATATCATGATTGATCAAGTGGATTCTTACAACATGTTTAACCTTGGTCGTGAGGTGTATATTGATTTAAAAGGATTGCATATTGGTGAGGCAAGAAGAGGAAACGGTATTATTTCTCTTGGAGGAAACTTAAGTGCCGATGGCAATGAGGTTGAATCAATACGGCAATTAGATATTCAATCCCATTTTTATCGGACCAAAACAACGGCTGAAATAGTGCCGCTTCCAATTCGATTTTCAGAAATTAACAGTGATCACATTGGGATGTTTGTTTCGGTGGACGACGTAAGTGTCTCTTTTTCCGAACAAGGCAAGCCTTTCGTGTCCCCAAGAGATTATTTTGACACCCAACGCACGCTTGAAGGGTGTGAAGGAGGGAACACCGTGTCTTTTATACTTGAAACCAGTGCCTTTGCATCATATAAAGACCTTCCGCTTCCCAGCGGAACGGGAACGATTAAAGGTATTGTTAGTAAAACCTACAACGGTAGCGACATTGTTTTAACACTAAACGATTCAGCAGACGCAGCACTTACAGGTCCTGCCTGCGGAGGGTAGCGCTGTCAAAACAAACTTTTATTGAGAAGGAAGGTCTAATAAAATGTGTTTGGCCTATTTTGGCATGCATAATAAACACGTTGAATTATGAAAAAAATATTCCTTTTAATCCTCTTTTGTGTGGCATGCTCAAAAGACAACGGCAACAGTACAATTGACGACAATACCGATCCAACTGTTGAGGCTTGTGCAGATGTTACGCCTACCTTTAGCTTAATCTTAGATGCCTCAGAGTGTGATGTAGATATTCAAACTACCTTAGGCGTTTCTTCTGTTTACACGGAAGAAATTGTAGGGAATAAACGCCAAATTACGTTTAACAATATTGCCAACCACCATGTTGGAAGATTTCCAAGAGCAGGAAACCCAAATACCATATCGGCAAATAGTCATTCGGTAGAAATGACCATAAACCCAGCAGCAGCAACCTCTTTTAAATCTGCGAAAGGCTACGACTTTGGGATATTTTTTAGCGGAGTTGCTATAGACCCATTTACTGCAGAATTCTTTACCAATGGCGGTCAAGTAAATCGGGACTGGAATGAAACAGCACTTACCAGTTCCGTAAACCTAGGCACCGATTGTAATAATGCCCATGTACAACCTACGGGAGAGTACCACTACCACGGTACGCCCAATGCGTTTATTGAAAAACTCACCAACGGCCAAACGCCAACAACCATGATTAAGCTAGGGTATGCGGCCGATGGCTTTCCTATTTACTACAAATATGGATACGATGATTCGGATAACTTAGTCGCTATGGAAAGTGGTTTTCGATTAAAAGAAGGCAGTCGCCCAGGGAATGGCGTTAGTGCTCCCGATGGCTGCTATGATGGATTGTATTTTCAAGATTATGAATATGTAGCAGGGGTTTCTCCACTCGATCAAGCGAATGGAAAAACAGGGAAAACACCTGAAGCAGCAAGTGAATATTATTATGTGGTTACGGACAATTTTCCATCGTCACCACTTTATTTTCGTGGTACTCCTGATGAGTCTTTTAGCCATAGGCCATAGGATGTAAGTACTCCCTACTCGTTTTTGTACCTTTGCACTTTAATTTAGTGCTATGATATTTTCGATGACTGGCTACGGAAAAGCCGAGTATAATACGCAAGGGCTCAAGCTACGCATAGAGGTAAAGTCGCTTAACAGCAAGTCACTTGACCTTAATTTCCGAGTACCGTCAAAGTTTCGCGGATTGGAACTCCATGCTCGAAAGGCGTTGGCATCATCGTTGTATCGAGGAAAAGTGGAGGTAAATGTTTTTGAAGAACGTGTTGAATCTG
Source organism: Flavobacteriaceae bacterium (assembly GCA_029238215.1). Lineage (GTDB taxonomy): Bacteria > Bacteroidota > Bacteroidia > Flavobacteriales > Flavobacteriaceae > UBA7446. The sequence goes on from JAQWGN010000017.1 coordinate 30,118, forward strand.
ATGAAGCTGCACAGCTAAACACAGCTGTTGTTGCTCATTATATAAAGCAACTCAAAGCGATTCAACCCCTCTCAGACGAAGCCTTGCTTCCCCTTGCACTGCGCTTGCCCAACGTGCTGGCTGCTACAAATGACGAGCTATCAGATGACGAACAAGCCTCATTTTTAAAAACACTACATGAAGCTTCCGAAAACTTGGTTTCTTACAGAGCTCAAGAAGGCGGTTCATTGGAACAAGATTTAAAGACTCAATTGAAAGATATAGAAACTCAATTGGAAGTAATTGCAAAAGATGCACCTACACGTATAGAAACCCGCAAAGCAAAACTACTTGAAAACTTGGAGCAGCTAAATGTTGCGCATGATCAAGATCGTCTAGAACAAGAATTGGTGTATTACTTGGAAAAGTGGGACATTAATGAAGAATTGGTGCGGCTAAAACACCACCTCGATTACTTTACAACAACGCTAAACGAAGCAATGCCAACCAAAGGCAAAAAACTGGGTTTTATTGCGCAAGAAATAGGTCGCGAAATAAATACGATTGGTTCAAAAGCTAATGATGCAGGTTTACAAAAGCGTGTGGTTGTAATGAAAGATGCTTTAGAACGCATTAAAGAACAAGTGTTAAATGCCCTGTAATGAAACAAGGAAAATGCATTGTTTTTTCAGCACCATCAGGAAGCGGTAAAACCACCTTAGCCAAGCATCTTTTGGGTTTGGAGGAATGTAAATTAGTCTTTTCTGTTTCTGCCACCTCACGGCCACCACGTGGAAATGAACAGCACGGCAAAGACTATTATTTTTTATCCCCAAATGAGTTTAAAGAAAAAATCAGTCAAAATGCATTTGCTGAATATGAAGAAGTGTATCCAGGAATGTTTTATGGAACACTAAAATCGGAGATTGAACGTATTTGGACATCAGGAAAGCATGTACTCTTTGATATTGATGTGGTTGGAGGGCTTAACATTAAAAAATTATATCCAAACAACACCCTTTCTATTTTTGTTCGAACGCCTAACATGGAGGCACTTGAAACACGACTGCGACTACGAGGCACAGATTCAGACGAAAAAATAGCCATGCGATTGGCAAAAGCAGCAAGCGAACTTCAACAGGCAAAAGACTTTGATAATATTGTTTTAAACGACGATTTGGAAACCGCTAAAAAAGAGGTGCAGACTTTGGCGACTAACTTTATCCTGTCATGAAACGGGTAGCCCTATTTTTTGGCAGTTTTAATCCCATTCACAACGGCCATATTCACATTGCTCACGAAGTTTTAAATCAAAAAAAGGTTGATGAAGTACAGTTTGTATTAAGTCCTCAAAATCCCTTCAAAAACAGCACTGAGCTTTGGCCCGAAAATCATCGCTGGGAAATGCTAACACGTGCATTAGCACAAACGCCAGGGATGTCTGCTAATGCCGTTGAATTGGAGCTGCCTAAACCAAGCTATACAGCAACCACGCTAAAAAAGCTAGTCAGTGACAATCCTTCAACACAATACACCCTTTTACTAGGTGCCGATAGTGCCAAATCACTTCCTACATGGAAACATGCGGATTACCTAATGGAGTTCCCATTGCTTATTTATCCTAGAGTAGGAAGCAGCATAGCGAGTTTTTCAAAAGAACAAGTATTGAATAAGGTACCAATGCAAGCTATTTCTGCTACCGCAATTCGGACTACTTCAGACATGGATTTATTAAAGGCATGGTTGCCAGCATCCGTTTTGACATATATTCAAGAGCACAAACTTCTTAATGATATTTGATTTTACGTAAAATACGCTGGGTGTCTTTTAGGCTTTGATAGGCCTTTTCTCCTTGTTTTTTCATTAAAACAGATAGCTCCTTAAGCTTGTCTTTGGCTTCTTCAAAGCCATTGAGGTAGCACAGCATATAAGTTGGCGCTAGATTTATAACATCTCTTTTTTCTCTAGCGCTAAGAGAACTTCCCTTTTTAAGGGCATCGCATAGGTTGTTATTGGCGTTGTAGAGATGGAACAACAATTTCTTTTCAAATTTTGGGGGTTCAAACAAAAACGCAGTGTCAACCTGGTAAGAACCTTTATCGTCAAACAGAAAAGACGTTTGTTCTAGGGGGTAATATTTATATGAATTATTAAACCCTAAGCGAACATACTCGATAAGCTTAAAGGAATCTTCGTTAACTTCAATCTCTACCTCGTCATGCGCTGAATAAAACAACTTTACATGTTCGTTGATTAACTCAACATCAACACGAGAATAATAGCGCGTATCATTTACGGTATTTTCGACGCCCGCCCAACACACAATAAAGGACTCTTTAAACACCTTGTATTGTGGATGTAGCTCTTCATCATAACGATGCACAAACTCAATAACACCATCTAAAATAAGTTCAATATTGTTCCGCGCATGGGTTTCTATTTCTGCCACAACAGTAGAATTGATGTCTTTGATTTTTAGATCAAAGGTTTTTGACATGGAGATACTTCCATCTCTAAAAAACACTGCTCCGCCATAATACTTCCAAATATTCTTTCGCAACGCGGTTATTTGTTCAGTAGGGCGAATGGTTACCAATCCAACGACTTTTCCTTCTGGGAGGTGTGGAAAATGAATATTTTCATATAAAACAACAGGGGGATTTTCCAAATAAGCATTGATAAGGTTTTGCAACTTGGCGTCGTCAAAAAAATCGACCCCTTTAATTTTATTATCTTCATCTTGGACACCAACGACAATGTAGGAATTGTTTTTCGGGTTCGAATTAGAAAGCGCACAGATGTGTTTTAAAAACTTAGCCTTACCCTCTTTTAAACCTAGATTAAGTTGTCTTTTTTTATCATAAAAGCTATTCTCGTCGTTGTGAGCGAGCAAGTTTTTGATAAGCAGTCTTTTGTTAATCATTGTGTAGGTTTCTTACAAAGTTAATAACCTTATCAAACTCTTTTTGTAATCATTACAGTAAACCCTATTTTTAACCTATTATTAACAGATGAGCTGCACTTTTTTATTCATTTTGCAGCAAAAATTGTAAAACCCTAAAAAAATGAGCGAAAACGCTGTAGATATTAAGGCGCTCAATGAGCATATTGAGAAGGAAAGTGCCTTTGTGGATATCCTAACTCTTGAGATGAACAAGGTCATTGTTGGCCAAAACCATATGATTGAACGCTTACTCATTGGTTTATTGGGCAAAGGACATATTTTGTTGGAGGGTGTTCCAGGATTGGCAAAAACATTAGCGATCAATACATTAAGCAAGGCTGTTAAAGGCAGTTTTAGTCGTATACAGTTTACCCCAGATTTACTTCCAGCCGATGTTATAGGAACCATGATTTATAACACGAAAGAGAATGACTTCAGTATTAAAAAGGGACCCATATTTGCCAATTTTGTCCTTGCGGATGAAATTAATAGGGCCCCTGCTAAAGTGCAATCCGCACTGCTAGAAGCCATGCAAGAAAAACAGGTCACAATTGGAGATGAAACGTTTAAACTTAAGCCTCCGTTTTTAGTGATGGCTACGCAAAACCCGGTAGAACAAGAAGGCACGTACCCACTTCCAGAAGCTCAGGTAGACCGTTTTATGCTTAAAGTAATTATCGATTATCCCAACTTAAAAGACGAACAACAGATTGTTCGAGCAAATCTTAATGATTCTTTTGGGACGGTGAAACCAGTTATTTCTACGGCTCAAATTAGTAAAGCTCAAAAAGCAGTTCAGGAAGTTTATATGGATGAAAAAATCGAAAAATACATCTTGGATTTAATTTTTGCTACGAGATATCCGGAACAATATAAACTACAATCTTTAAAACCGCTGATTAGTTTTGGAGCATCGCCTAGAGGGAGTATTAATCTTGCAACAGCAGCCAAATGTTATGCCTTTATAAAACGAAGAGGGTATGTTATTCCAGAAGATGTTCGTGCCGTTGTTTATGATGTATTGCGTCACCGTATAGGGATTACGTACGAGGCAGAAGCCGAAAACATCACATCAGAAGACATTATTCAACGCATAGTAAATGCGGTAGAAGTACCTTAGTCTAACGCCACTTTTTTACCATGGATACAAAAGAGCTTTTAAAGAAAGTTCGGAAAATTGAGATTAAAACCCGCCGGTTGAGTAATCATATCTTTGGGGGGGAATATCACAGTACCTTTAAAGGGCGTGGAATGACCTTTAGCGAGGTTCGTCAATACCAATATGGCGACGATGTTCGTGCCATTGACTGGAACGTTACGGCACGTTATCAAGAACCCTATGTAAAAGTTTTTGAGGAAGAGCGTGAACTTACGCTCATGCTCTTGGTGGATGTTAGTGGCTCTACCAACTTTGGAACACAACAACAGCTTAAACGAACCACGTTAACCGAAATTGCAGCTACGCTTGCTTTTTCAGCCTTGCAGAACAACGATAAAGTAGGACTTTTACTGTTTTCGAATGAAGTGGAGTTGTTTATTTCGCCAAAGAAAGGAAAATCGCATGTGTTGCGAATCATTCGCGAGCTTTTAGAACAAAAGCCTAAAAGTGCTAAAACGGATATTTCTGGTGCCCTAGAGTTTATGAGCAGGGTACTAAAAAAACGAGCTATTGTTTTTATGCTGTCAGATTTTCTTGATAAAGATTATACTAAATCAGTTCAACTTGCTGCTCGCAAGCATGATCTTACAGGGATTCGCCTATATGATCCAATGGAAGAAAAGCTTCCCGCTGCTGGACTTCTTTTTATGCGTGATGCTGAAACCAACATGCAAAAGTGGGTAAATACTTCATCAAAGAGTGTTCGGACGGCTTATGCGCTTTCACAACGTAAAACCGCCGATTATTTCAGCACAAATTTTTCACGGTACGGCGCAGGGGCACTGTCGTGTGGATCAAATGAGAGTTATGTAAAAAAACTATTAACGTATTTTAAAAGCCGTGGGTAGAAGATTTTATATTGTTTTAGCGCTAATGTGTGCTGTCCTTGGAGGTGCTCAAACTAAAGTATCCCTACAAGCAGACACCCTTCAAGCGCGCCTTGCAGAACAAATAAATGTTGCCATTTCGGTAACTACTTCAACTCAGGCGCAAGTTAAATTTCCCCCATTACAAGCATTTTTGCCGTTCGAGGTCATTGATACTTCAGCAGTTGATACCACCCGCCAAGCGAAGTCTATTATCTATGCTAAAACATACTCGGTTATTCACTTTGATACAGGTCAGTTTACATTACCCCAACAGAAAGTAGTTGTTGACGGCGCCTTATTTTCAACCGACTCCCTTAGAATTCGCGTGAACGATGTTGTGGTAGATACGTTAGAACAGCCATTATACCCGATCAAAACGATTTTACCAATTGCCAAAAACACCATCGGGTGGTGGAAGCCCTATGCATTTGGATTCTTAATCATTTTGGGGCTTGTACTTCTTTATTTTTTAGCCATTCGTACACAAAAACGCATTCGAGCAAGTCGTCAAAAACTACCGCCTTTTGAACGTGCATTGCAAGCGCTACAAGCCCTTGAATCCAAGCAACTCGAAGAACAAGAAGAGTACAAAGTATACTATTCAGCCATGACTGATATTGTAAAAAACTACCTTGAGGATGAAACCGATATCGATGCGCTAGAAAGCACCTCAGATGAATTATTAACGAAATTAGCATTACTTCGAGATACCGGAAATTTAGACTTAACAAATGACACGATAGACCATCTTAACGAAGTACTTCGTACTGCAGACTTGGTAAAATTTGCCCGTGCCATGCCCGAGGAACGTTTGGCTCGAGTCGATCGATCTAAAATTGAGTCCGTAGTAAAAGAAACACAAGCAGCACTGCCCGAGCCTACGGAAGAAGAGCGTTTACAGAACGAAGCCTATGCACGAATGCGCCAGAAACAACGCCAACGCAAGCGGCTGCAACTCGGCGGACTTACTGTTTTGGGATTATCTTTTGTTATAATTATTGGCATGGTAATAAATTATGGCGCTGTTCAAACGAAAGATCGTGTATTTGGACACCCTACTTTAGCATGGCTCGAAAAAGATTGGGTAGCAAGCACCTATGGTATTTCAGGAATGCAACTCGAAACCCCAGATGTTTTAGGACGTAGATCAAGCCAGAATCGGATGAACCAACAGTTTGTTTTGGGGAGTTTAGACGATGCATTTTTGATTGTTTTACTCATGGAACACAGCACATCTAAAGATGAGCAAACCATAGATTTACAACAAAAGGTAGATAAGGTAATTGGTTATTTTGATAGTATGGGTGCCACCAATATTTTCCAAAAGCAAAACGATTATACCACCACTTCGGGTATTGAGGGTATTGTTGCATCAGGCTCTTTTGACTGGACCATATCCAATAAAAAATCACAACGCAAAACCTATGAAGTGTATCACTTTACTGAAAATAAAGGCTTCCAACAGCTACAACTAGTTTATGACCGCGATGATGCATATGCCAAGGAGCTAATCACACGGATATTAGCAAGCATACAGTTTAAAAAAGCTAAAAAATGATGGAATACACCTTTGCATATCCGGAGTTTTTTTGGGGGCTATTAGCCATTCCTTTGCTTATTTTTTGGCATGTCTTAACCAGAAAAAAGCATGTAGCACACGTGTTAAGCCCAAGCATTGATGCCTTTGCCAAATCTGGAAGATTGCCCAAGTGGCAACCTCTATTGTTTTTATTGCGATTAATCGCGATAGGATTTTTCTTAGTTGCCCTGGCTAGACCACAGACTCAAGATGTAAGCACCCAAACTAAAACCAATAAAGGCATCGATATTGTTATGGCCATAGATGTATCTTCAAGTATGTTGGCACGCGATTTAAAACCCAATCGCCTTTCTGCATTAAAGAAGGTCGCCGCCGATTTTATTGCCAAGCGAACTTCTGACCGAATCGGGTTGGTGGTTTATGCCGGCGAGAGTTATACCAAAACCCCAATTACTTCTGATAAAGCATTGGTAATCGATGTGCTTGGAAAAGTATCTTATGATGGAATAATAAGTGACGGTACCGCCATCGGAATGGGCCTTGCTACTGCTGTAAATCGACTAAGGGACAGTAAAGCTAAAAGTAAAATCATCATCTTGCTCACAGATGGGGTAAACAATACCGGCTTTGTAGACCCTAAAACAGCCGCAGGACTTGCAAGCTCCTTTGGTATTAAAACCTATACCATTGGTTTGGGAAGTAATGGAAGTGCCCCTGCACCTGTAGCACTCCGTCCAGACGGGTCTTTTGTATATCAACTTACAAAAGTTGAAATTGATGAAGAGCTATTGAAAACCATCGCAGAGGAAACAGGAGGGAGCTATTATCGTGCTACCAACAATAAAAAACTGGAAGCCATTTATGAAGAAATCGATAAATTAGAACGTACAGAAGTCGAAGAGATTCGCTATACGAAATACCACGAAAAGTACCGTTGGTTTGTGTTTTGGGGATTAGGTGCACTTCTACTTGAATGGACACTACGGCATACGCTTTTTAAATCGGCATTGGCATGATACAGTACGAACAAACCCAATATTTCTATCTGTTGCTTCTAATCCCTATAATGGTGTTAGCATACCTATTGTTTACATTATGGAAAAAACGCATTCAGAAAACGATGGCCTCTCCATCAATGCTTTTACACATTGCTCCAGAGCAATCCTTTTTTAAAGGGTGGGCAAAGCAGGTCTTGTTATGGCTTGGAGTGGCGTGTATTTGTATTGGGCTGGTAAATCCCCAAATAGGAACTGAATTAGAAACTGTAAAGAGAGAGGGAGTGGACATCGTTTTTGCTATTGATGTATCTAAAAGCATGCTTGCGGAAGATATTGCTCCCAACAGGCTTGAGAAGGCAAAACGCTTAACAAGTGAGCTTATTAATAAGCTGGTTAGTGATCGGATAGGAATTATTGCATACGCCTCTTCGGCGATTCCTCATTTGCCAATTACCACAGACTATGCTGCCGCTCGAATGTTCCTTGCCTCACTTGATACCAATATGATTTCTTCGCAAGGAACGGCTATCTCGGCTGCGATTCGCTTGGCAGAAACCTATTTTGATGATGAAAATCAATCGAACAAGGTGGTCTGTATCCTATCAGACGGCGAAGATCATGGTGAGGATGCACTTACAGCAGTTAAACAGGCATCAGACTTGGGAATCACTTTTTTCACGGTTGTTGTTGGTACTGAAAAAGGCTCTGTAATTCCAATAAAGCAGGGGAATTCGATCGCCTATAAAAAAGACGAGAATGGAGAAGTTGTGATTACAAAAAGTGATTTTGAGCAAATGAAATCCATTGCAGAAGAAAACGATGGTTTATTTTTAGAGGGCGGGAATACCGAAGAAGTTGTGACAGCAATTATTGATCGCCTAAAAACAATGGACAAACAAGAGTTTGAGGCCAAGCAATTTGTTAAATTCAAGGATCAATTTCAATGGTTTTTGGGGATTGGCTTATTTTTGATTGTTCTTGATTTATTTTTATTTTATCGAAGCACACAATGGATAAAAAAACTAAACCTTTTTTATGATGCGTAGTCACTTTTGTATTCTTTTTTTCTTTCCACTAGCAGTACTAGCTCAGGATGCATTGCAGGTACAACAGACCGATAATTATATCTATGATGGCAATGAAGCTTTTGATGCAGCTAACGACGTAGAAGCGGAAAAAAATTACCGCCGTGCTGTTGCGTTAGGAGCAAAGAACGATATTGCCCAGTACAACCTTGCAACAACCCTGCAACAAGACAACTATACCCAAGAGGCATTACTAACCTATGCTGAGACATTGGAAGCTACAAGAGAGCGTCCTAATAAACATCGTACCTTCCACAATATTGGCAATGCGTTAATGCAACTCAAAAATTATAAAGGAGCCGTGGATGCCTATAAAAATGCCTTGCGAAACAATCCGAATGACGATGAAACACGCTATAATTATGCTCTAGCCAAAAAAATGCTTGAGGAAGAACAACAAGAACAAGACGAGCAGCAGGATCAAGACGATAATCAAGAGAATAAGGAAAACGACGACCAGAAGAAAGACAACGATAAAAACCAAGACAAGGATAAAGAGCAAGAGGGCGATAAGGATAACGAAGGGGAGGATTCTCAGGATAAGGAGAAGCCTTCTAAAGAGGACGAAGGTGAGAAAGACCAGAAAGAACCAGAACAGGACGAGGGTCAAGAAAGCGATACTGATAATAAAAAAAAACAGCCCCAACCTACACAGTTATCACCTCAACAAATCCAGAATTTACTTGACGCGATGAGTAATGAGGAAAAGAAAGTCCAAGACAAATTGAATGCTAAAAAGGTAAAAGCATCTGGAACCAAAAACAAAAAGGATTGGTAATGAACAAAACAGCGTTATTGTGTTTTTTGATGGTGTGGACAGTTTCACCACACCTCCTAGGGCAAGTACGTTTTGAAGCAACCCTTAGCAAGAATGAACTAGGGATTAACGAACGATTGCGCGTGGAGTTTACCATGAATCAAGACGGGGATAATTTCAGACCTCCTTCTTTTGACGACTTCCGAGTAGTTGCAGGCCCAAACCAATCGGTGAGCAATATGTTTGTCAATGGAAAACGGTCGTTTTCTAAGAGCTACACCTATTTTCTTACACCACTGAAAAAGGGAAAGCTTTCTATAGGGCAGGCTTCTATAGAAATTGAAGGTCAACGCTATAAAACCTCCCAACTTTCGGTGGAAGTTAAGAATGCCGTAGACCTTCCAAAAAACCCAAATGATCCCAATTATATTGCAGCTGAAAACCTGCATTTGGTTGTCGAATTATCAAAAAACAAAGCATACATCAACGAGCCAATAACCGTTTTGTATAAACTTTATTTTGGTGGAAATGTTCGTCCTTCGGATGTAAACGCTATCGACATGCCTGAGTACAATGACTTTTGGTCTCAGGATATTCCTTCACGAAGAACCATTGAAAGGGGAATGTATAAGGGAAAGCAATACAACTATGTAATTTGGCAGCAAACCGTATTGTATCCACAGCGTGAAGGGAAACTTCCTATAGCTCCTCTAACACTTGATGTTCAGCTAGATGTACCTACAAAGCGGCGAGATTTTTTTGGAAATCAGGTGTACACTCAAGTATCGCGTATTGTATCGGCAGGGAAGCGATCATTAACAGTAATACCATTCCCTGAAGAAGGAAAACCAGCCTCATTTAGTGGCGCTGTTGGTAGCTTTGAATTTGATGTAACAACTTCAAAGGCAGCCCTTAACGCTTCTGAATCTTTACAAGCAGTTGTGTCGGTAAAAGGAAATGGAAATTTAAAGTTGTTTTCACTCCCAGAATTGGTGACACCAAGTGCTTTGGAGCGCTATGATCCAGAACATAATGAACAAGTAAAAACAACACTTTCGGGAATGCGAGGTAGTAAGGAAGACAGCTATACCTTGGTTCCTCAATTTCAAGGGAAATATCCAATACCAGCGGTTGAGTTTTCATATTTTGACCCATCAACAAAGACGTACAAAACCCTTCGTTCCGAAGAGCTGATAATTGATGTATTGGAAGGCCCTAAAATTGCCGGGTCTCCTACACCCACAACACCTATTGTCACGGGTAGTACTGTCAATTCTAATGCATTTCAATTTATTGCACAACGCACAAACTTTAAACCAATAGCACAACGCCCATTTTTTGGCAGTACGCTATACTATGCGTTGCTTTTCACTCCGATTGTCTTGTTGTTTTTATACAGACTATTACGCAACAGAAAACCCGATGCGATGCGTGTTGCACAACGCAATAAAGCCCGTTTGGTAAAAAAGTTTTTGGGTAAGGCAAAGCGAAGCATGTCAGAATCTACGTTATTTTATGTCGCTCTAGAACAAGCATTACATAATTATGTCAAGGCGCGTCTGCAAATACAAATGACAGAATTCAGCAAAGAAAAAATGGAGATTTTACTCACCAAAAAGGGAGTGGATACCCAAACCGTTGCGTTATTTATCCGCGTGCTTACCAATTGTGAGTTTGCTCGCTATACGCCCAGTTCAAAAAGCAGTATGGAACAAGACTATAACATTGCCGTAGAGGCCATAACTCAAATGGATAAACAATTTTAGCTATGAAAAGAAGCGTAGTTTTTATGTTACTTGTATCGTTAGTTGCAGTTGGACAATCTCCAAATGATTTCTTTAGGGAAGCGAATAATGCCTACAATGAAGGAAATTATAACCGCGCCATTCAGTATTATGATTCTATCAGTAAACAGGGAGTGCACTCTGTAGAGCTGTATTTTAACTTGGCAAACGCCTATTACAAACAAAATGCAATTGCACCTAGCATTTTGAATTATGAAAAAGCATTGTTATTAGATGCTGACAATCAGCAGGTACTTAATAATTTGTCTTTTGCACAAAACATGACTCTAGATCGGTTTGCTCCTTTACCAGAAAATGAATTAAAAAAATGGGGCAACGGACTGGTATTTCTAACATCGGTGCGGGGATGGGCTCTAGTTACAATTATGGGATCCTGGTTGGCAATCCTAAGCTTTTTCTTATATGATAAAACAAGAAAAAGTGGGTTTAAGCGCTTGTATTTTACGGTCTTTGTTGGATTACTCTTCTGTACTGTTTTTTCTTTTGCGTTTGCATTACAACAAAAAGGGAAGCTGCGTAATTCGCGACCGGCTATAGTTTATGCTAGTTCTGAATCATTTCGGTCAGAGCCTAATTTGCGCTCAGAAGTATTACTTACAATTCACGAAGGAGCAAAAGTATTTGTTCTCGAAAATGTGGAAGATTGGATTAAAATCCGCTTAATCAATGGATCAACGGGATGGATTCCACAAAGTAGTATTGCTTATATCAGCTTTGCTGTAGAATAGGCTCGATTAGATTTTTATCCGTATTAATTTTTTCAAATAAATATCCTCCCAAATCCTGTAGTGGTTCAAAGAAAAGTGAACTTTCGGTAAGGGTTTCGGGTAAAAAAGGAAAGAACTGGTTTGCTTGCCCTAAAATCCAAACCAATACGCCACAAATTACGAGCCATTTACAAGTACCAAATATGGCGCCCAACAAACGATTTAAAAACCCGAGTAAAATTACCTTAGCGAGTTTGGTTAATAGCTTTCCAATCCACGCAACTCCGATAATAATTCCAATAAATGTTAATGCAAAAGCAAGTAGGGATAGATATTCCCATTCTATATAATTGGAAAGTAAATGAGCAGTAAAGCTTGAAAAGTGCAACGCTCCAAAAACACCCAACACCAATGCTAGTAGCGAAGCGATTTCCACAAAAAACCCTCTAAATGCTCCACGACCAAGACCGTAAACAGCTAAGCAAACAACAGCAATGTCGATATAATTAAGCGGCATACTACAAATGTACGCATAGATTTGTTTGCTGTAGTGGTACTATTTGTGGAATGTGTATTTTTGTCCTTATGATTGATACCATTAAAACACATCTTCAAGACGTAGAAGTATATCAGGCTTCATCCTTGGATGAGGTAGAACAGTTTAGGATAGCATATTTAGGAAAGAAGGGACATATTACCCAACTTTTTGCAGATTTCCGTAACGTTCCTAATGAAGAAAAAAAGGAATATGGACAGTTGCTAAATCAACTAAAAACCGAAGCACAAACTAAGGTCAAGGAACTACAAACACAATTAAGCGGTTCGCAAACTCCTAAAGGACTTTTGAATGACATTACCCGACCAGGTCAGCCCATTGCCTTGGGAGCACGTCATCCCATTAGTATCGTTCGCGATAAGGTAATCGATGTGTTTAGCCGCATTGGTTATGGTCTATCTTCTGGCCCTGAAGTTGAGGATGATTGGCACAATTTTTCTGCACTTAACTTGCCTGAACATCATCCAGCACGGGATATGCAAGACACCTTTTTTGTGCAAACCAACCCCGATGTAATGTTACGCACCCACACTTCTTCGGTACAAGTGCGTCATATGGAAGCCAACCGGCCTCCTATCCGAATTTTATCTCCTGGTCGTGTTTTTAGAAACGAAGCAATTTCAGCACGATCACACTGTGTTTTTCATCAAGTAGAAGGCTTGTATATCGATAAGAATGTGTCTTTTGCTGATTTAAAGCAAACGTTAATGTACTTTACAAAAGCAATTTTTGGAACAGCAGAAATCCGCCTTCGGCCATCGTATTTTCCATTTACTGAGCCAAGTGCTGAGGTAGATATTTATTGGGGGTTAGAAACAGAAGCAGATTATCGCATCACCAAGGGAACAGGGTGGTTAGAGATAATGGGTTGTGGTATGGTAGACCCTCAAGTTTTGAAGAACTGTAACATTGATCCTGAGGAATATTCAGGATTTGCTTTTGGAATGGGGCTCGAACGTATGGCCATGCTCTTGTATCAAATTGAAGATATTCGCATGTTTTACGAAAACGATGTGCGTTTCCTAAAGCAATTTACTTCAATAAGCTAGCTAAGGACTTGAGCTAATGCTTTCATTTTTTTCTTTGCAGAGGCTTTTTCATAAAGGACTTGATACACACAGTCTAAAATAGGGAAATCCTCTTCACAAGAATGGCATATAGCATGGGTGGTTTTAGTTCCATAATACCCTTCAGCCACCATGGTCATTTCTACCAATGCCGCTTTAACTGTGTAGCCTTTTCCAATCATGTTTCCAAGCATACGGTTTCTACTAAATACCGAGTAAGCCGTTACGAGTAAATCGCCTAAGTATGCCGATTTATTTACATTCCTTTTTTTCTTGTCAACATGCTTAACAAAGCGCTTCATTTCACGGACAGCATTACTAATGAAAACACTTATAAAATTATCCCCGTAACCCAAGCCATGAGCCATTCCTACTCCAATGGCGTATACATTTTTGAGTGTTGCAGCATATTCAGTTCCAATAACATCATCTGTGGTTGATGAGCGGATATAAGCACAATCTAACTTTTCTTTTAATTCTTTTGCCAGGGCTTTATTGGCACTTGCAACAGTCAAATAAGAAAGACGTTCTAGCGCCACTTCTTCAGCATGGCATGGCCCTGCAATTATCCCAAAGTGCTTTTCGGGCACATTGAATTTCTCATGTAAATAGGTGCCTACTAACGTATTTTGCTCGGGGACAATTCCTTTTATTGCAGAAAAAATAATCTTGTCTTCAATGGGGGTAGTTAGCTCTGCCAAAGAACTATCTACAAAATAAGAAGGAATAGCCAAGATTAAAACCTTGTACTTATCTACAATTTCATTTAAATCAGTATGTAAATCAAGCTGCTTTGTGTTGAACTCAACACTACTTAAATAGTTGGGGTTATGTCCTTCTTTGGAAAGATGTTCATGGATTGTTTCATTCCTTACATACCACCCTACAGAGCTGCAATTTTCACATAGAATTTTAACGAGTGCTGTAGCCCAACTACCGCTACCGATAACCGCAATCTTTGAAAAATCTACCATGGTTTTAGTTCTACGAAATATTTAACATATGTTTCACAACTAGCGCTTAAAGGATATACTACCTTGCAGGTGTAAACAGATAGCAAAAAATGCTTATTAGTTTTTCATAGTTTAATATGGTTGGTTATTAGAAGGCACCTTGCAGGGTGCTTTCTTGTTTTATAACCATTGATCCCACGGGATTCTACTAATAAGTAAAAGGGTACCAATGCCGTAAAAAACAGCGATTCTAAAAAACTTTTTACGACCAGAAGCTACTTTTTTATGCAACGACCAACCCATAGTGATTAGTACAATTGCGAGGATGTTTGTGATTGGGTGTTCTACTAAAAACAGGCGTAACGTAGCATCTTTCATTACTGCGCCCATGCCATTTTCCCAAGCAGAAAAATAGGGTGAAACAAAGTATACACCCAAGCCTAACAGCAATTGAATGTGTGAAAAGATAAGTCCAAAAAGAGAAATACGTAAATTACGACTGCCAAAAGCACGCTTAGTTAATAAGCCCCAAAAGGCGTTTAAAACGGCTAAAACTAAAGTAAATAAAACCACGTAAGCCACGCGTGAATGTAGAGAGAGCATAATATCCATAGGTATATAATTCCTGCTAAAATACAGAATTCATAGCGGTACATGCAATACCACTACGTTTTAATCGATATAAACAATTTCATTTTCAGTTAATATTGCTTGTAGAGACAACTTTAGATACACTTGCACTAAGGTAATTACGTCCTTTTCGCAATAATGCACAATGCGTTTTATGTTTTTTTCTTCATAAAAAACCCTTGCCACATCTGCACCACTAATATCATCTTTTGGGGAGGGAATGTCAAAGAAGTGACTCAATAAGGCTAACGAAGTATAGTGCTTATAATCTCCAAACCGCCACAAGTCCAAAGTATCCAAATGAGGAACTTCCCAGGGTTTCTTTCCCATTAATTGTAGTATCGATGGCAATTCCAATTGATGTTTTAGCATACGCCGCGCTATATAAGGGAAGTCAAACTCCTTGCCATTGTGTGCACAAAGCCTATGTTTGGAAGCTGAAAAATGATGATCAAGCATTTCTTTAAAATTAACGAGGAGGCTTAGCTCATCGCCATAAAAACTACGGATTCTGCATTGCCGTTTCCTTTCATGTGGTATTATTAGTCCAACGGAAATACACACTATTTTTCCAAATTCTGCCCAAATTCCAGCTTTCGAATAGTAGTCTTCTGGCGAAATGTTTTCTGCACTTCGTTTATAGGCTGTTTTTTCCGCAAACAACTCTTGCGCCACTTTATTTAGCGATTTAAATTCAGGCTGTTCAGGAACTGTTTCAATATCTAGGAACAGGATGTTTTCAAGGGTGTGTAGTAGTTTCATGGGACAACATGGTAAAGGCTTCTTCCATATACCCCAAATAATCAGCCGAATGACTTTCTCCTGGAAGGTCAGGAAGCTGTTTGTGCCCTAATCGCACTATAACCACATCATCTTCAGGAAACACAATAGTGTATTGCCCATTATGCCCTCGCATGCTGTAATATGGTTTGTTCATGTGTGTGCCCAGCCACCAACCGTAGCCGTAATTTGCACCATTTTCAAATTGGGGGGTAATAGAATTTTTTACAAAAGCAGCATTAATTAATTGTTTACCGTGCCAGTAGCCGCCATTTTTAAACAGGGTCGCAAAGCGTGCAAAGTCACGAGCATTAGAATTAAAACAACAATACGATTTTTCTATCCCTTTTTTGGCACTATCCAAACGCCAGTTGGCATCGGCATGCGTTCCAAGGGGATTCCAAAAATAGCGACGAACTAATTCCGAAATTGACTCTCCAGTTGCAGCTGTTAAGACTTGGGAAAGTAGTTGGGTACTACCACTTTGATAGACAAAGCGTTTTCCAGGCTCATCGACAATTGGAATGGTTTTCATAACACGTGTAATATCACGAGTGATGTAAGTCAAAGGGGTAATGGTTAGTAGATTGTCATAATCTTCATTCCATTCAAGTCCCGATGACATGGTGGCTAAGTTTCCTACAGTCATTATCTTAGCAAAAGGCCCTTTTAACCAAGGAAGAAAGTCTATTGCTTTTTGGTCAAAGCTTTTTATATGTCCTTCTTCAATTGCTTTAGCTAAGGAGGCGGAAACAATTGTTTTTGCCATAGAAAAGGAGTTCGTTTTGCTACTTTTATTAAAACCTTCAAAGTATTGTTCGTGCCAAATCGAGTCGTTTTTGATTATCAAAAACGCCACTGTTTCTTGTTCTTTGTGAATCGTATTTAAAACCTCCGTAGCAGGGACAGTATTGTAGTTCTTGTGGATTGCCCAAGGCATCGGGCGATCACTTTTAGGAATTTCACGAACGTCAAAGTGAAGATAGTCTTCAAGTCCGGCTTCGGTTTTACCTAACTCAATAACTTTAATGCCCAATTCAACAATATGTCCATATCCAGAAATGTATAATCCTGCGATAAGAACGGCGAGGGCACTAACAAGTCCTTTTAAGAATTTAAGTAAGATTTTCATGTAAGATTTTACAGCAAAGTACAAATTTTTAACGAGCTGCCAAGTAAACTACAACAGCGCAATAGCCGTTGTTGCGTGATAGGAAACAATAAGCGAAGCTCCCGCCCGTTTGAAAGCAATAAGCTGTTCCATCATTACGGTATCGTGATCGAGCCACCCCTTTTCAGCGGCTGCCTTGAGCATCGCATATTCCCCACTTACTTGATAAACGGCAATGGGGGTATGGATTTTATTTGCTAAATCCCGGACAATATCCAGATAGGCAATACCGGGTTTTACCATAACAATATCAGCTCCCTCTTCAATGTCCTGAAGTGTTTCGTTTATCGCTTCTTTACGATTTGCGATATCCATTTGATAGGTTTTTTTATCACCAAAACCTGGATTAGAATCCAATGCATCCCGGAAAGGACCATAAAACCCAGAAGCGTATTTGGCGCTGTAACTCATAATTCCTGTGTGAACAAAACCTGCTGTTTCGAGTTGTTTCCGAATGGCCAACACCCGTCCGTCCATCATGTCACTGGGCGCAACGATATCCGCACCACTTTCGGCATGACTAACCGCCATTTTTGAAAGAATTTCTACAGTAGCATCATTTAACACTTCCTTGTTTTCTACAATTCCGTCGTGACCATAGACAGAATATGGGTCTAAAGCCACATCAGTACAAACCACCATGTTGGGCACGGCTTTTTTAATTGCCCGTATGCTGCGTTGCATCAAACCATCCGGATTTAGTGCGGCTATTCCTGTATTGTCTTTTTCTTGGTCGGAGACTTTAACAAAAAGCAGCACCCCGCGTACCCCCATGTCATAGAGTTTTGCTACTTCTGTTGTGACTAAATCTAAACTGTAGCGAAAATACCCTGGCATTGAGGGAATTTCAGAAGCTGTATTTGTCCCCTCAACAATAAATAAAGGAACTAAAAAGTCACTGGCTGAAAGGCGTGTTTCTTGAACAAGTTCTCGCATGGATGGCGTTGAACGAAGGCGTCGATTTCTGTTTAGTGGATACATTGTTATCGTTTTAAACCCATGTTTTGGGTTGTTGTAGCAAGGTTACTAATTTTTCTTCTTCAGAGCCTTCTTCAGGGTGCATGTCGTAGACCCATTGAACGTGAGGGGGTAAACTCATTAAAATACTTTCGATACGCCCGTTGGTCTTTAGGCCAAATAGCGTGCCTTTATCATGCACCAAATTAAACTCAACATAGCGCCCTCTTCTTATCTCTTGCCATTGCCGTTGTTCTTTAGAGTAAGTAAGAGATTTTCTTTTTTGCACAACGGGTAGGTATGCTTCTAAAAATGCATCTCCCATTTGGGTTATAAAACTGTACCATGCGTCCGCGGTCATGTTTTCATTGGGGCGGCAATAATCAAAAAACAGCCCACCAATTCCGCGGGCTTCTTCTCGGTGGTGGTTCCAAAAGTATTCGTCACATTGTTTTTTGTATTTGGTATAAAAGTCGGGATGATGTGTATCGCATACGGTTTTACATACTTGATGAAAATGAATAGCATCTTCATCAAACACATAGTAAGGCGTAAGGTCTAAACCGCCTCCAAACCACTGGTCAACTACAGCTTTGTTCTTATCGTAAAGCTCAAAATATCTAAAATTTGCATGGACGGTCGGTACCATCGGGCTTTTGGGATGTATGACTAAACTTATACCGCAAGCGAAAAAATCACGATGTTTAACCCCAAGCTGTTGTTGCATAGATTCAGGAAGTGTACCAAACACCTCAGAAACGTTAACGCCACCTTTTTCAAACACGCCACCATTTTCAATGACGCGTGTCTTTCCACCACCGCCCCCTGGACGTTTCCACGAATCCTCCCGAAATGTGGTAGCACCGTCTTCTTTCTCAAGTGACTGAGTAATGTTATTTTGAAGGGATTTAATGTAGGTAATAAACCGATTTTTCATTGTGAGGGAATTATGAGGCATAAGACTTTATGGCGTTGACAAACGCCTTAGCGTGATCTACGGGGACATTTGGCAAAATACCATGGCCAAGATTTGCGATATAGTTCTGCACACCAAAATCATCAACCATTTTTTTGGCAAGCCGTTCAATTTCTGGAATTGGAGATAGTAAACGTGCAGGATCAAAATTTCCTTGAAGCGTCAGTTGACCACCAGTAAGGTAGCGCGCATTTCTTGCAGAACAAGTCCAATCTATACCCAATGCATGAACTCCCGAACGTGCCATGATAGGCAAGGCAAACCAACAGCCTTTTGCAAAGGCAATAACTTTGGTTTCGTATTTAAGCGCATCGATAATTTGTTGCATGTACTGCCACGAAAATGTTTGATAGTCATCTTCTCCTAACATACCACCCCATGAATCGAAAAGCTGTACTACATCGACGCCTGCCCGCACCTTGGCTTTTAGGTAGGCAATGGTAGTATCCGTTATTTTTTGCAATAATTGATGTGCTGCTTCGGGCTGCGCAAAACAAAAGGATTTAGCCAAATCGAAGTTTTTAGAACCTTGCCCCTGAACGGTATAGCAAAGAATAGTCCATGGAGAACCTGCAAAACCAATTAATGGAACTCGGTTATCGAGGGCTGCTTTTGTTTGTTTAATGGCTTCCATTACGTAATGAAGCCTGTCCTCTACGTCGGGGACGCTTACTCGTTGAACATCTTCGATTGTCCTGATGGGGTTTGGAAGCCACGGACCAACACCGTCTTTCATTTCTACAGCAATATCCATCGCTTGTGGGATGACTAAAATATCTGAAAATAGTATAGCAGCATCGGTTCCAATTTGATCGATTGGCATAATGGTAATCTCCGTAGCCAACTCGGGAGTTTGACAGCGAGTAAAGAAATCGTACTTCGCTTTTAGTTTCATAAAATCAGGCAAATAGCGTCCGGCTTGGCGCATCATCCAAACAGGGGGCCTAGATAGCGATTCTCCTTCAAGCGCTCGAAGTAATATGTCATTTTTAAGCATATTGCTGGGTTTTAAAATAGTGAATGGCTTTTGCTACAACATGCGCTGTTTTGGGGCTATTCGCAACGTGTACTTCTTTTGGTTTTTGTTTAAAGGCTTTAGCTGTTGTAGTACCAATACAAAAGCAAATACTTTGGCTTAGGTCGTTGTATTGTTCGTAGCTTTCAACACCACTTGGACTAAAAAATAGCACAGCATCAGGGCGTTCATTAAATACCTTACGCACCTTTTTTGTATGATAAACAATGATTTCTTTAAAATCACATGTCCACTGGGTCATTTTTTCAGAAAAAAGTGACATCCTCCGATTCCCGCAAAAATGCAAAAAAGAACCTTTTTTATCCATTTTTTCAATAAAATAGATTAATTCTGCCATATTTTGAGCTGTTTTGAATGGTTTTACGCCTTTTTCATTTAATAGGATTTCTGATGTTTCACCCACACATAATACCTTAGTCTCTTGCAACCAATTCACGTGTTTTAATACAAGATTGGTAGCATTTTTACTACTAAGAACCACAAAGGAACTTGGGGTTGGAATTTCAAATGGGACAGCCTCAATAGAAATTGCATTATACCCAACATACGCCAAACCTGCATGGGTTATTCGCTCACGCAAACCTGCATCTAAAACTTTGGTTGCCAAAAGAACTGGTTTAGCCATCAAGTAATTTTTTAGCCCCTTGCTTTAGAAGCTGTTCGGCAGCATGCAGCCCTATACCCTCTTGATTGATTGGGAATAGTGCATCAAAAACAAGTTGGTTTGTACCCTCCTTATGCGTAACACAGCCTTTGAAAGCGATTTTACCATCAATTTCTTGAGCAACAGCCCCGATAGGAGCAGTACACCCACCCTCAAGCGTTCTTAAAAATTCACGTTCTTGGCTTACACAAAAGGCTGTTTCTGGGTGATTCAACGTGCTCAAAGAAGATTTTAATATCTGATTTGAGGCCAATCCGGTTACTAGTATTGCCCCTTGCGCAGGAGCGGGAATCATCCAGTCTAACACCAGGCTATTTACAGGAAGCACCTCCAATCGTTTAAGCCCTGCAAGAGCCATTATTGTACCGTGATGGGTTGATTCACTTAATTTTTTGAGCCGTGTAGGGACATTTCCTCTAATATCCACAATATGATGTGAAGGATATTTAAACTTCCATTGAGCAGCCCTTCTCAAACTACTTGTAGCGATTACACAATCATCCGTCTCCCAAGAGATATTGTTTGGAACAAATACATCTTCGTAATGACCACGCTCTGGAATAAAAAAGGGGATAATCCCTTCTGGAAATTGCGTAGGAACATCTTTCATGCTGTGTACTGCAATGTCCACTTCTTTTGCTAGTAAAGCTGTGTCTAATTCTTTGGTAAAAATGCCTTGTACCCCCATTTCATATAAGGGCTGCTGTTGCTGTTTGTCTCCTCCAGATTGAATAGGCACAAGCTCACTTTTAATCCCTATAGAAGTAAGTTGTGCTTGCACCCACCGTGCCTGCCATAGTGCAAGTGCGCTTCCACGTGTGCCAATACGGATTGGCTTATTCATGAGTTGAAACATTAAAAAGCGTTTCGAGTGCTTTTACACTTTCAACCGTATTTTCACTTTCACGTAAGTGATTCGCCATTCTATTGGTAAGTTTTTGGATAAGGCGTTCCGAAACTGCTACTGCATGGTCAGAATTTAACGAAGGATTTTTTTTGCGCTGAGCTTCCAACTCTTGTTGTTGAATATCAACCATTAGTTTTTTAACAGCCTGCAGGGCAGGAGCAAATTTTCGTGTCTCCATCCATTGGTTAAACTCAACGATTGCAGATTCAATAATTTGTGTTGCCTTGGGGACATGTGCCTTTCGCGCAAGAAGCGTTTTGTCAGACATTTTGGATAATTCATCCAAATGAAGTAAGGATACGTTAGGCAATTCTTCCACGTTGGAATGAACGTTTTTGGGCATCGATAAGTCGAGGATAAGTAAGGGCTTATCAGAATGGATTAACGATTTAGCAATGGTTGGTTTTTCTGCACCCGTTGCAACAATAAGAATATCTGCTTTTCGAATTTCGACGGGTAAATCTGCATAGTCTTTCACTTCAATAGCAAATTTTCCAGCAAGTTGTTCGGCACGTTCACGAGTCCTATTTATTAGGATAATGTTTTTGTTTTTGGTGTGCTTAACAAGGTTCTCACAAGTGTTTCGACCAATTTTTCCAACACCAAAAAGGACAATCTTTTTGTCATCCAAATCGGGGATGGTATCTAACATATAACGCACAGAAACATAAGAAACTGACGTTGCTCCCGATGATAATTCCGTTTCGTTTTTTATGCGTTTACTGGCTTGCAATACCGCATTGAATAAGCGTTCCATATAGGGGTTAAGCATCTGATGCTTTTTGGACAACTTAAAGCTCTGCTTTAGTTGTGCAATGATTTCAAAATCGCCAAGTATCTGACTATCTAATCCAGTACCAACTTTAAACAAATGCGCTATTGCGTTGTTTCCTTTATGAGTGAAGCCTATTTTTTTAAAATCTGCTACGGTTCCCCTTGAGTGTTTACACAATAAATGGATAAGCGCATCTACGTTTTTTGCTTGTGCATAAATTTCGGTACGGTTACAAGTTGAGCTTATCACCAATGAAGAAATCCCTTCAGCTTGCGCATCCTTATAGATATACGGAACTACCTTTGAAGGCAAGCTAAACGTACCACGAAGAACAGCGTCTGCTTTTTTATAGCTAACACCAATACAATAAAAAGGATCCGTTACCGGCATATGGTTTTTACTTGCAGCACAAAAATAACGTACAGCGGTCTTAAAAAACAACGCTAAAAGTACTTTTTCTATCGCTATTGGGGTTCATTAAACAACGCTTAAATCAACGAATTTTCTTTGTACATTTGTTTAAATATCAAACAAGAAACAATAGCTATGGCTAAGGAAAACAACGCTTTACGTCCCAGAACGGATCAGTTAATTGAAGACGGGTTTTATATTTTAACTTACGATAATACCGCAATAGACACCCAGCACATTGTGCGTCATGTAGACGCTAGCTTGATTCAGTTTCACTTTTGTTTTAGAGGAAGCGCAACCTTTAATTTTAATCAACGTTCATACAGCCTACCCTTGCTTGACGAACACGTATTACTGCTTTACAACCCTCAGCGAGACTTACCTATGGAGTTAGATGTAGCGCCCAACACACAGCTTGTTACCGTACTCATTTCTATTAAAAAATTTCATAGTTTGTTTTCACAAGAAGCCAATCAAATAAGTTTTTTGTCTGATGAGAACATCAATAAAAAGTATTATAAGGATCACAATATTACCCCATCAATGGCTGTGGTTTTAAGTCAAATATTAAACCATCAACCCAATGCAATGATGGGAAGGTTGTATTTGAAGGGCAAAGTATACGAATTATTGAGTTTATACTTCAACCCTATCGAGGCTACAGACATTTCTGAATGCCCTTTCTTGGTCGATGAAGAAAACGTACGAAAAATTCGTAATGCCAAACAAATTATGTTAGATCGAATGACCGATCCGCCAAGCTTACAAGCACTTGCCCATGAAATAGGACTTAGCTTAAAAAAACTCAAAGAAGGCTTTAAGCAATTGTATGGAAATACGGTTTATCAATTTGTTTTAGATCACAAAATGAACCATGCAAGACAACTTCTTGTCACAGGATCACATAATGTAAACGAAGTAGCTCTTGAGCTGGGATACAGTAATTCAAGCCATTTTATTGATGCTTTTAAAAAGAAGTTTGGTACAACGCCAAAAAAATACCTATTGTCTTTATCTTCGTAGCGAAAAATGTTGCTATGAAAGGAGTATTGTTGGTGAATTTGGGTTCCCCTAAAAGTCCCACCCCTAAAGACGTTAAAGCATATTTGGAAGAATTTTTAATGGACGAGCGCGTAATCGACGCGCCCAAATGGTTTCGAACCTTTTTGGTGAAAGGGATTATTTTAAATACACGTCCGAAACGTTCGGCTAAGGCCTATAAAAAGATTTGGTGGGATGAAGGATCGCCACTTATTGTATTATCGAAACGATTACAAGAAAAAGTAAAGGAAAAAACATCTGTTCCAATTGCACTTGCTATGCGCTATGGACAACCATCTATAGCCACGGGCTTGGAAGAGCTTTCCAAACAGGGCGTAAATGAAGTGTTACTGGTTCCACTATACCCTCAACACGCCATGGCTACCACGGAAACCATTATTGTTTTAGCGGAGGAAATTAGAGCGAAGCAATACCCCAACATGTCGTTTACGCATCTGCCAGCATTTTATCATCACGCTGATTATATACGTGTGCTTTCACATTCCATTCAAGAGTATTTACAAGATAAGCCATGGGAGCACCTTCTGTTTTCTTACCACGGAATACCAGAACGGCACATTCGAAAGACAGATATTACAAAGTCACATTGTAAAATTGATGGGCAATGTTGCCAAACGGCTTCTGAAGCGCATACCTATTGTTATCGTCATCAATGCTACGAAACAACAAAGCAAGTTGCGGAGTATTTAGAGCTTCGTCCGGGAACCTATTCTACTTCGTTTCAGTCTAGATTAGCTGGCGATAAATGGCTCCGACCGTATACGGACAAGACTGTGGAGGCTTTTGCTAAAGAGGGCACCAAACAGCTTGCTGTTGTCACCCCTGCGTTTATTTCAGATTGTTTAGAAACTCTTGAAGAAATTGGCATGGAGGCAAAAGAAGATTTTGAAGAAAAAGGAGGAGAAGAAATGCACGTTGTACCTTGTATAAATGATAGAGATGATTGGGTAAATGTACTTA
Organism: Flavobacteriaceae bacterium; assembly: GCA_029238215.1. GTDB lineage: Bacteria > Bacteroidota > Bacteroidia > Flavobacteriales > Flavobacteriaceae > UBA7446. The sequence goes on from JAQWGN010000017.1 coordinate 54,866, forward strand.
GTCGTTGGATTGACGAATGGGCTACAGCATCCTAATCTAGAAAATAATGTACCTTTAGATCAACTTGTTTGCACGTGGAAGCCTATAACTACATAAAAGCCCTTCATTTAATTTTTGTAATCACTTATTTTGCGGGGTTGTTTTACATACCACGCCTTATGGTATATCAAGTTGAAGCAGCAACTCGTCCCAAAGCCGAAGCGGATATCTTGCTCCCACAACTTCAACTTATGATGCGTCGTTTATGGACCATTATAACGGTTCCCTCAGGAATATTAGCGACTATATTTGCCGTTTGGCTGCTTGTACTTATGCCTGTTTGGCTTGCACAACCATGGATGTGGGTTAAACTTGTTTTTGTGGGACTATTGTTACTATATCATGCCAAAACTCATCAGTTTTACAAGCAATTTTTACGCAACGAGCAACCTCATAACGCTACTTTTTTTCGCATTTGGAATGAAGGCGCCACATTAATTTTATTTGCGGTTGTTTTTTTAGCGATTCTTAAAAATAGCGTGCATTGGATTTTTGGAATCCTTGGTCTTATTGGTCTTGCCGCTTTACTGATGCTTGGCATACGTCTTTACAAGCGTTACCGAACATCAAAACTGTAACCATATGCGGTTACTTTCACTTCGCGGCCGAATTTTTATTTCCCTCATTTTCCTTGTGGTAATCGCTTCGTTATTGATAGCAGGAGTAACGATTTTTCAGTATAGCGAACAATCAAACACCTATCATGAACAACGTTTGGAGCGTAAGGAAAATCAATTAACAAAACGAATTTCCTATATCCTTAAGGGGTCAACGGTGCCAGTAACATCAGAAAATGTAGCGGTTGTTTTTGAGGGTTATATGGATCAGACAGCCGATGTATTAAATATAAACTTTAAGCTGTTTAGTCTTAATGGTGTATTGATTGGATCAACACAAGTCATGGAGTCTAATGCGCTATCCTTTTTACCAAAGGAATTATTACAGCAATTAGACTCAAGCCCAAAAGATCGTTTTATTGATGTAAGCAACATTGATGGCATCCGGTCAAGATCATCATACTTTTATATTTTTAATGCCAACGAAGTTCCAATTGCTATTGTAAACGTCCCTTATTTTGATGATGACTCCTTGAGCTCTATGGAGCTTAGGGCTTTTCTGTTTAGACTAATCCCTGTATATGTCATCATGCTTATTATTGCTATTGTACTGGCCTTTATAGTGTCCTCCTACGTAACAAGATCTTTAGAAACGATCAGTCATAAGCTTAATCAGACCAAGTTGACAAAAACAAACACCAAAATTGAGTTGACCAAAGCGAGTAGGGAAATTTCAGCGTTGGTTGATGCCTACAATGGAATGGTAGAGGAATTGGAACAAAGCGCTGTAAAACTTGCCAAATCACAACGTGAGGCAGCCTGGAGAGAAATGGCAAAACAAGTAGCGCATGAAATTAAAAACCCATTAACTCCAATGCGATTGACCATACAGCATTTTGAACAACAAGCGGCAAAGGGCATTTTAGCTTCTGACGATAAGGTGCATGAGTTTTGCCAATCGCTTATCCAACAAATTGACACGATGACCGCCATAGCTTCTGCATTTTCTCAATTTGCCGCGATGCCTACTGGGCAGTCTGAACGAATTAATGTTGTCACAACGGTTCAGCGCGCATTGGAACTTTATAAAGAAGCGCCAATAACATTTGACAGTAGTGAAAAAAGCATTTTTGCAAACCTAGACGCCAATCAACTACTTCGCATTGTAAACAATCTTGTTAGTAATGCCATTCAAGCAGTTGAAGATGTTTCGCAACCAAAAGTAAGGGTAGCAATTTCTATTATCAAGGATAATGTGGTTTTGTCTGTTAAAGACAATGGTATTGGGGTTTCAGAAATGGATCGTGCTCGTATATTTGAACCTACATTTACCACTAAGACAAGCGGTATGGGACTGGGGCTTAGTATGGTTAAATCTATTGTCGATAGCTTTGACGGATCGGTTCACTTTAGGTCAAAACCAGGAATTGAAACATGTTTTGAGGTCCACTTTCCACGAGTAGATTAATCCTCAATATTTGCTTTAATCGTTTTTTCTAAATCTTCTAGCGTTTCTGATACCGTATCACTTGAAAAATGAATGGGAGGATGTACTTTAAGTTTCACGAAAGCGCCTAATCCCATGGGAAATGAGCCATATTGTGAAAGTTTCCATGAGTGACTAATCGATATACCAACAAGTTTTGCATCAGGCATGACAGCCATCAATTCTTTTAACCCCCCAAGTTTAAAGGCCTTGGGTTGGTGGGTTCTGCTTCGTGTTCCTTCTGGGAAAATCACAACACTTTCCTTATTGGCTGATAACATTTTCCCAAAAGCTTTTATTTGCCCTAAGGCCTCTTTTGGTTTTTTTCTGTCAATAAGCACAGCCCCTCCATTTTTAAGGTTAAAAGAAATACTGGGAATCCCCTTGCCTAACTCCTTTTTACCAACAAATTTAGGGTGTATTTTACGAAAGCACCATATAAGCGGCGGTATGTCGTAGGTGCTTTGATGGTTGGCCACAAAAATATAGGATTGCCCTTTTTCTAAGGAAAATGGCATATCAAATTTAAAACGAGTACCCAAAATATTGAGACAACGAAGCAGTAAAAAATTGAGGAGAACTACGCTAGCCTTGTGTGCTCTTACACTAAAAGTAAAGCATATGCGTTGTAGCCCATCAAATACGACAAGGCAACTACCAAAAAAAAGGTAGTAGACTACGCTAAGCGGATATGATATTAGCTTAGCCATTGAGTTTATTAACAGTGTGTGTTGTAGGCTTCTTTTAGGTTTTCAGCAATTAACTCTGCTGGGCGTCCTTCAATGTGATGACGCTCTAACATATGGACGAGCTCACCATCTTTAAATAAAGCAATACTAGGCGATGAAGGAGGAAATGGAACCATTTGCCCACGTGCTTCTGCAGTAGCTTGTTGATCTACACCTGCAAACACCGTTATAAGTTGACTGGGTGTTTTGTCATTGTCTAGCGACATACGCGCTCCTGGACGGGCATTGGCAGCCGCACAACCACAAACGGAATTAACTACTACTAGTGTAGTTCCGTTTTGACTTAGTGCTGTTTTTACATTTTCTGGGGTGGTACATTGAGAAAAACCTACGGCTGTTAGTTCGTCGCGCATAGGTTGTACAATTTCGGCAGGATACATAGCAATTAATTTAGAGTGTAAAGATAAGGAAGCTAATGGATTATTTTACACGCTCGCAGTACACCATATAGTACCTAGGTGTAATGTAGCGGAGCAATGGTCGAATCCCAATTTTTGAATAGTCAGTAGAGGCCCATGTAAGGCTATCTTTGATTTGCCATCCCGAATGTTTTAATAAATAATCAAATTGTTTTTTCTCGAACTCATGATAGTGTTTATCCCAATCGTCTTTTTCGTTCCAATATGCCGAAGCAAACCACAATTTAAGGGGGACAGAAGCAATTAGCTTGTCACATTTAATGCGGGAAAGAATGTTAAAAGGGGCTAGCATATGTTCAAAAATCTCAAAAGCAGTTATACAGTCAACATTAGGAGCTAAAAAGCGTTCATAGTCCGTATCAAGGTTTTCCCCTTTGGTGCTTTGCACGCTAAACCCCGAGGTATTTAGCAGCTCTGAGAGCGGGTTTGGGGTGCCCAAATCTAATAACGAAGCATCTTCAGGCAAGTGTTTTTTTGCAAAAGCAATAGTTTTTTTAAAACGACGATCTTTTGGTGTAAGCATCTAGTATTGAAAATTTAATGCTAAAGTAAAGATAAAATCCCCTAAAAACCTTTGTACTTTTGCATAATGCGTTGGCTATTTGCATTTATCGGTTACATGATTTTCAGATTTCCTGGTGCATTGTTGGGTTTTTTTCTTGGTACCATATTAGAAGCTGGTAGTTCGGGTAGGATTCGTACTTCATTTCAAACCACCCGGGCCTCGGCGCAGGAATTCGAATTACGCCTGTTGGCGCTGGCTAGTATGGTTATTAGAGCTGATGGCAAAACCACTCAGTCAGAATTGGATTATGTACGGGCACAGTTTGTACAGTTTTTTGGTAAAGAGCGGGCAAATGAAATTTTTCGCGTTTATAACGCAGAATTTAAGAAGACAGCAATATCTGCTGCTGAAATAGGAAATTTTTTAGTCTCTCGCACCCGATATGAGGCTCGATTGCAAATGCTTGATTTCTTATTTCGAATTGCGAAAGCAGATGGGAAAGTCTCCCCTTCAGAGCTTACCAAGCTTAATGAGATTGCACTATACATGCGAATAAGCCCAGCGGATTTTTCCAGTATTAAGGCAATGTTTGTTGATCAAACAGATAGCGCATATACGATTCTGGAAGTATCTAAGGCATCGACGGATTCCGAAATCAAAAAAGCCTACAGAGTATTGGTTAAAAAGCACCATCCAGATAAAGTGCGTAATTTAGGGGCAGCAGCAGAAAAAGCTGCAAAGGAAAAATTTCAGCGCATACAACAAGCGTATGAAGCCATTAAAAACGAACGTGGATTTAATTAACAGATGAACGATTTTCTTTTTTACACCAAACTGGGTCTGACCCATATCCTTAACAGTAATGCGTATGATCACTTACTGCTTTTAGTAATTTTAAGTTTACCTTTTTTATACAAACAGCTAAAGCAACTTGTGGTGCTAATAACCGCTTTTACAGTGGGACACACCCTTGCTTTATGGGCCGCATCCTATGGAGTAATTCGTGTTTCTACGTCTTGGATTGAGTTATTGATACCAGTAACAATATTATTAACGGCATTGCATGTTTTGTATTGGAACAACGCTATAAGTACTAAATCACCCATGGCATTTACGGTCCTGACTGTTTTTTTTGGTATTATTCACGGATTGGGCTTTTCTAGTTACTTTACCATGCTTTTTCCAAAAGATAGTATCGGGCTTCCGTTGCTTTATTTTACGTTAGGAATCGAACTTGCTCAGCTTTTAGCCGTGCTATTCGTTGTTATCATAAATACAATTCTAAGTCATTTGGGAGTTAAAAAACGCGACCGTTTATTGGTAGGAAGTAGTGTGATTATCGGTATTTTAGTGCCCATCCTTATTTCATCAGTAAACACGTTATGACAAAACCCGAACAAAAACAACTTCGATACGATTCTGCATACATGCGAATGGCCGCGGAATGGGCGCAACTTTCTCATTGTGATCGAAAAAAAGTAGGGGCACTTATTGTAAAAGACCGGATGATAATTTCGGATGGATACAACGGAACACCCACTGGCTTTGAAAATGCTTGTGAAGACGAAGCGCACTACACCAAGTGGTATGTGCTACATGCCGAAGCAAATGCAATTATGAAAGTGGCCTCATCCACGCAATCTTGCGCTGGAGCAACTTTGTATATAACACTATCGCCATGCAAAGAGTGTAGTAAGTTAATCCATCAAGCTGGAATAACACGCGTCGTTTACGCAAAGGCCTATAAAGACACTTCTGGATTGGATTTTTTACAACGTGCAGGAGTTGCGTTAGTGGCGCTTTAGCAGCCGCACTATTTTACTTTTTGTTTTATTTTGAGGGCTAGTTGTAATATTATTAGCAATATTATTGCACACAAACTGGCTCCAACGCCAACAACAGCAGCAAAACTATCTCCCATTAAAGGTGCTTCAAAATCGACATGCAGCACATTAAAAACAAGCAGACTTGCCGAAAGAGCTAAAAATATATAAATAAGTAGTTTCATAAAATAAGGATTAACCTTAATTAAGAAGTGATTATAACGCCAAAATAAAGCATTACAAATATAGCAATGGATGTTCAAATCACCTGTAAAAAGCTATTTTCTCTAAAAAGATGCTTTTTTTTTAAATTTAAATGGAATTTCAGATTCAAAACTTAATAATATTTTGTACTCTTGCGTAAATTATTATTATGCAAGGAACAGTAAAATTTTTTAACGACTCTAAAGGATTCGGATTTATTACATCTGAGTCTGGAGAAGACGTTTTTGTACACATTAGTGCGTTGGACGGACTATCTATAAATGAAGGTGACAATGTTACATTTGAAATAGTAGATGGTAAAAGAGGAAAAGCGGCCAGCAATGTTCAACTAGCGTAAGCTAGTTTACCAAGTTTAGAGCGGGTGTAGTTTGTTATGCCCGTTATTTTCGCCTCTATCCTACAAATAGTTGTTGGACATTTCCAGCAAATAGCTTTACGGCAATAGCCATAAGCACCACTCCAAAAACTTTTCGGATTATATTTATTCCCGAAATTCCTAACGCGTTTTCTATTCGCTTGGACGATTTCAATACAATATATACAATTACGATGTTTATTACGATGGCTGCAATGATATTTGCTACGTCATATTCTGCTCGTAAGGAAAGTAAAGATGTTAGTGTCCCTGCACCTGCAATAAGCGGGAATGCTATGGGTACTACAGACGCTGTTTCGGCCGAATCATCCTTATATAGTTGAACTCCTAAAATCATTTCCAGCGCTAAAAAGAAAATGATAAATGCACCTGCCACGGCAAAGGAATTCACATCAATGCCTATTAAGTGAAGGATACTTTCACCCAAAAATAAAAATCCTATCATAATAAGCCCTGCAACAAAGGATGCTTTTTCAGATTGAATACGCCCTACTTTTTGACGCAAGGCAATTATTACGGGGATACTTCCTATAATATCAATAACAGCAAACAGGACCATGGTACAGGTGACAATCTCTTTTATTTCTAACATGTATTAAATATACTTATTTTTTGAAACCAAAATTGTAGTTTCGTCATATGTTTCAATTGGGAAAAACACTGGTTTCGGAGCAGCTTTTTGACCAAGCATTTGCTTGTGATTTGGGCGCATGTAAAGGAGCCTGCTGTGTTGAAGGCGAAGCGGGGGCACCGCTAGAATTAGATGAAATTGACCGCCTCAAAGCCCAATGGAAAGAACTAATACCATTTCTAACGGAAAAGGGAGTACGTGCGATTGAATCGCAAGGAGTCGCGACCCAAAATGCTTTTGACGAGTGGGAGACCCCTTTAATAGATGGTGCTGCGTGTGCATTTATTAATTATAATAAAAACGGAATTGCTCAATGCGGAATCGAACAAGCCAATCGTGCAAACACAACGACTTTACAAAAACCCATTTCCTGTCATTTATATCCAATTCGTGTAAAACAGTACAGCGCATTCGTGGCCGTTAATTATCATGAATGGTCTATATGTTCTTCGGGATGCTCGCTAGGAGAATCCCTAAAACTCCCTTTGTATCAATTTGTTCAACATGCGTTGGTTCGAAAATTTGGACAAGCGTGGTATGACGCTCTGCATGAGGCGGCATTAGAACATCAACAAAAACAGTCTTGTTAAAAACATTCCCTTCCCATAAGATGGTTTTTAAAACCCTGACAAACAGTTAATTAAAAGAAGTGTTTTTTCTGCTTTTTGTAGGAAAACCCTGAGTTGTTGTTAAAAACTACATGGCATTGTGGAAAAGTATGGCTTTTATTTCTCCTTTATTTTTGGAACATTTGTAAGGCAATAAAACAGCCATAACCTTTAAATAAAATATATGTCAAATTCCGCCGAACCCATTCTGTCTGAAAACAAGAACAGATTTGTAATTTTCCCTATTGAACATCATGATATTTGGGAGTGGTACAAAAAGCAGGAAGCATGCTTTTGGACGGCTGAAGAAATCGATTTGCATCAAGATCTTACAGATTGGAATACGAAACTAACAGATGACGAAAGGTATTTTGTTAAACATATTCTGGCATTTTTTGCAGCATCTGACGGAATTGTAAATGAGAACTTAGCCGAGAATTTTGTTAATGAGGTTCAATACAGTGAAGCAAAGTTTTTCTACGGGTTTCAGATTATGATGGAAAATATTCATTCGGAAACCTATTCGTTACTTATTGATACATATGTTAAAGACGAGGTCGAAAAGAACGACCTCTTCCAAGCCATTGAAGTTTTTCCGGCAATTAAGAAAAAGGCAGATTGGGCCTTGAAATGGATTGATTCAGATTCATTTGCAGAGCGCCTTATTGCGTTCGCTGCAGTTGAAGGAATTTTCTTTTCGGGAGCATTTTGTTCAATTTTCTGGCTTAAAAAACGGGGTCTTATGCCAGGCCTAACGTTTTCAAACGAATTAATTTCTCGCGACGAGGGAATGCACTGTGATTTTGCTGTTCACTTGCACAATACACACTTGGTAAATAAAGTGCCAACCGCGCGTATTCGTGAAATTATTTTAGATGCCCTAATCATCGAACGTGAATTTATTACAGAGTCCTTACCTGTGAGTTTGATTGGAATGAATGCCAAACTTATGACTCAGTACTTGGAGTTTGTAACAGATCGCCTACTGCTAGAACTTGGCTTAGAAAAAGAGTTCAATGTGACCAACCCATTTGATTTCATGGATATGATTTCACTTCAAGGAAAGACTAATTTCTTTGAAAAACGCGTTTCTGAATATCAAAAAGCGGGGGTTTTGAACCAAGAAACAAAAGAAGAATCAGAAAAGTACTCGTTCGGCGACGATTTCTAAACGACTCCGAATTATTGTACCAATGTTCGATGACCTATTGTGGTTTGTCGACAGCAACAACCATTTAAAACGTTAGTACATATGTATGTAGTAAAAAGAGACGGGCGAAAAGAGCCTATAATGTTTGATAAAATCACCGCTCGCGTTCGTAAACTATGTTACGGACTGAACGAGCTTGTTGACCCAGTTAGAGTAGCGATGCGTGTTATTGAAGGACTATACGACGGCGTTACTACGTCTGCATTGGATAGCCTTGCCGCAGAAACCGCTGCGAACATGACAACAACACACCCCGATTATGCGCAATTGGCAGCACGTATTTCTGTTTCTAACCTTCATAAAAATACCAAAAAGTCGTTTGCGGATACCATGACCGACTTGTATACGTATGTAAACCCAAGAACCAAGAAAAAATCACCTTTATTATCGGATGAGGTATACAAAGTGATTAAAGACAATGCAGATTTGTTAGACTCAACCATTATTTATAACCGTGATTTCGGGTATGATTTTTTTGGGTTTAAAACACTCGAGCGTTCGTATCTACTCAAAATTAATGGCGAAGTAGCCGAGCGACCTCAGCATATGTTGATGCGTGTTTCTGTTGGAATTCACCCCGACGATTTAGACGCTGCTATTGAGACATATCATTTAATGTCTAAAAAGTATTTTACGCACGCAACTCCCACCTTATTTAACTCCGGTACACCAAAGCCTCAAATGTCATCCTGCTTTTTGTTAGCCATGCGTGATGATAGTATTGATGGTATTTATGACACCTTAAAGCAAACGGCTAAAATCTCCCAATCAGCTGGAGGAATAGGCTTGTCTATTCACAATGTTAGAGCAACAGGGTCTTATATTGCTGGAACCAACGGAACCTCCAATGGTATTGTACCCATGCTTCGTGTGTACAACGATACGGCACGTTATGTAGATCAAGGTGGTGGAAAACGGAAAGGTTCTTTTGCTATTTACGTAGAACCATGGCATGCAGATATTTTCGACTTCTTAGATTTAAAGAAGAATCACGGAAAAGAAGAAATGCGAGCACGTGACTTGTTTTATGCCATGTGGATTCCAGACTTATTTATGAAGCGTGTGGAAGAGAATAGCGAATGGACTCTCATGTGTCCAAACGAATGTCCTGGGCTATATGATTGCCATAGTGAAGCTTTTGAAGAGCTTTACCTTAAGTACGAGTCTGATAATCGTGGACGTAAGACAATAAAGGCACGTGAGCTTTGGGAGAAAATTCTTGAATCACAGATTGAAACCGGAACGCCTTACATGCTTTATAAGGATGCAGCAAACCGGAAGTCGAATCAGAAAAACCTGGGGACTATCCGTTCATCAAACTTGTGTACCGAAATTATGGAGTACACTTCAGAAGATGAGGTGGCCGTTTGTAATCTGGCCTCCATAGCGCTGCCAGTTTTTGTTAAAAATGGTGCATTCGATCACAAGGAATTATTTAAAGTAACTAAACGCGTTACTAAAAACCTTAACAAAGTAATTGACCGCAATTATTATCCTGTTAAGGAAGCAGAAAACTCCAATATGCGTCATCGTCCTGTGGGCTTAGGAGTACAAGGTCTTGCAGATACGTTTATAAAACTTCGTTTACCGTTTACTTCTGACGAAGCAAAAACGTTAAATCAAGAGATTTTTGAAACCTTGTATTTTGCTGCACTGACTGCGTCAAAAGAGCTTGCGGAAGTGGAAGGAACCTATAAAACCTATAAGGGATCACCTGTTTCAAAAGGAGAATTCCAACACAATATGTGGGGTGTAAAAGACGAAGAGCTTAGCGGTCGTTGGGACTGGCAAAACCTCCGTAAGGAAATTAAAAAACACGGAGTTCGAAATTCATTGCTTATGGCTCCAATGCCTACGGCATCGACCTCACAAATTCTTGGAAACAACGAATGTTTTGAACCATACACTTCTAATATTTACACACGCCGTGTGTTGTCAGGGGAGTTTATTGTGGTAAATAAACACTTACTTGAAGATTTGGTAAACCTTGGTCTTTGGGATGAAGATATGAAACAAGAATTGATGCGTGCAAACTGTTCGATTCAACATATAGAAACCATTCCAGCAGACATCCGTGAGCTTTATAAGACGGTTTGGGAAATGAGCATGAAAGATATCATTGATATGTCGCGACACCGAGGTTACTTTATCGATCAGTCGCAATCCTTGAACTTATTTATGGAAGGTGCTACGATGACTAAGTTAACTTCTATGCATTTCTATGCGTGGAAGTCAGGCCTTAAAACAGGGATGTATTACTTGCGAACCAAGTCAGCAGTAGATGCGATTAAGTTTACCGTTGCTAAAAAGAAGGAAGCAGTGCCTGTTAGCGAAGTAGCTACAACACCGAGTGCAAAAGCGGCTGTTGCCGTTGAGCCTTTGACCCCTTCAGAGCTAAAGGAAATGCTTGCAAAATCTAAAGAAAGTGAAGACGATGACTGCCTTATGTGCGGTTCGTAATGAACTGTTATTGTGTAAAAAAAGCGCTACGTAAGTAGCGCTTTTTTTGTTTTAAGTATTGATCTTAAACGATGCTGTCGTGGGCATTGTAATACTCTTCTAACAAAGACATGGTAGCATTTAGTAAATCTTTTGTTTCTACTAAAATATTAAAATACAACGTGGTATTTTTTGGACTAGATTCTTCTTTACGCGTCCGCTCTACCTGTTTTTGAATTTTATCCAAAACCAAATCTGTAATCTCTTGCTTGGTGCTGATTATAGCGCCTATCTGGTCAAAAGATTTAGTATCAAATGCGGTTTGCATATTATCAAAGAACACTTCAAAACGAGTATCAATTTCTTTTAGCTCTTTGTACTGACTGAATTTTAACTTTTTGTGATTGTTGTTTACATGTTTGTAGCATACTTTGGTTGTATATTCTAACGACTGAGACATGTCGTGCAAATAGCCTAAAATATTTATATAAAAATTACTTGCATGTATACTAGAATCATCAAGATTCTTAATAAAGTAAAAGATGTTATCGCGTAATTCATCTACTTCACTAGATAGCTTTACAATCTGTTTTTTGTTTTTCTTTAAAACTCCAATGTCCTCTAAGGCAAGTCCATTTATTGCATTGGTATAAATGTTTTTACCTCTTTTCATCACAGCCGAAATATTTTGAGCACTTTCATTTATTACTCCTTGAATCGAACTACTTTCTGAGCTTTTTAGCGTATCAAGACTTATTGTATTTGAATCGCCATTTTTATGTGCTAAATAGTTTCTGTACAATAAAATCACAGTCAATAAAAGCAATATCGGCGTGATAACGGCAGGATTCCAATTAATTAAAAACACCACAATTCCTGATGCAATAAATGCGCCTAACGCAGTACCAAACCAACCTCCAATTACATTTAGCACGCCTGAAACTCTATACACTGCACTTTCTCTTCCCCAGGCTCTATCAGCAAATGATGTTCCCATGGCAACCATGAAGGTTACATAGGTTGTTGAAAGCGGCAACTTCATTGTAGTTGCAATGGCTATTAAAATACCTGCAACCATAAGGTTTACAGATGCTCTAATTAAATCAAAAGCTGGAGCTTCTATACTTTGATCTTTAGTTAACTGTATTTCGGGTGTTTTAAAGCTTTTTTCGATTTTCCCTTTTACAGAATCGGGCATAATACGACTAAAATAAGTTGACAATTGTGATGTTCCTTTTACAATTACCCTTGAAAGTAAATTTGGTTCAAATTTTTCGTGTGTCTCACTTTGACGGGATAAACTGATTTCTGTCTCAGCAACGGTTTTGGCTTTTTTAGAAAACCAAAGCGTTAGTACCATAATACCTCCCGAAATAAATAGTAGAAAAGGCTCTGCAGGAACTTTTTTGTCTAATACCTCCATTGAAAATGAAGAAGCATCTATTCCTGATGCAATCCAGGCTTCATAGGAATGATACGCCGCCATAGGTACTCCTATAAAATTCACTAGATCATTTCCTGCAAAGGCAAGTGCTAAACCAAAGGTTCCAACCCCAATGACAACCAATAAGACCGTTTTTTTTGTGATGGCTTGAAAGACATAAGAGAAAATAAGCCAAGCCACAAAACTCATCAAAATGATATAGAGTTCATTCCCTTCAATAGACCCCTTAAGGGCTTTATAGTATGGAGTTCCTTTTAATCCTTTTAAAAATATAAAGTAGGTAATTGCCGTAAGGGCAACAGCTCCAAAAATGGCTCCAAAACTTTTAATTCTACGTTCTATCTGAAATGTAAAAAGTAATCGCGAGATCCATTGTACTATAGCACCAACTGTAAAAGCAATAAAAACGGACATAAAAATCCCTTTAATGATTTGCCCCGCCTTTTTTGTATTTATGTATTCTCCCAAATCGGCAAATGTTTGGGTTTCAGACAGTCCTATTTTTATCAAAGACATAACCACAGCCGCGCCGAGTAAATTAAATACAATAGAAACCGTAGTCGATGTAGGAAGCCCAAGCGTATTAAAAAAATCGAGCAATAAAATATCGGTAATCATCACTGCCATAAAGATGTACATGATTTCATCGAAATTGAACATGGCAGGGATAAAAATTCCTTTCCGTGCAACCTCCATAAGACCACTTGAGTACACGGCACCAGCAAAAATCCCAAGACTTGCAAAAATCATGATGGTCCGTAAGGAAATGGCTTTTGAGCCAACGGCAGAGTTTAAGAAGTTAATGGCATCATTACTTACACCCACAATCAAATCAGCAATGGCTAAAATGGCAAGGGCAATAATCATAAACAAATAGATGTTTTCCATAATATATGTTTGGTATAAAATTAAACTTTTATGTTAGAAATGTATATCAAATCCGATTCTAAAAGTAATGTTGTTTTGCATATTATCTACAGTTGTGTAGCTAATATCAGATTGTACTTTTAATTTGTGTCCAACCACGAATCTATTTACTCCTAACGAGTACTGCTGAGTCGACAACCCACCTGTTATCGGTTCAAATGATAGCGTAGTATAACGCCCTGCAATTTCATAATTGTTTTTAAATAAATACCCCATCTGTAGGTTTAATGCATTTCCTGTAAGCACAACATCTCCTGTGGGTGTTAATCCGTCTATTTCGGTAGCAATTTCATTGGCTGCGGTACGCTTTGCATACTCTCCCATAAATGAAAACCCATTGTATTTAAACATGGCATCAGCAAAAATGGTAGTCTGGTCTGTTTGGAAAATTGAACCGTCTTCACGAATCATATAATCACCAGCAAACCCTCGTTCCCTTACAGCATCTTGATTGTAATTATATGTAAATGCGGCCATTAGTTTAGGCGTTTCTTCTCGTTTAAGATCCGATTGAGTGTAATCTCCTTTAGATTTAAATGTACCGAAAGGAAGAAACTCTAGCCTAGCGGTATACTGTAGCCCTCCTTCATTTCCTTCTGTAACATTTCTTCCTTCCCCTTGAGAAATGGAAAGTTTCTCTCGCATTACAAAGTTTTTTCCAAAGCGCGATTTATGTCTAAGCTGAACGCCTAAATCACGATCCAGCGTAAATCGGCTATTTAATAATGAGCGATCAATCAACTGTAGATTTCCAGAAGACACAACGCGCTCAACATTGCCAGGTAATTTGGTTTGCCCTGCCCATAATTCCCAGTTTTTGGAAAATTCCCACATTAACACAGCATCTAAAATATATCGAGGGGTATTTCTGTTAAACGCGTTAGCGCCAGAAATATCTCTATTCGATAATCCCAATTCTATTTTATATTTTAGTTTAGGACTGTATGCAAATCCATCGAATTTAAGCCGTGCGCGACGCACAATGAAGTTGTGGTCTGCACTTTCATAACTAGCCCCATTGTGATCCCATGAGGACATGGAACGTACTTGAAAACGGGGTGCAAATTTGATGCTGAACGTGCTGTCCTTAGCAACAAAATTTACCATTCCTTTTCCAAAAGACGTATCGCTTATTTCTTGAGCGTGTAGATTTACGGTTGTAAGAATTACAAATAGTATTAGTAATTTTTTGTTCATTGCTTTTGATATTAGTTTTTGTCAATCGCAAAAATGAACAATAAATGTTAACAGAATGTTTCTTAAAAATTAAATTAATAAATAGACTGCCTGGCCAAGGCAGTCATATTTAAAGATTCATTGTAAATAGTCGACAAAAACTAATACTCAACAATGAATAATTATGTCTAAGACATTTCAAATGTATTAATGGTTTAACACTGTATTGTAACATTAATGTTATTTAATTATTAACTAACAAAAACAGCCATTATTTTAGAAAATGGCAGAACCCAATGTTAACTGAATGTAAACAAATAATTGATCTAATGTAAATTTTTATTATATTGTACGACTACAAAAAAAGATTTGATGAAACATTGTATTTATTTATTTTTCTTTTTACTTGGATTTACTTCAGAAGCCCAAACAAAACAGAACCCTAGATTAGAAGCTCATGGGGATATGATTTTTGCGACTTATTTTCATGACAATGGCACTATCCAACAGCAAGGGTTTTTCTCAAAAGACGGCTCCTTAGATGGCCTATGGACAAGTTATGATATTCAAGGAAATAAAATGTCTCATGGGTATTACTCAAATGGCATCAAAACGGGGCAATGGTTGTTTTGGACTGATGATGCTCTTAAAGTAGTAGATTATGTGGATTCTAAAATCATCAACGTAAGTGAAAGGCGGCAAAAATCGCATTTAGCTTTAAATATTAAATCATAAAAAAAGCTCCCTATAGGGAGCTTTTTTTATGATTAATTAATGTTTTTATTCAGACCAACCTGCAGCCCAGTTTGGAGCATTAGCTCCATTTCCAGCGCCTGTTGCACCAGTATTTGTACCTGTGTAGTTGTAACCACCCCAATCCCATTCAGTAGGGGCATTTATATAATTGAATTCTTCAATTACTAAGCTGCCGCTTGCAAGTCTTTCTTGTGCTATATCATCCGTGCTTTTTATTTTCATGCCGAGACTGATACCATCTACAACAAAATTTTTGTAGTTAAGATTTCCTCCGCCTTCCTTAAAATAAATAGCTCCTTCAGAGTTGCCAAGACCATCCGCAATCATAGTTACGTTTGAAATTGTAGCAGTTGTAACCGGCTCAAGACTTCCGTCGTCACCATTGTTTGAACCTTCAATTCCTGCTTTGGTAATGCCCTTTATATATGCGTTGGTAATAGAGCCTGTAAAACCGTCTGCAAAATCAATAGAATCATCCCCAGAGTTGATGGAGACTAAATTTTCTGCATCAACAGCACCACCAAAAAACTCTATGCCGTCGTCGCCTCCATTTACTGAAGACACGTTTTTAAATATTGTTCCTGACCCAACTCCAAATAATGTGACTCCATTAAACTCTTTTTCATTGGTAAAGGTTGCTCCTGTATATTCAACTCTTAAGAACGTAATAGACCCTGAACTGTCACTGTTATCTGTTCCTCCATAAATTAGGTCACCAACTTCTGAAGTTACATCGATACCAGCATTTGTAATACCATATCCAGCAATGGCTAAACCACCCCATGCACCAGGGGATTTTGTATCAGCTGTCATTATTACAGGGTTTGAATTAGTCCCACTTATATTGATAATAGCTCCACGCTCTACACCAATATAGGCTGTGGTTCCAGTTCCCGCCGCCGCTGTAATTGTAGTTCCCGCAGGAATGTTAAGGGTTGCACCCTCTTTAACAACCAAAGCACCCGTTAGCTTATAGTTTATGGATGGATTTAATGAAACCGTTCCGGTTTGAATGATACCTTGAAAATTAGAGGGATTTATTTCAAAAGAACTATTAGAAGGTGTAGCATTTTCGTCGTCAATACTACAGTTAAGCATAAACATGCTTGTTAAGGTTAAAGTAAATAAGGATTTTATTTTCATGTTATAATTTTTAAATATTTTATAAAGGTCATCTAAGAGAACCGTTTTAATTTTATGGGATAGTTAAGTGTCTGTTATGATTTTTAAGACAACAAAGAATAAATTCCTTATTTGCTTAACGTTGAATTAAAAATTATAGCCAATAGATAAACTTAAGTTAACACCTCTTTTAAACTCATCAAGAACCACTTCTTGAGTGCCAGGAGTGTTGTATATTTCTTGAATTCTAGAGATGGTTGGATTCAGTAAGTTTTTTGCAGAAAATCCAAATGATAATTGTCTTATCGTACTTTTTACAATAAAATTTAAAGTGCCATAACTTTTATCAATCACATTACCTTTGTTTAACGTTCCTATGGTATTTAACTGATCTGAGGAGTAATTGTATGTCACTGTTCCTTGAATTGACTGGTTATCATTAAATTCTTTTAAGTAGGAAATATCAGCATTTAATAGAAAATCTGACGCACCCGTCAATTTGCTAGAATCAAACGTAAAACTAGCGCTATAATCGGTTTCATTAGTTACTTTTTGAGCATCTAAATCTTGATTAGTTTTTATCATGGATAAGTTTAAGCCTCCCGTAATTATGTTATTAAACTCATCTTCTTCAGCGTTAAAACGATAAAGATTCTTTTTGAACTCTAATTCCAATCCAAACACATTTGCTTGTTCTCCTGTGTTAATGTATGAGATGTCATTGGAAGTGGAGTTTATAAAAATACTATTGATCGGATTTTGAATCAGTTTTCCAAAAAAAGTAGCTGAAATTAATTCCCCATTGTTTGGAAAATATTCCCATTTTAAATCGGCATTCCAATTGGTAGATTCATACACATAATTATTCCCTCTATAGACTTGTGTTACTTCTTCATACAACATATTTACACGTTCTTTGAATTGAGGGAGAGTGTAGGTTTTACTAGCGGCAAACTTAAGGTTCATGTCCTCCTTCAAAATGTATTTTGCTGATATAGATGGAAGTAACTTTTCTTTAATAAAAGCAATTCGATCTTTGTTAGAAGACTGAAGTGTTAGGTAATCAATTTCTATAGCAATCATTTCTGCCCGAAGTCCTAATAACATAGAAAGCTTAGAATTAAAATTCCACATTCCATTTACAAAACCAGCATTGATATATTGTCCTCCACTGTATAATTGTGGTTTTTGTTGATTTATAAAATAAATAGAATTTAAATTGGTACTATTGAAAAAATCATCAAAATCTGAGATTTTAACATTGTAAATTCCAGCTTGGTTGTTGAGTCTAAATTCATATTGTTGAGACTCAAAATCTATAAATTTGTAACGCCCACTAAAACCAAAATCAAATTCCCCTTTTACTTCATCTTTGGCATCCCTTAGTGTCCATTTATCAAAAATGTTGATTGATATTTCATTCTCTGTGAGTTCTTGATAAAAACGGTGATTATAAATTGGACTTCCAGAAATTAAAACATAATCGCTGCTTCGGTTGGATCTAAAATCGCGACCCACGGTATTTTGCATTCGATCAGGCACATTGCCTTTTAATTGGTTTAGCCCAATAATCCAGTTCAAGCTGTGGTTTTTGAACAGATTATGCGATCCACTTAATTGATTCACAAATAATCTTGTTTGTTCAAAGGTGTTCCTTTGAATAAATCCAAAGCCATCATTATTATTAGTTACAGCATTATCAAATTCAATGTCGAAACCATTGTATTCATCGTGATTTTGCGAGGAGCTATTTATAAATAAACTTGTAAAGGCCAATTTATTGCTGTTGTTAATCCGGTAGTTAAAACTCCCCATGGCAGTAGTGTTTGTACTGTACTCAAAAGTTTTTTTATAAAAGTTTTGACGTGTATATCCATCGGCGCCTACCTTCCCTCGACTAAGCCCCTCTCTAAACAGAGTGTTATTGTCGAAACTTAGTGTTATGAATGTATTTAATCGTCCTTCTTTACCAACCTCAAAGGATTTCCCAGCACCGAGTTTAATTTTTCCATTAAACTTAAAGGCACCTTCTTTTCTATTCCAGCTTGACCCCCAATTTGAAGTAGCTGTAGGATTAGCTGGCTTAGAAGGTGAATAGAAGCCGAAAAAGCTTGGTCCATCTGAAGCATAAAAAAGATTTTTTGTAACAGTATTTGAATTACCGCCAATACTAAGTCCTAGATTTAAAAAGGGGCTTCCTCTAAAATTTCTAGAGTCGATATTAATAGTTGCACCTCCAAAATCTGCATAGTTTTTAGCATTGAACGTTTTGCTGATTCCAATGTTCTCTACAATATCAGTATTGAATAGCCCCAATTCAATGTTTTTTAGTGCCGGATTGTTTGAAGGAAGCGGTAACCCATTAAGAGTGGTAATATTATAACGATCGCCTAAGCCCCTGACATAAATTCCTTTGGAGTTGTTCTGTTTAGAAACCCCCGCTGTTTTCGTAACCGCAGCAGCAACATTTGAAACCCCTTTTTTAATCAATTCTTGTGCGCCAATGGCTGTTTCCATAACGACCGCTTTTTGCTGTTGCAACAGCAGAGCGCTTTCAGTTTCTCTGTATAAGGATGTTTTAACTATTACTTCATTTAAAGATAGGCTATTCGCTTGAAGGATGACATCAATAGTGTTGGTTTCATTAGCTTCAATGGTTGTTCCAATTTCTACGGTTTGGTAACCAACATAACTAAATTGTATCGTATAAAAACCAGGCTCTAAGTTTTCTATAACATATTTTCCATCTAAATCAGTTGTAGTTCCTTTGGTTGTGCCTTTAATTAGAACATTAGCAAAGACAAGAGGCTCATTATTAAACTCTTTGTCAATCAGTAGTCCAGCAATAGCTCCGGTTTCTTGAGCACTGAGAATAAATGAAGTTAAGGACAACAAGATCAAAAAAAGGTATTTCATTACCGGAGAGTTTTAAATTTAAATACTTTCAAAAGTACGCTTCTTCAAAGCTTATCGTAGTTTCCTCATCTTTATATAATTATCACTCAAATGTTACCAAAACTCGCAAACCCCACATTATCTAAACACTAACTTAACATTGCAAATTACTATCTTGCATCTATGATCAAGACCATGAATTGGGAGCAATTACTATCTCTAAAACGCCACGGCGACAATCAAAAACGTTTACGCGCCGAACAAGACCCTACACGGAGTGGTTTTGAAGTAGATTACGACCGCATTATCTTTTCGGCAGCTTTTCGTAATCTTCAAGACAAAACACAAGTAATCCCATTCTCCAAAACAGATTTTGTACACACGCGACTAACACATTCCTTAGAAGTTTCCGTGGTAGGGCGTAGTTTGGGACGTATGGCGGGGCAGCGCTTACTCGATAAATATCCAGAGCTTGCTACTTCGGGCTATACCAGCAATGATTTTGGTGCTATAGTAGCTGCAGCATCACTGGCACACGATATTGGAAACCCTCCTTTTGGACATAGTGGAGAACAAGCCATTGGAAATTATTTTGCCCATGGCAATGGGTTAGCGTACAAAAAAGATCTGACCGATACGCAATATCATGACCTTACTCACTTTGAAGGAAATGCTAACGGATTTAAAATTTTAAGTGAAACACGGGAAGGAATTCCCGGTGGTCTTCGGCTGAGTTATGCAACCCTAGGTGCTTTTACCAAATATCCAAAAGCATCCTTACCATACCGACCGACAACTCATGTTGCCGACAAGAAATTTGGATTTTTTCAAGCGCAACAAGAAGATTATGTTGCAGTTGCTAAAGAATTGGGGCTTTTTCAACAAGGCGGTAAAATTATGCGTCATCCATTGGCATATTTGGTAGAAGCTGCCGACGATATTTGTTATACCCTAATCGATTTTGAAGATGGAATTAATTTAGGTTGGATCTCGGAAGATTATGCGCTTGAGTACCTTATCAATTTGGTGAAAGACAGTATTAACACCAAAAAGTACCAGCAGCTTACCACTAAAACAGATCGTCTTGCCTACTTGCGCGCATTGTCCATAAGCACACTGATTCAAGAAGCCGCTGCCTTGTTCATGAAACATGAAGACGAAATTCTGGCAGGAACATTCGCCACTTCACTTACCGACAAAAGCCAGTACAAGGCCCAAATAAAAGATATTATCGACTTAAGTATCCGCAATATTTACCAAGCCCAAGAAGTAATCGAAAAAGAACTCAAGGGGTATCAGGTGATCCATCGGTTGTTGGATGTGTTTGTAGGTGCTGCTGTTCGTAAGCAATCCGGAAATGCCTCAGCCTTTGATAAACTTGCTTTAAAATGCCTGCCCGATACACTCGTATTGCCTGAAGAAGACACTTACGGATTATTGCTTGGGATAAGTAGCTATGTGGCAAGCCTTACTGATGGAAAGGCTTTGGAATGGTATCAAAAAATGGCATAATGGATCAGGTTTTTGACGATACGTTTTACATGAAGAAAGCCCTCGATGAGGCACAAATAGCTCTTGAAAAAGGCGAAGTACCCGTAGGTGTAGTGGTGGTAGCAAAGAACACGGTTATTGCTCGCGCGCACAATTTAACAGAAGCATTGATTGATGTAACAGCACATGCTGAAATGCAAGCCATTACTGCAGCAGCAAATACGATAGGCGGGAAATACCTTCATGAATGTACGCTATACGTTACCTTAGAACCATGTAGTATGTGTGCAGGGGCCTTGTATTGGAGTCAAATTTCTAGAGTAGTATTTGCGGCATCCGATCCAAAGCGAGGTTATCGAGAGCAAGGCACCATATTACATCCGAAAACAGCCGTTTCTTTTGGCGTTTTAGCTAATGAAGCGAGTGCGTTATTGCACCGTTTTTTTCAGCAAAAAAGGGATTAGTTTTTTTTTCGCGTTGAGTTTTCTCCCAATGTTTCCCGCATTTTCTCCATGTTTTCTGGCGAAAGGGTATAGTCTTTTAAGCGTTTTCCTTTCCAGCGGTGTGCTAAGAATAATGGCATAAAAACAAAAAAGGCTATTACTACAGCAATACCGATCCAAGTTTCTCCCCGACTATAATCTTCTTGCCGAATAAAATACCCTACGCCAATAGTGATGCAAATGACAAAGAATAAGATGCGCAATATCCATTTCATACTATGTTGCTTTAGGCTTTAAGGATAAGGCCAACTCGTCAAGTTGATCTGCTGCCAAAGGGGCAGGAGCATCAATCATTACATCTCTTCCGCTATTGTTTTTTGGAAAGGCGATATAATCGCGAATGGTTTCTTTTCCATCTAAAATGGCAACCAATCGGTCAAAGCCTAGGGCAATTCCACCATGCGGAGGAGCACCATAGGTAAAGGCATCCATCAAAAAGCCAAATTGCGCTTTGGCCTCCTCGTCGCTAAACCCAAGTAGGGAAAGCATTTTTTCTTGGGTGCCTCTATCGTGAATACGAATAGAACCACCACCAATTTCGTTTCCGTTTAAGACCAAATCGTATGCTTGTGCCACTACGGCTTTTGGATCGCTTTCCAATAGCGAGAGGTGCTCTGGTTTGGGCGCCGTAAACGGATGATGCATGGCATGTAAAGCACCGGTTTCATGGTCTTTTTCAAACAGCGGAAAATCTACTACCCATAGGGGTGCAAATTCGTTTGGCTTCCGCAATTCTAATGTTTCGGCTAGTGCCATACGAAGGGCGCTTAATTGCGTTCTTGTTTTGTTGGTTTCTCCAGCCATGACGAGGATTAAATCTCCAGCTTTCGCTTCACAGGACGTAGCCCAAGAAGCAAGGGCTTGAGCATCAAAAAACTTATCTACCGATGATTTGAACGTGCCATCTTCATTGCATTTTACCCAGACCAATCCGTTGGCGCCAATTTGTGGACGCTTTACCCAATCAATCCATTTATCAATTTGTTTTCTGGACCAGTTAGCAGCGCCTGGAACAGCAATGCCAACCACCAGTTCTTGTGCATCAAAAACGGTAAAGCCTTTGTTTTGTGCTTGGGCATTGAGTTCTGTAAAGGTCATGCCAAAGCGAATATCAGGCTTGTCGTTCCCGTAGGTTTTCATGGCATCCTCGTAGCGCATCACAGGGAATGGCACAGGAATTATGCCGTGAATTTCTTTTAATAGGTGAGACAACATCCCTTCAAAGCAAGCCATAATATCTTGTTGGTGTACAAAAGATAACTCGCAGTCTATTTGTGTGAATTCCGGTTGACGGTCGGCACGAAGGTCTTCATCACGGAAACACTTTACAATTTGAAAGTACTTGTCCATACCGCCTACCATAAGCAATTGCTTAAAGGTTTGAGGCGATTGAGGTAATGCATAAAATTGCCCTTCATTCATACGAGAAGGCACTACAAAATCACGTGCGCCCTCTGGTGTAGATTTTATCAGGTATGGGGTTTCAACTTCAATAAATTCATTCTTTGCCAAGTAGTTGCGCACCAATAAGCCTACTTTAGAACGAAACAGTAAACTGTTCTTAACTGGGTTTCGACGAATGTCAAGATAGCGATATTTCATTCTCAAATCCTCGCCTCCATCGGTATCGTCTTCAATAGTGAATGGCGGAGTCTGTGCTGAATTAAGAATTTGCAATGCGGCAACAAGAATTTCAATATCCCCCGTTTCTAAATGGGGATTTTTAGCCTCACGCTCCAATACCGTACCTGTTATTTGGATAACGCTTTCTCGCCCAATACTTCTTGCGATTTCCATAAGTGATTTCTCTGATCGCTCTTCGTCAAGGACAAGTTGTGTAGTCCCGTAGCGATCTCTAAGATCAAGCCATAGTACAAAACCTTTGTCGCGTGTTTTGGCTACCCAGCCCGAAAGTTGAACGGTAGCTCCAATGTGAGTGTTTCTGAGTGCACCGCAATGATGGCTTCTGTACATAGTTTAATTTTTTCAAAAATAGGAACTTATTCACTAAAATAACGTTTAAAGCTCATGGCTATAGTTACGCATCTTAATCTACTGCAATAATGTAATGTAACTTAGTGAAAAACACGTTATTCTATCACTAAGGACGCAACAATATAAGGTCGTTTAGCGTGCAATAAGTTTCTTAAATTGAATTGCCGTTCTTTTACTTAAAAAGAACGTTACGGGAACAATCACCAATGTAAGAAAGGTTGCAAACGTTAATCCAAATATTACTGTCCACGCCAAGGGCCCCCAGAAAATTACATTTTCTCCTCCAAAATAAATTTGCGGATCGCCCGTTGCAAACAAACTAAAGAAATTGATGTTTAGCCCTATTGCTAATGGGATAAGCCCAAGAACGGTTGTAATTGCCGTTAATAATACAGGGCGTAATCGTGCTTTACCTCCTGCAACAATAGCCTTAAAAATTTCTTCCCGCGGCAGTAAATCTTCGTTTTCAATAGCTAGTTCGTCTCGCTTTCTGTCTAACAAAAGCTGGGTATAATCGAGCAACACCACGCTGTTGTTTACTACAATTCCGGCAAGAGAGATAATCCCCATCATGGTCATGATAATAACAAATGTCATATCAAAAAACACCAAACCAAGCATTACTCCCGTAAAGCTCATAAAAATAGAAAATAAGATAATCAAGGGTTTACTTACAGAGTTAAACTGAAAAACGAGCAACAGCATAATAAGTAATATCGCAAACCCCAGCGCGCTAGATAAAAAGCGCATGTTTTTTTCCTGTTCAGCGATTTCTCCTGTAAAGGCATAGTCTATGTCTTTGGGCACATCAAACCCTCGAAGTTGCGTTTGTAGCTGCGCTACAATTTCATTGGCATTATACCCTGGTAATATGGCAGAATAAACAGTAACTACCCTACGGAGGTTTTTGTGTTTAATAGCGCTATACCCAGCCACGTTTTTGGCTTCAACAACCGCCGTAATAGGGATGTTTTTGATTTGACCAGATGCCATATCTCTAAATGTGATGTTTTGATTGAATAGTGCAGATGGATTGTATCTGTCGCTTTCTTGAAAGCGTACATTGATATCATAATCTTCACCATCTTTTTTGAAAACACCTGCTTTTTCACCAAATAAGGCACGACGTAGTTGAAACCCAATCTGTCCTGCACTAACTCCTAGGCTACCCGCCTTACGACGATCTACCACGACTTCCATGCTAGGTTTATTTCTATTTACATCTACTTTAAGTTCTTCAATTCCCGGAATATTTTCCTTAATAATAAAACTGCGAATACCGTTAGCAACCTGTATAAGTTCGTCGTAATCTTTACCTGAAATTTCAATGTTTACCGGGTATCCAACAGGAGGTCCGTTTGCATCTTTTTCTACTGAAATACTAATTCCAGAAAACCGTCCACTTAGGGCTTGTTGCACTTCACTGCGCAAGGTTTCACTAGACAGCCCCCGACGGTATTTGTACTCCCGCATTGTGGCCGTTATTTTACCACGGTGTGGCATTTCGGCCTTAGAACCACCATCTGTTTGGGGATTTCCAGCCCCCGCACCCACTTGGGACACTAACGACTCAACCATAAAGTTTTCTCCGTCGTAGATGTATTTTTCTGTATTTACGGATTGTATTACTACCTGCTCTATAGCTTTGGTTATTGTATCGGTTTTATCGATATCTGTTCCTTGCGGGTATTCTATATAAACAATAATTTGACTTGGTTCATTGTCTGGAAAAAACTCCACTTTTGGACTTGCAACTCCAACCAAAATAAAAGAAGTAAATAACAATCCAATCGTTCCAAATACAAAGGCATAAGCACGCCAACCACGCATGGCAAATTGCAGGAATTTTTCATAGCCTCGTTCCAATGTATTGAGAAAAAATTGCTGGAATCTATTTGCCAGTCCTTTGATTAAATAACGGTACAACCAAAACAAGGCGACAACTGTAAGTAGTAGGCTTCCAAAACCTCGAGTTTCTGCAGACACAAGCATAAAGAACACGCCTAAAGACCCCAAACTGAGCGTTAGTCGAATGAGTCCTTTTCGGGTTAGCGACTTTTCTTCTACATCCATAAATTGGGACACCAACATGGAATTAAATAACAACGCCACAAAAAGCGATGACCCAAGCACAATGGAAAGTGTAATGGGGAAGTAGATCATAAATTGCCCCATTATACCTGGCCAAAAACCCAGCGGGATAAAAGCAGCAACGGTAGTAGCTGTAGAGATGATAATGGGGTAGGCAATTTCACTAACCCCTTTGATGGCAGCATCTTTTCGTGACATCCCTTCTTTTTCAATCAGACGGTATACATTTTCTACTACTACAATTCCATTATCTACTAACATTCCAAGCCCCATTACCAAAGCAAAAAGAACCATCGTGTTCATGGTGTAGCCTAGGGTTTGTAAAATCACAAACGAAATAAACATGGACATCGGAATGGCAAAACCTACAAACAAGGCATTGCGAAAACCAAGAAAGAAGGTCAATACAGTTACTACCAAGAGCACACCAAAAAGTATGTTGTTTACTAAGTCATTGACTTGATTTAGCGTCAATGAAGACATATCGTTTGAAATTGTCACTTGAAGGTTTTCGGGGAAATCGTTTTGTTTTGCCTCCAATACAATAGCTTGGATACTTGTAGCCGCTTGAATCAAATTTTTACCACCTCGTTTTTTTACATCCAACATGACTGTTGATGTACCAAAATCACGCGCATAACTTGTAGTTTCTTGCTCTTTCAATGCAATCGTAGCGATATCACCTAAGTATACAATCCCTTTTTCATTGGAAACCACAAATGCCTTTAGTTGTTCAGGAGTAGCCACCTCTCCAACCAAACGAACGGTTCTGCGTTGTCCACCTCCTCGCATGCTTCCAGCAGAAATGGTCGTATTTTCATTAGCGATACTCTGGACGACATCATTAAAGCTAATTTGTGAAGCCATCATTTTGCGAATATCAACCGCTATTTCTACTTCTTTTTCTTGTGCTCCTCGTATATCAACTGCTTTAATTTCGTCCAATTGCTCTATGCGTTCTTCCAGAATTTCGGCGTATTCTTTAAGTTTATCAGTAGGGTAATCTCCTTGAATACTCACATTTAGAATGGGCATTTCCTCGGAGAAGTTTAAGTTAAATACAGTGGGTTCTAGCTTTGCATTGTTGAACGTAGGCCAATCTTCAGATGAAACAACAGCGTCTATTTCATCTTTTACTTTCTGCTTAGCCAAGTCTACATCAATATCTTCATCAAACTCCAAGGAAACTAGCGAATAATCATCTTGAGAGGTCGAGAGAACTTCAACCACATTGCTAATTCCTTTAATTCCATCCTCAATGGGGTCGGTTACAAAACGTTCAATGTCTTCAGCTGTATTGCCTGGATAAGGAGTGCTAATGAAAATGGTAGTTTCTGTAATTTCAGGGAAATTTTCCCGTGGCATGGTTATGTAAGCCGTGCCTCCTAAAATTAGAAACACACCCATTAATACATAGATAATCGTGCTGTTTTGAATGGCCCAAACCGAAAGTCCAAAGGACTTACTAGACTTATTTTCTACACTCATAGTACGTTTGTAATAAGTACATTTTCATTTTCTTTCACCAAGCGCGCACCTTCATTTATCACGCGATCCTTTGGTTCCAAGCCTTCAAGGACTTCTACCATATCTTCCTGAACAAGTCCTGTTTGGATAAATCGCTTTTCAGCTTTATTTGTCTTATTTACAACATATACGTATTGTTGACCAGCAAAGTTTTCGGAAATAACTTCAAGAGGAATAGCAAGTGCCGCTGTGTTTTCATAATCAACGAGACTTATGGTCGAAATAAGATTTGGAGCAAGAGCTTTCGCATTTTTAGTAGATAAGGAAACTTTAAAAGTCCTGTTTCCTGTGTTGATGTGTGTTCCTTTATGTGATACGGTACTTTGATACGAATATCCATAGACTGGAATTTTAACTTCAGCTGGAGTTCCTTTTTTAATATTTGGAAAGTAGCGCTCAGGTACATCGGCTTCCACATACATGTGCTCTGTATTGATTAACCGCAGTAAGGGATTTACCCCCGGAGAAACAAGCGCTCCAACCTCAACCATAATATCATCAATACGCCCTGAAAAAGGAGCATATAGTTTGGCTTTTGCCAATTGCTCGTTGAGTTGCTGGACGGTTTTCTTAAGGCTTTCATATGCAGTTTTGGTTTGCAAATACTCAATCTCTGAACCAATTTGCTGATTCCATAAACGCTTTTGACGCTCAAATATAGTTTTAGCAAGATCAAGTTGTGAACGCTGTACTTCAACGGTTTTTGCCAAACCTCCATCGTCAACGGTTACTAGCAACTCCCCTTTAGTAACGTATTGTCCTTCGGCGACATGTAACGCTTTAACAGTCCCCATAAATTCGGCGTTTAAAACCAGATTTTGATCCGTTTTAACAACTCCTTGCAATAACACTGTGTGTTTAAAAGGAGCTTCTTTTAACGGCAAAACAGTAACCAAAGAAAGTTTTTTATCTGTGTCAAGCCGGTCAATAGCTTCCATTACTAAATTGAGTTCTGCCTTAACCGTATTGTTTTGTGCTACCAAAGTCGCTTGTCTTGCACGTAGTCCTTCCACATTTTTTTCTGCAATAAGTTTTTGGGTATCAGGAGTTTCGGCAGTACTACAGGCTGCGACAAGCCAAAGGCTTAGTCCGTAAAATAAATACTTCTTCATTTTTCTTTGGAATTTATGGGGTTTAATAACAGCGATAATTTCTTTTTAGATATAACAAGTTGTTGCATCGAAGACAAGTAATTATTTTGCGCTTGATACAGTTGTGTTTGTGCTTGTCTTAGCTCAAAGCTTGAGGCAAGACCTTCTTTAAATTTGAGTTGGTTTTTTCGCTCAATTTCTGTTGCTAATGCAAGGTTCTGCGCCAATGTTTGTACGTTGCTCAGGTTAAATTGAACTTCGTTGCGTAGTTTATTTTCTTCTAAGAGTAGCTTTTGAGCCACATCAATAGCTTGATTTTTAGACTGTTCTAGAGCAAGTTTTGCCTGCTGTCGTTTTGCTTGTGATTGAAAACTACTAAATATTGGCACATTGATTGTTACTCCAAAATTTGCTCGTCCATACCAGTTTTGTTCTGGTTCGGTAAAGTTAAAAGATTGATTATACCCATCATAGCCACCGCTTAAATAAGCAGAAATTTTAGGCATAGATTTAAAGCGCTCTAGCTTTAGCAACAATTCTTTTACACGGATATCATTCTCCGCCATTTGAAAATTAATATTGGCATTGAGTTCGAGGGCATTAGGCAGCTCTTCCTGACTTTGAAGTGCAAGGCCTTCTAACGTACTGCTAAGGGATAGCGGGGCGTCTAGATCCATGCCCATGACATAACGGAGAACATTTTCGGCTACAACGGCCATTTGTTTGGTGTACAATAGCCCGCTTTTTAGCGACGAAACAGTGAGCTCTAATTGTTGAACATTTTCTTTTTCAGTCAGCCCGTTTTCATAGATTGCTTTAACATCGTTTAGGTTGTTCTGAGCTGCGCTAAGATTTTGTTCAAATACGTTTAATTGTGCTTTTGACAGCAAGACATTTACGTAGGCATCCACGGTAGCTTGCGCTATAGCTTGTTCGGTTTTGACAAATGCTTGTTTAGAAATACGCAGGTATATTTCTGAAGCTTGGAGCCCCACTAAGTATGAACCATCAAAGAGAAGTTGTTCTAAACGAAGTCCTGCATTAGCACTCTGTTCTGTTCCAAAAACAACCTCACTAAATTCCCCAGCTTGTCCGCCAAAAAATTCAGCAGGAATTAAAGAAGTAGGCTGTTGTAATGCATTTGCATATCCTGCAGAAAGTGAAATTTGAGGAAGCCCTATGGCTATTGTTTCCCAGCGTTTTTGACGCGCAATTTGGATATCAGCTTTGGCATTCACCAGGGTTCGATTATTTTCTTTTGCAAGTATAATTGCCTGTTCCATATCGATCCCTTGCGCAGCAAGGAATAGGGGAAAGGCTAAGAGGAGGCAAAAAAGGTGTTTACGCATAGGTGTGGTTTTCAATCGTATTAAAAATGGTAATTCCTTTATCGGTACAAATTGCACGCAAGTGGTACTCAAGGTAGTCGGTCATCAATTGTCTGTGTTGAAATTGTTCTGCTGGAAATAAACGTTGGTCTTTGATGCCCATCATTCCATTGAAATACAGCCGTGCTATAAAAGGGATATTTAAATTAGGTCTGAACAAGCCAAGCTCAACGCCTTCTTTAAGACTTTTACTTACAGAAGCAACCATAAAATCAAGCTGTTTTTCTTGGAGCTCTTTGAAAATTTGAGGATAGTATTTTTTGAGTTGATATTGTGGAGAAATCTTTTCATTTTTAATCTGACGCATCATAAAAAGCTTGATCTCATACAATTCAACAATGGGATTCCGTGCTGCAGTAATAATGTTTTTTATTTCAGATGTCACATAACCAAAAAAGCGAAACACACAGGCACTGACTAAGGCTTCTTTATTGGGGAAACTTGCATAAAGTGTTTTCTTTGAAACACCCAGCTTGCTTGCAATGTCATCCATGGTCACACTTTTAAACCCAAGGCTTAAAAACATTTCGGTACAAGAAGAAAGTATTTTTTCCATAGCGAGACAAAATTACTAAAGGAAACTTTAAATACCTAAAAAGTTTCCATAGTTTTTTAACGGTTCATAATGGCATTACAAATCCTTGCCGTACTTTTACAAAAAACAGCTATTGTATGGATTTTTTGACTTCCTATCAGCAACGTATTGCAGCGTCTTTATCTGCTTTTAATTATGGGAAAACGCCTGAGGGTTTATACAATCCAATAGATTATTTATTGAATTTGGGCGGTAAAAGACTTCGTTCTGTTTTGGTACTCATGGGGTGCGAGGCATTCGGTACGGATGCAGAAAAGGCACTTCCAGCGGCCAAAGCCGTAGAGGTGTTTCATAATTTCACGCTGATGCATGACGACATTATGGATAAGGCGAGCAAGCGAAGAGGGGCTCAAACCGTTCATGAAAAATGGGATGTAAATACTGCAATTTTATCTGGTGATGCCATGCTAATTCAAGCGTATGAATGCTTAAATTCATACGATGCTTCACAATTTTCAGTATTAACCAAACTTTTATCTAAAACTGCGCTCGAAGTCTGTGAGGGACAACAGTTTGATGTAGCTTTTGAGCAACGTACAGATGTTCGTATTGACGAATATTTAGAAATGATTCGATTAAAAACAGCAGTGTTGGTTGGTTGTTCTATGCAAATGGGGGCAGTTGTTGGCGGGGCTTCTAAAAAGGATGCGGAACTTTTATACCAATTTGGAGAACAATTAGGAATTGCGTTTCAACTGCAAGATGATTATTTGGACACTTTTGGGGATGCAGCTAGCTTTGGTAAACGAATTGGGGGCGATATAGCAGAAAACAAAAAAACAATATTGGTACACTTAGCGATGCAATTAGGAAGTGCCACTCAAAAAACAGCATTACAAGCTTGGTTAAATCAAGTACCTAAAGACGAAACAAAAAAAATTAAGGCAGTCACCCAACTTTTTAAAGACACAACGGCAGACCAAGCTACTTTAAATGAGGTACGAATATTTACACAAAAGGCATTTGAGTCACTTGACAAAGTAGCGCTTGGCGAGGATCATAAACAACGGTTTTATGATTTCGGTCGTTGGTTAATGGAACGCACGCATTAATCTTCGTATCAGTTGCATTATAAACAGGCCAACAGGGAAGCTACGCATGATACGGACTTCTTCACCTAAAGAAGACTTTTCATCTAAGAACCGAAATATAGTAGCTAGTTGGGTTCGCTCAAATAAACGAGAAAATAACATTGTTCCTTTATTGTTGTATCGCGCAAGTACATCTAGAAACAGCAAGTCATACCACCAAAAACGGTTGCGTTTTTCAAATAGGCTGAGGTCCTTGTTTTCTTTTAAGAAAAGCACCAAAGAAGCCGCTTTTCGTTCAATAAAAGTAAAGGTGAATCCGGTACTTGCTTTGGTCCACCCTCCTGCAGATCCAATATGCATTACGCGCTTGGTATTATGTTTTGAAAACGGGTAACTAGTCATAGGAATACTACCTTCTTCCGTTTCAGAAATGGTATAGTTTCGAATATTTTTAGTATTCAAGTAACGTCTAATTTCTCGTTCATATGAAGCACGCTTTAGACGATCTTTTGAGAATAATGTATACTCAACTAAGGCTTCATTTTTACTTAAAGGCAAAACATACATAAAGCGCGTATTGCCAAGTTGCGGAACACAAAAGTCCATAAATGTAGCAGTAGTAGGATCAAAATGATCGAGTTCAGTTTTTATAAACCACCCAACAAAGTGTTGTTGTAAAACAGGATATCGTTTTTGGTTTTGTACAAGGCCCCAATCAAAAACACTATTGAAAAAATAAGTACCCAAATAAGTGTTGTTTGTTGTCCGTACCGTAACGCGTTCATCCTCTTCATGATGCCCTATAACAGCGTCATAAACAACATCAATAGATCGATGTTGACGAATGCGTTCATGCATAGTTTTATAATATGCTTCAGAACGAATCATTTTATAAGTAAGTGGTGAAAGAGATTTGTTTAGCGATAAACTTGAAGATGAAAACTGAATCTTCTCCCATTCTTTAACCACATAGGGGGTCCATTCCATTTTTTCTTTTGGCTCCCAAAAACACCATGTACGATCGTTTTTCTTTTGGGAGTCTTGCTCTATAATGAGGATGTTAGCATTTGAAAGTTGAGGGCACTCAAGAAGGTTGCCTAAAATCTGAAGTGTAGCCGCCCCAGCCCCTGCAAAAATAAACGTGTATTGCTTTTCATTATTCACGAAGCCAAACGTACAAAATATAGAAATAAATACCGTATAGATATATGAAGAACTAGGTGCTATTATTTATATTTGTCAGCATGTTTGAATCAATAGTATCATATTTTGAAGGAATCTCCCCAATTCGAGGTGCTCTCTATGCAACGTTGTTTACATGGGGCCTAACTGCGCTTGGAGCTTCCTTTGTTTTCTTATTTAAAACCATGAATAGAGCTGTCCTCGACGGCATGCTGGGCTTTACAGGCGGCGTTATGGTAGCTGCTAGTTTTTGGAGCTTGCTTGCACCTGGAATCGATATGAGCCCTGGAGAAGGGTTTATTAAAGTCATTCCCGCTGCAGTTGGTTTTACCATGGGGGCACTTTTTATTTTTGGCTTAGACAAGGTTTTACCTCATTTACATATAAACTTTAAAGAATCGGAAGGAATTAAAACACCTTGGCACCGTACAACGCTAATGGCGTTGGCAATTACACTGCACAATATTCCAGAAGGTTTGGCTGTTGGCGTTCTTTTTGGCGGAGTTGCTGCTGGTCTTCCAGAAGCCTCAATTGCAGGGGCTGTGGTACTAGCCATTGGAATTGGAATTCAAAATTTTCCGGAAGGGATTGCAGTTTCTATGCCTATGCGTAGACTTGGATTGAGTAGAAGAAAAAGCTTTTTTTATGGGCAAGCTTCGGCTGTTGTGGAGCCTATTGCTGGGGTAATTGGCGCAATAGCTGTAACATTTTTCACACCATTATTGCCATATGCTTTGGCCTTTGCTGCTGGAGCGATGATTTTTGTAGTCGTTGAGGAGGTAATTCCCGAAACCCAACAGGATAAATTTACGGATATTGCCGCCTTAGGCTTTATCGGAGGTTTTGTGGTTATGATGATCCTTGATGTTGCTCTGGGAGGTTAGTGGCACCCGCAGTCTTTAGAAACGCCACATCCTGATACATCTTTTTTAGGTCTAAAGCGTTGAACCAAAAAATAGACGGCCCAAAAAACAGCAGCAGTAATTAGAATAGATTCCATATTATAAATTGAAATATTGAAAGGTGGCCAATGCTCCAAGGTAGGCTATAGCTGTCATTACCACAAGTTGGATGGCAGGCCAGCGCCAGCTGTTCGTTTCTTTACGTACAATAGCCAAGGTACTCATGCATTGCATAGCAAAAGCATAAAACACCATAAGGGATAAGCCGGAAGCTAAGGTAAATACTGGACTACCATCAGCATAGGTTTCAGATGCCATTCTATTTTTTATTGTTACTTCTTCGGCATCACCCACATTATAGATAGTCGCGAGGGTTCCCACAAAAACCTCTCGTGCAGCAAACGAACTCACAATGGCAATTCCAATCTTCCAGTCGTAACCAAGCGGTCGAATAACAGGCTCAATTCCTTTGCCAAGAATACCCAAATAAGAATGCTCCAACTTGTAGGCACTGAGTTGTTGTTCAAAGCCACTATCTGTTACTGCCACAGTTTTAGCGACTTCTTCCTGGGCGTTTTTAAAGGTACTTCCAGGACCATTGGACGCCAACACCCATAATAAAATAGAGATAGCCAGAATCACCTTTCCTGCCTCAAGCACAAATGATTTTGTTTTTTCTATTAAGGTCAGCACTACATTTTTTAGTAAGGGTAATCGGTAATTGGGCATTTCAATTACAAAGTAGCTCGCTTTATTATTAGGCATGATTTTGTGCAGGACAAAAGCGGCTAATAGCGCCATAGCAAACCCCAGTAAGTAAAAGATCATAAGAACCAATCCTTGGAGGTTGGCTCCCAAAATCCGTTCATTAGGAATGATTAGACCAATAAGTATGAGATAAACGGGAAGCCTTGCCGAACAGGTTGTAAAAGGAGTTACCAAAATAGTGATTAGGCGTTCTTTCCAATTTTCGATGTTTCGGGTAGCCATAATAGCAGGAATAGCACATGCTGTTCCCGAAATAAGCGGAATAACACTTTTACCACTTAGCCCAAAACGACGCATCACACGGTCTGTAATAAATACCACACGACTCATATAACCCGTCTCTTCCAAAATCGAAATAAAGAAAAACAACATGGCAATCTGGGGTACAAAAATGACAATACCCCCAAGTCCAGGAATTATTCCTTCTGCGATGAGGTTGGGTGCAAGCCATGACGGAAGGGTTGTTTTAACCCAATCGCTAAGCTGCGCAAAACTTGTATCGATAAAATCCATAGGAACACCACTCCAGTCGTAGAGCGCTTGGAAGATGGACATTAAAATGATAAAGAAAATGACAAACCCCCAAACTTTATGGGTTAATATGCGATCCAGTCGTCCCCGTAAATCAGTTGCCTTTTGAAAATCTTTAACGTAACACGCCTTAAGCACTTGATTGATAAACTGGTAGCGTTTTATGGTTTCCTTTTGTTGCAAACGCTTTAAAAACGAAGTACTTCGAGTATGATTTCCGTCTTGCGCTTCCATCCTCTTACGCTCTACACGGGCAAAGTTTACATCTTGTGTAATAACCATCCAAAGCTTGTAAAGCGACTGATTAGGAAAGGTTTGCTGTAAGGAACCAAAATAGTCGGGATCGATTTGATCGATTGAAAGACAGGGTTTTGTAGATATTTTCTTGTAGGCAGCAATGTGTTCTTTAAGCAACGCCATTCCTTCATTCTTGCGCGCGCTAACCAACGCTACTTTTGTATGGAGCATCTGCTCCATCATTTCGGTATCTATACGAATCCCCTTTCTACGCATACGGTCCGACATATTAATAACCAAAATGGCAGGAATGTTAAGGTCTTTGATTTGGGTAAAAAGCAACAAGTTGCGTTTAAGGTTTTCTACATCTGAAACCACAACGGCCACGTCGGGAAAATCTTTATCGTTTTTATTCAAAAGTAGTTCGATAACTACGTTTTCGTCTAGGGAGGAAGCGTTAAGGCTGTAGGTTCCTGGTAGGTCTAAAACGGTTGCTTTTACCCCTCTTGGAAGTCTGCAGACGCCTTGTTTTTTTTCAACGGTTATTCCAGGGTAATTCCCTGTTTTTTGGTTAAGACCAGTAAGGTGATTAAACACCGAAGACTTCCCAGTGTTGGGGTTTCCAATCAGCGCTACGTTGATATGTTTACTCACCTTTTTTTTGTACAAAAATTCGCTTTGCCGTTTCTCTCCGAATGGCCAAATGTGCACCAGAAATATTTAGGTACAATGGATCACGGTAGGGGGCAAGTTGCAGCAGTCCTACCTCATTTCCAGGGAGACATCCCATTTCAATGAGTTTCATGGGAAGCTCTTCTACATCAAAGGAATCAATGATTGCAGTATCGCCAACCTCTAAATCTGCAAGTGTTAAACGCATTTATTTAGACTAATTTTAAAGAACAAATGTACGCTAAAGCGTTGAATTTTTTTACGCTTGAATTAGTTTTCTGCAACCAATATTTTAATATCTTCTAATAGAGTATCCATGGCTGTTGCTTGGGTACCATCGTAATACCCACGAATGCGTTTTTGGGCATCTACCAATACAAAGTTTTCAGTATGGATCATATCATAGGGTCCGCCATCACCATCATCTTTAACAACCAAATAGGATTTACGAGCCAGCGCGTAAATTTCTTTTTTGTCTCCAGTAACCAGATTCCAACGGCTGTCATCAATGTTATTTTTAATGGCGTATCGTTTGAGCTGTGCTACAGAGTCAATAGCTGGAGTGACACTAAAAGATAGGAGCTTTACTTGTGAATATTCCGATAACGACTCTTGTAAGGCAGCCATATTTTTTGTCATGATGGGACAAATACTTGGACAGGTAGTAAAGAAAAAATCAGTCACATAAATATTGTTTTCATAGTCACGCTCCGTTATGGTTTCTCCATTTTGATTGGTCATGGAAAAGGGTGCTATGGTGTGAAATTTTTTGACGTATTGAATGCTTTCGTCTACCAACTCGGGCGTCACCATAGCAGGCTGATAAACCGGAAGTACCTTTTTGGGGTTTAATGCTGTGTAAAACAAGCTTATTATGACTACAGATAGGCCTAGTAAAACCCATGCAAGTTTTTTAAAACGACGAAAAAATGAAGCAAGTCCCATGATGCAAAGATACAACCTTAGTCGTTTTTTTGCTCGTACAAATCCCGTACATTTGACCTCTAAATTTTATCTATGGAGCTTTTTCTTGTTAAAGGCGGTCAGCTTATACTGAGTTTATCTATTCTTATCGTACTACACGAGTTAGGACATTTTATTCCAGCCAAGCTTTTTAAAACACGTGTGGAAAAATTTTATCTTTTCTTCGATGTTAAGTTTTCTTTATTTAAAAAGAAGGTAGGCGAAACTGTTTACGGAATTGGTTGGCTTCCCTTGGGGGGCTATGTGAAAATTTCAGGGATGGTCGACGAAAGTATGGATACCGAACAACTAGCTCTTCCTGCACAACCGTGGGAATTCCGTGCAAAACCTACATGGCAACGGCTTATCATTATGCTCGGAGGAGTTACGGTTAACTTAGTTCTTGGTTTTTTACTCTATATGATGATTATGTTTGTTTGGGGTAGAACTATAGTTACTAATGACGCACTTATCGCAGGACTCGATCCTACGCCCCAAGCACAAGCCATTGGATTTGAACAGGGAGACAAAGTATTAACAGTTAACGGCCAGGAACTCACAGACGCTTTGGATGTTAACAAATGGGTGTTTTTGCGTGGTGCCGAAACGGTAACAGTAGCACGCGCTAATGGCGAAAAGAAAACCCTTAGTATTCCTGAAGATTTTGGGAAGACGTTATTCGCCACTGGAGAAATGTTCCCCTTGATACCTTTTATGCCTGCATTAATTGGTGAAGTGGTTGCGGATTCACCTGCAGCCCAAGCAGGAATTTTACCAGACGATCGTATTGTAGGGGTAAACGGAATTGCAATCAGCTCATGGCCTAAAGTACGCCAAGCAATTGAGCGGCAAACCGATGCTCCGATACTTCTTTCTCTTGAACGGAACAATAGCATTCAAGAAGTCACAGTTTTAGCTGTAAAGGATGCGCCAATAGGGATTTTCTTTAAAGAAATGCGCCCAACGTCATCTCCGGTTTCATATTCTTTTTCTGAGAGTATCAAGGAAGGGTTTGATTACGGCTACTGGACATTACACGACTATGTAGCTCAGTTTAAGTTTGTTTTCACCAAAAAAGGAGCCAGCCAATTGGGTGGTTTTGGCACCATTGCTAGCTTGTTTCCTGCCAAGTGGGACTGGCGTGTGTTTTGGGAGCGTACAGCTTTAATTTCTATCATTTTAGCCTTTATGAATGTATTGCCTATACCGGCATTGGACGGGGGTCATGTGGTATTTTTGACGTACGAAATCCTTACGGGTCGTAAGCCGCACCAAAAGGTGATGGAATACGCCCAAATGATTGGAATATTTTTGTTGTTAGGGTTATTTATCTACGCAAACGGGAATGATTTATACCGCTATTTATTTCCATAGAAGGCACATTCATGTAGCCAAATACGCAGGAAAAACCAACTGTATAAAAGCGACTTTTAGGGGTCGCTTTTTTTTGTGCTTAATTTCGTTTGCAGTTATTCAATTTGGTTTATATTTGCGGACGAATTCCTCCTTAGCTCAGTTGGTTAGAGCATCTGACTGTTAATCAGAGGGTCCAAGGTTCGAGTCCTTGAGGGGGAGCAGGTAGTAACCGCTACACTATACATTCTTAAAACCCACCATAATAGGTGGGTTTTTTCTTTTAGACGACTTAGGAAAGAACCTGCTGTAAAGCTACTAATTCTTGGCAACTATTTGGCAACTGCTAGAATTTAGCTTAATTGTCTTTAACAAAACGCACTGAAACGCCGTTCTGCTCGTTGAAGTTCCCGCTGCCCCTGCCTAGGTTACCGACAGTTTGGCTCAGGTGGCGGTACCATGGGCCATTTGTATTGTTCTCACTGGAACTCCAAAAGAACGTATTGTTACCCTCATAGTTGTCTGAACCACCACCGTAACGGACACCCTCTGGAAAGGCATTAAAGCCGCTGCTGTTGTTAAGGCTTTGGTCGTTGCCTACTGCTCCTGTGTTGGTTGAACTATCCCAGCCTGTTGTGGAGGCCATCGCCTTGGCTATTTTGTTGCCTGTGGTGGTGCCATCGTAATTATAGCCATTGGCTATGAGGTAATTTTCCAGCGTTACCCACTCGGCATCTGTGGGTACGTGCCAACCCTCTGGTGCAAATTCTTTATTAGGGGTATTGGGGTCTGTATCGTGGATGCCCATAATAGCATACCAATTATAAAGTCTGCCTTTTGTTGAGTCGTTATCGTAGTAACACCAAGCGCCCGTGGTAAGGTTACTCCATTCTGTAGCATCTGTGACTTGTGGAATTGGCGTTCCATCTCTATACGTTACCATTTCAGCATTTTTCACTGTCCAAACTTGGTCTCCATAGGTGAGATAAGGATAACTATTCCCATCTTGGTCTGTAACTGTCCCAGAACCTGTCGTAGCCTGTAATGCATCTATTTGTTCTTGAAGGCTTGAAATTATAGCATCTACTTCTGCTTGAGTATAAGTGTTTGAATCGCTGTTATCCACATAGCTTTTGGTAGTAACATCCTTAGCCTCTGTGGGATCTGCTACATTTTTAATTTGGTTGTTTTCAGCGCTCACTGTGCCATTTAATAGAATTCCGTAAGCTCCAACAGAACTCGCGTCTCTGACAAAGCGAACGCTAAGACCAGAATTTTTATCAGTCGAAAGAGAAGCATCTCTAAATGAATTTTGGGAATTATAAGAGAGATATCTATTCCGAGCCATAGGCCAATTAAAATTCAAGTTTTCGCTTGAACTCCAAAACATACCATGTGCCCCCTGACTATAAAATTCACCGTTTTCAATTCTGTAACTTACCGGCGAGGCATTAAAACCACTGCTATTATTTAGGCTTTGGTCGTTGCCTACTGAACCTGGCTCTGTACTACTTATCCACCCAGTAGTAGAGGCCATCGCCTTGGCTATTTTGTTGCCTGTAGTTGTACCGTCATAATTGTAACCATTGGCTATCAAATAGTTTTCGAGCACCGTCCACTCAGCGTCTGTGGGCACGTGCCAGCCCTCAGGGGTAAATTCTTTATTAGGCGTGTTCGGGTCTGTGTCATGTATACCCATTACAGCAAACCAATTATAAAGCCTTGCCTTTGTGGGGTCATTATTATAATAACACCAAGCGCCCGTGGTAAGGTTACTCCATTGAGTAGCATCTGTAACTTGCGGTATTTCAGTGCCATCTCTATACGTTACTACCTCCGCATTCTGTATTGACCAGTCTTGTGTGCCATAGTTTATCCACTCAAAAGTATTGCCTTGTTGGTCAGTAGCTGTGCCATCAGCATAGCGTTGTTCTCCTTGAGCAAACCCCAAAACAGGAGCAATCAATAATAAGAGCAATAGTTTCTTCATCGTATTGTTTTTAGTGGTACTAATTTAATTCTTTACAACCTTATAACTCACTTCTTCGTTATCTACTTTATCAAGCGCTTTAACGATGTAAGTAGCAGAGGATAAGTGTGACATATCAATCGTATTTCCTGTAAGTGCCATAACCTTTTTGCCTTGTAGTGTGTAAACTTCTATATCGTATTGTTTACCACCTTGCAGAGTAACTATTGAAGTTGTTGGGTTAGGATATATGGTTATTGCGTTAGAATAATCGTTTGTGGATGCGACGGATGCGTCTCTAACGAATCGGACAGACATACCAGTTCTCTTATAAGAATAATCATTGTTGACTTCCCAATATACATACCACAAAGACCTAAAAAAACCTTCATTTGAAGGATTGTTTAATGAATGCATTGGTGACCAAAAATATGCGCCCCTACCTTCAGAGCTGAAAGTACCATCAGCATTTCGATTACCGTTGGGGAATGCCCTAAATCCGCTTTTATCATTCGTTAACAAATCATTGCCTGGAGAACCATCAGGAGGTGTTCCACCTTCGTGAGTTGTATTCCAATTTGATTTTGAGGCTAATGATTTTGCTAATTTGTTGTTACCATCATACAGTGTTGTCCCATCAAAATTATAACCATTAGTTACTAAAAAACTTGTTAAAGCGTCCCAATCATCATAATCTGAAACTGACCATTCATTGGGGGCAAATTCTTTTCTTAAACTTTCATCATTTAAGGAAGCCTCATCAAAAATACCTTGGGTTGCATACCAATTATATAGTTTTCCTTTACTTGGGTCATTATCATAATAACACCAAGCACCTGTGGTTAGATTAGCCCATTCTGTTGCATCAGTAACTTGCGGAATAGGTGTACCGTCACGATATTTTTCCACAGTTGCATTAAACATCGACCAATATTTACCATTATAATTAATCCACAAAAAAGTGTTTCCGTCTTGGTCAGTAGCTGTGCCATCAGCATAGCGTTGTTCTCCTTGAGCAAACCCCAAAACAGGCAAAGCCAATAATAATAGTAAATGTTTCTTCATCGTATTGTTTTTAATTCATTTAATTCTTTACAACCTTATAACTCACTTCTTCATTTTCTACTTTATCAAGCGCTTTAACTATGTAAGTAGCAGAAGATAAGTGAGACATATCAATCGTGTTTCCTGTAAGTGCCATTACTTTATTTCCTGCCATATCGTATACCTCTATGTCGTACTCTTTATCGCTGTTTAGTGCTAATAGAGATGATGTTGGATTGGGATATAATGTAGGCGTTGTTTGGTAAGGTATGTTAGATGCTAAATTTTGTGCGCCAAGATCATACATTATGAATGAAAAAATAGAACCATCCCAAGTATCGTGAGCCAAAGCGACTGTTGTGTTTTCTGAAAAAACAAAGCCAATCTCGCATCTATATACTGCAGATCCAAACAAAGTAAAGTTTGCATAATCTGCGGATGCATAATTATTGTTTGAATTATTACTTATTCCCACAAGTTGTAGTGCTTTTCCATTGGGAACATCTATCCCGCTATTGCTATATGAAGCGAAATCACTCCCTCTAATGTTGATTATATTTGAAACAGGTAGGTTTAAGCTCAACGTTGTTTCTTCAAGCTTTTCGTTCTCGGTAGGCGTTAAATCGTATTGTATAAATGTAAAGTAACAATCTTGACAATCACCCCCTGTGCTAAAGTCACTTGAAGTTCCCCAATCAATAGTAAGATTTTGACCACTTGTAAAAAGATGGTATTTCTCAACATATCCGCCAAAATGATTCTGCCAATAAATAGCTGAATATTCATTTACATTTGCTTTATTATGAGTAGACATACCAACCCACTGCCAAACTTGTCCTGATGGAACTGTCATTTGAAAGAGATTATAGCCTTGTGTTTTAAAAATACCTGCAATTGGTAAGTCCAAAGTTTGTGATTTGCCTATGAAAGGCGCAATCAATAATAAGAGAAATAGTTTCTTCATCGTATTGTTTTTAGTGGTATTTATTTAAAAAGGAAAAGTGTCATAGTTAGTGGGAAAGTTTCTTCTATACTGTACAATTGTTTTAATCTTACCATCAACTATCCAAAATCGCTCAAATATGAAACACTCTTCGTTCTCTGAATCTTTGTAATACCTCTTGTCTGTTGATGGGATAGATACTACTGAAATCGAGTTGTCTTCAATTGTTTGTGTTGACATTCCGTGTGGTGTCCATTCTAAAGAGTCTAAAGATGAAAAATATGATTCATAAAGCTGTAAGTCTACTGAAAGCATTTCCCCTTGATATGTATATATTTTGGCATCATCAGCAAATAGTGAAGCTAAGTTTTCAGCATCCATATCATTATAATATTGCCCTGCTTTTTTTATCAAATCAATATTTTTTTGTTCACCAAGTTTAAAAGATTTACCCATTAAATCGCCTTGATACCATTCACCAACAGTAGTGTTAGTAGCAGTTTCGTTTGAACAAGAGATTAATAATAGTATAGTAAATAGAAATAATAGTTTCTTCATCGTATTGTTTTTAAAGTTTAGGATTAGTTAGAAAGATAGTTTTTCCATTCTTTTTTGTTCCATTTTTTTCCGAACAGAATATGAAGTGCAGCAGCATTTGTAGTGAAATAACCTTTTTCGCCATTCTTTAGCAAAGCAGTTATTTTCATTTCTTTCTTTCTGTATAAGTTATATACCAAAGTAGCATTTCCAACTTCAATTCTAAACTCTTCTTTAGAAGATTTAAAAGTACTCTTCAACTCATCAAATAGATAATTAAATTCTTCTTCTGACGCACTAAATTCAACTATAACTATTTTTGATATTTTTTGAAAGCTTTGGTCTTGAAAAGAAAGTAGATATTTTCCATAGGCTTTGGTCAATTTAGCTTTGCCATTAAATGTGCCGATTGCATTCACAAGGTTAATGCTACCTATTTCTTGTTTTTCATCACTTAAAGAAGATGATTTTCCAATTTGCCCAAATCCTAAAACGGGCGCAATCAATAATATTAGTAATAGTTGTTTCATCGTTAAAATTAATTTAATTAAGATTATCAAAATCTAAAGAACAAATATGCATGGGCATTAATCTCTCGAAATGGAGTAAAGGTTATATTTTCTTTAGCACCTATATCTTGAGCTGTAAGGTTTAATATAGTTGTTGAACTATTATAATTACTTAATAAATCTGTTTGAACATCAGCACCAACTATAGTATTAGTATTTGTTGAAACTTTAACTTTACTACCTAAACCCATAGGTTGAACCCCTACATTATAATATCTATCTGACCCGTCTTCTCCATAAGTATATCCATAAATTATAACGGTAGTAGGGGGTTGTGATTCATCAACAAAATCAAAAATTACTGATGAAACTACATTGTGGTTGATATTAACAGTACCCGAACTGAAACCATAATCTGTAATTTGAGTAATACTACCCTGTGAACCACTCAAAGCTTCACCATCATAATCAACTCTAAACACATATACTTTTCCATTATTTATTTGTTGATTTTCAATAAGTTCATCTACATAGTTTTTGGTGGTAACATCTTGAGTATGAGTAGGGTCAGCAACATTTTTAATTTGGTTGTTTTCAACACTTACTGAACCATTAAGTATAATATCAGTCATATTACCATGCTGAACACCCATGGGTATTCTTGTAACATCATTTGAAGTGTTTCCGTCAAAGTCGTTTCCATTATCAGAGACATCTTCAACTTGAGTATCTGTGCCCTCAATGTCTC
The DNA here is from genome assembly GCA_029238215.1 of Flavobacteriaceae bacterium. Classification (GTDB taxonomy): domain Bacteria; phylum Bacteroidota; class Bacteroidia; order Flavobacteriales; family Flavobacteriaceae; genus UBA7446. The sequence goes on from JAQWGN010000017.1 coordinate 98,323, forward strand.
CATAGAAAGCCACTGTGTTTGTAGCTTCTCCTGAATCATAAACTTCTTGTGTGACGGTATAATAAGCGTGATAAGTGGCTGTTTCTCCTGCATTTAGCATACCTTCAAATGACCCACGATCTGAAACTATCCAAGTCAAGGTTCGTGGATTGTTTGGTGGGTCAAAAGACAATAAATTTGAAGGCGTACTTCCGTCCAAGAACGTATCATCGTAGAAAATATTTGTAAGCGTTTCATTGCCATCATTTTTAACCGAAATGATAAACTTAATTTGGTCTCCGACATTTACGATGTTATTATTGTCCAAATCATTTTCTAATGTCCATGTTTTTGTAACTTCAATACTTGCAGTTTGCCCAAATCCTAAAACAGGCGCAATCAATAATAAGAGTAATAATTTCTTCATCGTATTGTTTTTAGTGGTACTAATTTTATTGTTTAAGCTTTTTGATTTCATTTATCCACTCTTTTCTTTTGAATACAACGAACTTGTAATTTTTTTCTGCTGTAATAATTTTAATTCCGTTCGGCACTAAACCAAGGGTTGAGCACTTTTCGACCTTAAATATATCATCTAAGGGGATTGGTACAGCGTGTCTTTTCAACTTTGAATTTATATTATGAGAATAAAAAAGTAGGGTGTCTTTTGTTAAAAATAATTTTCACCCAACACTTTCAAATCCCATTATCAAGTTCGAAGCACCTTCTTTAATAACATCTCTGTCAATTTCTTTATCTAATACATCAAAAACTTCTTTCCACATTAAGGTTTGCAGTAATCCCATAATTCTTCAATAAATTTATTCAACTCTTTATTTAGGCAGTACTAATTTAAAAAAAAAATCAATAAGTTTGCCACCTCGTTGTACTCATATAAAATGAGTGATTGTATAACATGTTTTACACGACGTTGTACACATACAAAAAAATAAAG